>CAIOIX010000378.1 GCA_903858445.1 uncultured beta proteobacterium
CAAAAGGAGGCGGCGTGGGTTGGTTTATTGCCTGAGGCTCGGGCAATTGTGGCGTTTGCTCAATTTCCTTAGTTACTCGACTCTGAGTTTTTGGTAAATGATTCACTCCAATGCTGTTTGGGTTTATACCTGAGTAGGCGCTTACTTCATTGAGTGATTGGGGGTCAACACTGGGGTGTGGCTGGTCTTGCATCTGCGCTGCCATGAGTCTTTCAAAGGCGCTTCCATCCTGACGGGTCAAGTTTGGAATGAATCTGGAGTACACCCGAAAGAGCATCTCCGTAGTGGTGTGTCCCATCTGCCGAGCGATCCATTCCGGGGCTTCTCCAGAGGCCAACATGAGGGTCGCATAGGTATGGCGAGTTTGGTATGGCACTCGCTTTTTCAGGCCCAATAATCGGAGCAACGGATACCAAACCCGCTTAGAGATATTGCGATGAGAAATCGGTGTTCCCGCGCTGGTTGCAAAAACATACACGCCCTGCCCGGTTACTTTATGTTGAGCCAAGAGTGCGTCAAAGACCATCTGGGACATTTGGATGTCACGTTCGGACTCTCCCGTTTTGGGAGTTTCCTCATAGTCATTCACAATCGTCTCTTTAATGGAAATCGTGCGGCGCTCAAAATCGACGTACTGCCATTTGAGGCCATCGATCTCACCAGTACGGGTCCCCGTAAAAAAGCGAACAATGTAGTAATTGCGAAAATCAGATCGAACCGTGCGAAGAATGTCTTGGACTTCTTGCATCGTGAACGGCTGAACATCAGTCTTGCCTACTCTTAAGGGTTTGATATTGATAAAGGCCGGGGCAAATTCATATCGGTCGGCAGCCTCTGTCAATATCATCCGCAGCGGGGTCATGATGTGGTTAATGCGGGAAGCAGAAAGACTCTCTTTGTTCTTAATTCCCGGTAACTTCGCCAAAGAGGAGCGAAAAGCCAGAATGTCGCCCTTTTTAATCTCATTTACAGGTCTTGGGCCAAATTGAGGAATCAGGGTGTTATCTAGAACTCCGCGGGTAGTCGTTCTATGAGAACGCTTCCACCCTACTTCCATCTCTGAGTACCACTGGTTGGCAAATTCAGAGAAGAGAGGCGTTGGGTTTAGAGATGAGGGCGCGATATCAGAATACATTTCTGAAGTAGCCAAAGTCGAGCTAGTTGGGGTCTTATAAGCAGGGGCGCTCATCGCTAGTCGCGCTTCTTCCACTTCTGCAATGCGTTTGCTCATTGGGAAAAAATGCTCATGCTTATAGGAGCCATTAGCTACTGCTGCTTTGATGTTGTCATCTAGCTTAGCCAGTAACTTACGGTTGGCTTTGGTATCGGGTAGCTCGGTTTGCTCTCTGCAGCGGACGCCAAAAACCCGGAAATCGAGAAAGAGGCGCCCAGTTTCTTTTCTGATGCGAATGTTAGACATGAGCAACACCCCCTCTTGCCATTGGGATTTGATTTAAGGCCGAGGAGATCGCCTTGGTCATGTCATCCTCGATAACCTCCCAGATATAGAGAATCTTTCTTCCGCCAAAGGGGCGGAAATAATGACGCCCCTCTAATAAGACTGAATCTTTGAGTTGATCCCGAATCGTGCGGGGGTCATATTTGATGCGAGCCGAAAGCTCTTCGGTGGTGAGATAGGTCTGTGCCATTGTTAACTCCATGTAGTAAAATCAATCAAAGTGGCGAAAAGTAATTCTTAATTAACTTTTGCCATCCTGAATGACATTATGCATGAGTAAATGACATTTAGCAAACACTTTTTACATTTAATATTAAAAAAAGCTATTCAGAATGATAAAATGCCATTTATCGACCCTTATGGGCGAAAGAAAACTCAAGTTGGTTGATGTCGCTCGTGAAACAGGTTTGCATAGGAATACCATCACCCTGCTTTACGATGAAACAGCTGCAAGGGTCGATTTAGATGCAATTAGTAAGCTATGCAAATTTTTCGATTGCAAAGTCGAAGATCTATTTGAATACCTACCAGATGCTCAAAACGATTAGTCAATACGCCTTGGGCACAGAAATCTAGGTATTAAGGCTGTAAGTGTGCCAATTTGAGGCTAATACTCAAAATTGGCATAGCACAAAAAAGGTGGGCACAACGCAGGCACAAAATGGGCACGGTTTGGGCACAAATGAGGATTTGAGTATTGGCCTGATTTGTAAATGAAGAGATAGCAAAAGCATTAAAAGCCGCAAAAAATAGCTTTCAATGCAGTTTTTTAAGAACTATGTGCCCGAAAGACTGGTGCGCCCGGCAG
>CAIOIX010000379.1 GCA_903858445.1 uncultured beta proteobacterium
AGGGAGGTAAAAAAGGAAGCTATCAAACCAGTCATGAGTTCATTATAAATTCTAAAATGACATATGTGTTCTAAGTCTAAGTATTTCCTTGGTCCTATCATGTTCTCGCGCTAGGGTTTATCTTGATGGGGTTTATTTGGATTGGGGCACCGACCGCCTTAGACTTATCGGTGGGATCTTCCAGAATGTTGATTATTTTGCAATAATTAGCCGATGAACCATATTTCTCTGTATATTTTCAACTTGCGCTTTGTTTGCCTAGGTATTTTGTTGGTATTGAGTTTTGGAGCTGCTGCCCAGACCATTCAGTTTGAATACGACCTGAAGATCACTGCTGATCCCGCTAAGCGCGCTGCTTACCTAAAACAATCTGGTGAGACACCTAGCCCATATGAGCAGGTATTGAGTTTGGTGAAGGGTTCAATGCAGGTGGCTACGCTAGTAGATAAGGTCGATATTCGCAAAGATCAATATCACATTAATTCCACCGGCACACTTGGTGCAGTCCTCTCAACAGCGCTGTCTGATCAAAAGTTAATCAGAGATTCAGTAGGCTCTGTTAGCAAAGACGGCCTATTAACCAATACCTATCAAGAAAAGCGCGGCAACACAGATTTGCTGATCGCAAAAGTAGAAAAGAGTGTTCTCAATTTTTACAAAGTCTCGTCTCGAACTCCGCCAATAGGAAGCGCTCCTTATGGCGGGCACCTATTGGATATGCTCACTGTTGGCTATCAATTTATGGGTCGTGATCTGCCCGCAAAATCTATCGTGCTGCCGGTAACGGACGGGCGTTCATTAAAGTCCTACACCTTGGTGAGGGGAGAAGTTTGGGATTTTCCCTTTGATGGTGGTAAGGTCAAGGCAATACGCTATTACAAGACCACCTCAAAAGAGGACACCGCCACGTTTGAAGTTTGGTTCTCTGAAAAAGAGCATGTGCCACTGCGCTCCATTATTGGTCTAAATGCCCAATATGGCGCCACTATTCAGGCAGATTTAAAGAAAATCCCTAAATTCTGAGCCCTAAGGCCTGATTTAAGGCTTGAGTTACTCTTTGCACTCCTCTTATTGGGAAGCCCTTTTTTTGCAATCATTTCAGCCTGCCGACAGGGGCATCATTTAAAGACCATTGTTCGGTAAACCATTATTTTTTCTGAGAAAATAAGCCATCTATTGGCTCAATTCTCGCGTTAAAGGTAATGTATGAAAGCAGTGATTTTGGCAGGCGGTCTTGGCACCCGGATTAGCGAGGAAAGCACGCTTCGCCCAAAACCCATGATTGAGATTGGTGGCATGCCTATTTTGTGGCACATCCTCAAAATGTACTCAGCCCATGGGATCGATGATTTTGTCATTTGCTGTGGTTACAAGGGCTACATGATTAAAGAGTATTTTGCAAATTACTTTTTACATATGTCTGACGTCACCATTGACATGAGTCATAACTCCATCGAAGTACACCAGAAAAAAGCCGAGCCTTGGAAAATCACCCTCATTGATACTGGCGAAAATACGCAAACAGGTGGACGACTAAAACGCGTCGCGGATTATTTGGATGATGACTTTTGCATGACCTATGGTGATGGCGTTGGCTCGGTGGATATTGCAGCCTCAATTGCCTTTCATAAGCAACATGGCAAATTGGCCACAATGACAGCAGTTCAGCCACCAGGGCGTTTTGGCGCTCTGGAGATTGATGGCACTTCAGTCAAATCTTTTCTAGAAAAGCCACAAGGGGATGGCGGCTGGATTAATGGCGGATTTTTTGTGCTCAATCCCAAGGTATTGGATTTGATTGCCTCAGATGCCACCCTCTGGGAAAAAGAACCCCTGGAGTCTTTAGCTCAGCAAGGTCAACTCGAATCCTTTTTTCATTCAGGTTTTTGGCGTCCCATGGATACCTTGCGAGACAAAACCTATCTTGAAGAGTTATGGGCCAGCGGCAAAGCCCCTTGGAAAAGTTGGCAATGAGTTTGAACATGCGTGGACAAGTTCATCCGCAGTTCTGGTCGGGTAAGAAAGTTTTTCTCACTGGCCACACAG
>CAIOIX010000380.1 GCA_903858445.1 uncultured beta proteobacterium
ACCTTTGGCAGCGACCTCAATCAGCTACTCATCATTGATGAGAGCGGCAGCAAGAAAATAGCGAAAGCAGAAAAACTCCAACTTGCCCGTCAACTCATTCAGCTAGTCGCCAAAAAAATTTAAATCCAATTCGTTTCTTTTATTTACATTCCCAGTTTTAGGAAATCCCATGCAATCCCTTCAAGTCAAAATTCTCGATGAGCGTATGCGTGACCAGTTACCCGCCTACGGAACCCCTGGCAGCGCCGGCTTAGATCTGCGCGCTTGCATTGATGAAACCATTGAGATTGCGCCTGGACAAACCATACTGGTACCCACCGGCTTAGCAATCTTTGTGGAAGATCCACGCTACGCTGCCTTTATTCTGCCCCGCTCAGGCCTTGGTCATAAACATGGCATCGTCCTTGGCAACTTAGTGGGTTTGATTGATTCGGATTACCAAGGTCAGCTGATGGTGAGCACCTGGAATCGTGGATCCACTCCATTCAAACTAGAGTCAATGGAGCGCCTAGCTCAGTTAGTAGTCATGCCGGTTCTGCAAGTGCAACTCAAAGTGGTTGAAGAGTTCACTGAAAGCAGTCGTGGGGCTGGGGGCTTTGGCAGTACTGGCCGCAGCTAAAGCCTCTCAAGCAGTAAATCAAATTATTGAACTGACGGCAAAGGCGCTGGCCTACCGCAATACCAACCCTGGAAATAGTTGCAGCCCATGTCATAGAGCAACGTAAATTGATCTTCAGTTTCTACACCCTCTGCAATCACCTCGAGATTAAGGGTGTGTGCTAGGTTAATGATATTTTTCACAATGGATAAGTCGCCAATCTGGTCCATGCCCGCAACAAATGATTTGTCAATTTTTAAGTAGTTAATTGGCAATTTCTGCAAATAAGCGAATGAAGAGTATCCAGTACCAAAATCATCTAGCGCAAATTTAACGCCTTTATCCCTAAGGATTTTCATCGTCTGAATAGAGCGCTCTTTGTCATCCAAAAACACACCCTCAGTCACTTCCAAATGAATTAAATTCAAGGGAAAGCCAAAGTGATTGGCTGTTGATAAAAAATCATCTGCAAAGTTAGCATCCATTAAGTGAATGCCACTTAAATTAATCATGAGGCTACAAGGCATTGCACTCTGCTTTAGTTGAGTTACTTGGGGGCTTGAGAATATTTTCTTAAAAATAGCATCGCCAACAGCTCTGATCTGGCCATTTTTTTCGGCAAATGGAATAAATTTATCCGGCATCACCTTGCCAAGCTTAGGATGATTCCACCGCGCCAAGGCCTCAAAGGCTACAGTCTCTTTTGCCCGATTTACTACGGGCTGATAATCTACATAAAACTGCTCTAATGCACACGCTTCAAGTAGCCCACTACTCATCTCACTCATTTGCAAAAATTCATCATGCAAGCTTTGATCGTAGAAGCGGTACCTCTCAGCGGGATTAGATTTATTGCTATACATCGCTAAGTCAGCAAATTTCATAACCTCCTCAAACCCGCTAATCTCTTGTCCAAAAATCACTACGCCGATACTAGGCTTAATGTTGACCTGAATATTCCTCTCAATTTCGAATGCTCCCTGCAGTTGATCACATATGCGATTAATGACCAATTGCAGAATTTCTTTACATTGCTCCATGGAAGGATAGTGTGCTTCAAATAAAACCAAGAATTCATCGCCGCCAATTCGGGCTACAACATCCATTGGCCTAAGAGCGGAGCCTAGGCGTAAGCCAAATTGCTTTAAAAGAACATCGCCAGCGTAATGGCCATGGCTATCATTTACGAATTTAAAGTTATCTAAATCCAATAACATCAATCCTGCAAAGCTATTATTTCGACTGGATTCACTGATCGATCTCTGAATTCGATCTTGGATATAGCGCCGATTGGGTAAATTGGTGACGGGATCAAAAAAGGCTAGCTCTTCAATTTTTGCCTGTGAATCTCTTTGCTTTGTAATGTCCGTAATGGCTCCAACCATTCGTAATGGCTCACCGCTAGGCGATCTATCCACCACCATGCCGATATCAGATACCCAAACTAAGCTTTCATCCCCCCGAATCATGCGGTACTCAAGTGAATATTTCTCACCAGTCTGCATGGCAACATTGATGCTTTCGAATACTTTTGGTAAATCTTCGGGATATATCCTACTCTTGTAATCATCGACAGTAGAGCTGATTTTGCTGGGATCTAAACTCAGCAATTCCAACCAGCGTTGATTGTGCATAACCGTACCACTCTGGATATCCCAATCCCAGATGCCATCTCCAGTAGCGGCTAATACGTATCGCAACTGTTGCTCATTTTTATTGAGCTCTTCAGTTTTTTCAATGACCTTCTCTTGGATTTTTTGTTGAAATCTCGAAATCAGCAACAAAAAGGAATTAAAAATTGACAGAATGAGTGCTATCAAGGCGCTCATGAAGAATTTATATTTAACGGGGTTATGCGTCGCCATAAATTCCGTAGTTGGACTTACGTCAATATCAAATACCCGGCCGCCAAATATGAGAGGCGTAGAAATTGCCAGATTCGATGAGTCGAAATGATTATTAAAAATCACACTTTTTGAATCAGCATCTACTACTCTGATATTGGCATCTTCGCTCAAGCGTGCCGTCGTAAGGCCAATGAAATCCTCTAAGCGCAAGACTTCACTCACAAGCCCGGGCCCGTTTTTGGAGTTGGGGACGTACTTCAAGAGCAAAATACCGGTTTTACTTCCCTGGTCCTGGACCAGCTTAACGGGGGCACTAGCAACAGTTCTAAAGCCTGATAGGGCTTTTTGCACCGCCTCTAGGCGTACCGGATTACTAGAAATATCAAAGCCAAGAGCCCTCTTATTGACATTGAATGGCTCAATAAAAGCAACCGGGGTATAAAACCTCCTCACCCCATCAGGCACTAGCTTCTCGCCACTACCAATGGCTTTTACCTCATAATCTGAATAGATTTTTCGCTGATTGCGAATGAACTCAGGTAATTGCTGAGGCGTTAGATAGGGCAACCAAGAAATTCCCTGAATCATGGGGTAGCGTATCAACCCATGGGCTACATAATTCTTAAAATGATCTTCAGTAACGGGCGTCCGCTTAGTGCTAAAAAATGACCCCACACCATCAATAAAGGCATCTTGTGCAAAAAATTGCGCCTCTATCAAGTCGCCTATTTGGATGGAAATTTTCTGAAATTCAATCTTGAGTTTTTTTTCAGATTCACGATTTAGTAGACTAAGGAAGAAAAAAAGAAAGAGAAATACCGCCCAAAGCGGAAGAGCTATACCCTTGATGTAATGATTATCAAAATTTTCATTCCGAGAAAATAAACCTTTTATTAGGGGTATGCATAATATTGAACCAATATATTGGCCAAATGCAGCAATCCCAATAAATAGGGGCATGTCAGAAATCTTGAGATCGGCAAATAGGGAGAGTAAAAATATCGCGAATGTGATGCCCAGAATGGCGCTTAACATTGATGCCAAAAAGAATGCTATAGCCCCTTTGATATCGGATTCGTGATAAACCTTATCCAGTCTAGTGAAAACTTTTGCATTGAAAAAAGATAGGAGAGCAAAAAAAGTGGCAGTGGCACCGATGCGATAACTGGTTGCCAAACTAAATGCTTGATTTTGGTCAAACAACTGAAGCATTTGAATCAGCAGCGAAGCAATTAACAATGGAATGATTGATTGCTTACCAAATACCAAAACAAACGCAGTCCCGAGACCAACGATTGGCCCAAAGATTGCAAATTGCAAATCCAAACCCGTTGCAAGTCCAAACTTAAGTAATGCGTAGCCTAAGAGCAAGAAGCAACAGCTAGCGATAGTCTGTCTTAAGTAAAAACCCCTTGCGTCTCCTGTCGTTATGTTTGAGCTCAGCATAGAATTTTTATTCTGATATTTGATGCTACTAATGGTTATTAATTTTGATAATACCCATTTTCAGGTCTATACGTAGCCCATCAAATTAGTAGTTATATACCAGCTAAAGACCAAGGTCATTCCAAAGTTAGCCCTAAGGCTAATAGCCGTTAATCAATAAAAAACCAGCCGAAGCTGGTTTTTTTAAAGCAGTCAATCTACTACACTACATCTCTTGTGCTGGGGCTATTTACGAATATGTGCATGGCGAGCGGCATCCTGAGACATGCCAGCACCTTTGCCCTCACGAGATTCTTTTTCAGCAGTAATTTCTTTGCGGCGTTCTTTGCAAGAGCCAGCAATTTCTTGTAGCGCTTTACGAGCACGCGCGGCTGAGGCTTTAATACCCTTACCTTGAAACTTTTCATTTTCAGCTTTGTAGGCTTCAAAAGCATCCAGTAATTTATCGTGATGGGACATATATTTTCCTTATGTATTAAATTTCTTCTGCAGGCGCTAC
>CAIOIX010000381.1 GCA_903858445.1 uncultured beta proteobacterium
CTCTTGTTGCTCCTAGGTCAACGCGTGTGGACCCATATTAAAAGCGGTGGTGTGAGTAATGCATGAAATCATGAGTCAAGCAAGTGCCAAGAGAGAAGCACGAGATCGGGCATTAGCGGGCGCAAGTAAATAAATTAACAGAATTGGTAAATGACGAATAAACAAAAAGTCGCCCTTATTACTGGCATTACAGGTCAAGATGGATCTTACCTAGCTGAGTTCTTATTGGAAAAAGGCTATATTGTTCACGGCATTAAGCGCCGCGCCTCTTCTTTTAATACCGAACGTATTGATCATATTTATCAAGACCCACACATCAACTACCCAGATTTAATTCTGCACTATGGCGATTTAACTGACACCAGTAACTTGGTACGCATCATTCAAGAATGCCAGCCAGATGAGATTTATAACTTGGGCGCTCAATCACATGTTGCCGTTTCTTTTGAGTCCCCTGAATACACTGCTGATGTGGATGCCATGGGTCCGCTGCGTATGTTAGAAGCCATACGTATTCTCGGGCTTGAAAAGAAGACCCGCTTCTATCAAGCTTCCACATCTGAGCTCTATGGCCTGGTACAAGAAATCCCCCAAAAAGAAACAACCCCGTTCTACCCTAGAAGTCCATATGCTGTTGCCAAGATGTATGCCTACTGGATCACTGTGAACTACCGTGAGGCCTATGGTATTTACGCCTGTAACGGTATCCTCTTTAACCATGAGTCAAAGCGGCGTGGCGAAACATTTGTTACGCGCAAGGTCACTCGCGGTTTGGCAAATATTGCCCAAGGTCTGGAGAAGTGCTTGTATATGGGTAATATCAATGCCTTACGTGACTGGGGTCACGCAAAAGATTATGTGCGCATGCAATGGCTAATGCTTCAACAAGATAAGCCAGAAGACTTTGTGATCGCTACTGGTGTGCAATTTACTGTTCGTGAATTTATTACCCGTAGCGCCAAGCAGTTGGGCATTACCCTGAAATTTGAAGGTAAAGAAGAAAACGAGAAGGCAATTGTTGCGGCTATTGAAGGCGACAAGGCTCCTGCACTAAAAGTGGGTGATGTGATTGTGCAAATTGACCCGCGTTACTACCGTCCTACTGAAGTAGAAACTCTCTTGGGTGATCCAACTAAAGCTAAAACTAAACTGGGCTGGGTTCCTGAAATCACGCTTGATCAAATGATCGTCGAGATGGTGGCAAATGACTTGGACCAAGCCAAGCAACATGCCTTGCTGCATAAGCATGGTTACTCGGTGGCAGTGGGTAAAGAGAATCAATCAGGAAGATAGAGAAAAATATGGGCTTTGATCTGAATCGTGAAAATAGCCCCTTTTTTCATAGATTTCTGACGTTTTTTAAAGATCTAGATAGATGATAAATATGAAACCAAAATGCTTCATCTTGGATGTTGATGGTGTGATGACTACCGGTCATTTTCTCTATACCTCTGAAGGTAAAGTGATGAAGATATTCGGTCCAGACGACAACGATGGCCTCTCTCTTTTAAAAAACGATCTTGAAATTCGATTCGTTACAGGGGATAAAAAGGGATTTGCTATTTCCCACAAGAGAATTGTTAATGACATGAAATTCCCTTTGGAGTTGGTTAGTACAATCCGCCGAATTGATTGGATAAAAGAGCGCTACGCACTTGAAGACGTGATTTATATGGGCGATGGAATATTTGACCACTATGTGATGCGGGAGGTCGGTTACGCCATATCTCCAGCTAATGGGGATAAGTTGGCAAAAGAGCACGCTGATTTCGTAACCGAAAGATCGGGCGGGGATAGGGCTGTCGCAGAAGCTTGCCTACACATTATGGAGAAATTTTTCACTCCATTTAATCCACAGGCTCTACCTGATTCTCAAATTAAACTCTCTGGGGAGTGGACCGTATGATGCATCAAAGACTTAATGCTTTTTTAAATAAAAAACGATGTACTTTATTGGGCGTAGGCCCGATGAGTTTGAATTGTGTAGACGCAGCAATAGAGCTTGCTAATGAATATGATGCACCACTATTGCTAATTGCAAGTCGTCGCCAAATCGACTCCGAAGAGTTTGGTGGTGGCTATGTCAACAATTGGACTACTCAAGAGTTTGCAAAATATGTGATTGATAATGACCAAAAGGGTAAGATTTTATTGGCACGTGATCATGGCGGCCCATGGCAGAGCACTAAGGAGGTGGGTGAGAATTTAAGCCTACGCAGAGCGATGGACTCAGCCAAATTGTCTTACCTACGAGATTTAGAAGCTGGCTTTCAGGTGCTTCATATTGATCCTAGTGTCGATATTCATAGCTCCCCAAATGTAGATGAAATTTTGGATCGAGTGTTTGACTTATATGACTATTGCTGGACCCATGCTCAGCGCTTAGGTCGTGAAGTGATTTTTGAAGTGGGCACTGAAGAGCAAAGCGGAAGCACCAACACACAAGAAGAGCTCGATTACACGCTTAATGAGTTACTCAAGTTTTGCAAAAAAAATAATATCCCCCAACCTTCTTTTGTGGTGATACAGACGGGGACAAGGGTGATGGAAACACGCAATGTGGGCTCATTCGATACACCACTGAGAGTTGCCAATGAGTTGCCTGCCGAGATTCAGGTTCCAAAAATGATTGAAATTTGCAATCGTTATGGAATTATGATGAAGGAGCACAATACCGATTACTTATCAGATGAAGCATTGCAATGGCATCCTAGATTGGGAATTCATGCGGCCAACGTGGCCCCTGAATTTGGTGTAGCTGAGACATTAGCCTTGCTTAATGTTTTAGAAAAAAATAATCTCCAGGGTTTGGCGGATGATTTCTTAAAGCTTTCTTACGATTCCAAGAAGTGGGAAAAGTGGATGCTAGATCAAACTACAGCAAGTGATCGGGATAGATCCATTATTTCTGGGCACTATGTATTTTCTAAGCCAGGATGCGATGAAATTAAAGCAAAGGCAAGAAAAGATCTAGCAAAAAAACAGATTGATCTTGATTCCCATTTAAAAAACGAAGTCAAGAAAAGTATTTTCCGATACATGAAAAATTTTAGAATGGCGGGAGTTTAAATTGGTACGTGTTGCGACAATTATTCTAAATAGAAATCTCCCTGAGGTAACAGAGCGTTTATATAATCACCTCACAAAGTTTGATGGTGACTGTACTGATATTTATATCGTTGAGGCGGGCTCTGATGTATCCAAATTAACCAAACATAGTTCATGGCATGCTAACTGGAATGAGGCTACTCAGTATGGACTGCGCTATGGTCGGGGTATGAATTTTGGATTAAGCCAGCTCTGGAAAGAGGATAAGTTTAAAGACTATGACGCATTTTTCTTGCTTACCAATGATACTGAGCTACAGCAATTGGCGACGGTAGCGCCCTTGATGAAAATCATGGATGAGCACCCTAAGCTAGGCATTCTGTCACCCTGCTCTGAGCGCTGGGGTGAGAAGTTGCTCTTAGAGAAAGAGAAAACCAAATACTTTTGGTTTATTCATAACAACTCCTTTTTGTTGCGTAGAGAGTTCATTGAGTCTGTATCCAATATCAATAAACCAGATTTTATGAATTTCTTATTTGATGGTGAAAATTTCAGAGGGTATTTAAGTGAGTCCGAATTAATTGCCAAGGCCTACGCAAATGATTGGGCTGCCGCCATTACGTCAACGGTATGGGCCGGAGAGAACGAGTCATATTTAATTAATCAGGCCGATCTCATCAAAACCGAAGATTACCAAGAAAATCTTCGGCTATATGTTTCCGAGGGGAAAGATTGGCTTCGCAATAAATATGGATTTAATAGCCGCTGGTCCATGCAGCAATATGTCAAATCTTTTTACGATAAGTTTTTTGAGTTCCATCCCGAATACAGCGCTTATAAAATTTAATATTTAAATGATTGAAGGATTGAAAAATGCAGGTTATTGAAAAGCCCTGGGGGCGCGAAGAGGTTGTTGAGATTAATGATAAATATATGGTTAAGAAATTAACCATGTGGGCTGGCCATCGCTGTAGTTTGCAATATCACAATCTTAAAAAAGAAACGATCTACGTGCTCTCAGGAGTTTTGAAGATTATTCAAGGGCAAACTCAAGATGCGTTGATTGAAAAACTTTACTATGCTGGCGACACCATCACCATTCCACCTGGACTGATTCACCGCATGGAAGGCGTTGAAGACAGTGTGTACTTAGAGGCATCGACTCCCGAGATGGATGACGTTGTTAGATTGGTGGATGATTACCAACGGGCTCACTAATGAGTTACAAGGTATGCATACCCACTGCGGGAACTGGTTCAAGATTGGGGGGGCTGACTCGTTATCTCAATAAATCGTTAGTAGGTATAGCCAATCGCCCCACAATTTGCCATTTAATAGAGCAGTTTCCCGCAGATGCCAAGTTTGTTATTGCACTGGGTCACAAAGGAAATCTCATCCAAGAATTTTTGGGGCTTGCTTATCCTGAACGTCATTTTGATTACGCACATGTACATCCATTTGAGGGGAAGGGTTCGGGCTTGGGACTAAGTTTGCTTGCATGCAAGCAGCATCTTCAGGAGCCCTTTATTTTTATTTCTTGCGATACCTTGGTGGATGAGTTTATTCCTCCTCCGTATAAGAATTGGATGGGCTATGCCGAGGTACAAGATCTGGATCCCTACAGAACTTTAGAAGTTGCACATGATCAGGTTATTGCGATCTGCGAAAAAGGGGTAGGTAAGTTTCCGGGCTACAAGCCTTATATTGGACTAGCGGGAATCGCTGATCATGAGGCATTTTGGATGGCAATGGAGTCTGATGGCCCTAAAGCAATTCAAACTGGAGAGGCGCATGGTCTGCGTGCATTATTGTCAAAAGGTATTGAGGCTAAATCTTTTACATGGCATGACACTGGGAATATTGATGCTTTAAATCGAGCTAGAGAATTTTATCGTGAGCCTGATGAGCCTAATATTTTAGAGAAAGCGAATGAGGCTATTTGGTTTGTAGGTAACCATGCGATTAAATTTTCTGACGATAAAAAATTTATTGCCAATAGAGTAGAGCGCGTAAAAGAATTAGAGGGTTTTGCACCCAGCATCACTGGAAGTGGTGTGAATATGTATCGCTATGCCAAGGTAGAGGGCAGAGTATTTTCTGATGTAGTGAATTTGCCTTTATTTAAAAAACTACTAGAACATTCAACCCAGTTTTGGAAATTGAAAGATCTCAATGAGAAAGACCAGCTTTCTTTTAAAGAAACTTGTATACGCTTTTATCGGGATAAAACTTATGAGCGCGTTGAATTGTTTTACAAGAATTTCTCTCGGCAAGATGGCGTGGAGGCTATTAATGGTCTCGACATGCCTTTGCTAAAAGGTTTATTAGATGCCGTAGATTGGGAATGGTTGTCAGATGGCTTAGCAGGAAGATTTCATGGAGACTTTCACTTTGAAAATATTCTTTGGACACCCTCAAATCAGAAATTTACTTTTTTAGATTGGCGGCAAGATTTTGGTGGAGATGTCTCAGTAGGTGATATTTATTACGACCTTGCCAAACTTTTGCATGGTTTGATCGTTAGTCATGAGTTGATTGCTAAAGATTTATATAGCGTTAGCTGGACGCTATCTGAAATTAATTATGATGTTTTAAGAAAGCAAGTGCTAGTTGAGTGTGAGCGTTATTTTGTTCTTTGGCTTGAAGATAATGGATATGACGTTAAAAAGGTGCGGATTATGACGGCATTGATTTACCTTAATATAGCCGCATTACACCATTACCCTTACAGCTTGCTTTTGTTTGGATTGGGTAAGTCAATGTTAAGTGAAAATATGAGGACTA
>CAIOIX010000382.1 GCA_903858445.1 uncultured beta proteobacterium
ATTGATTTACTAGTTGGGGCCTGCCTAAATGAGTGCTTCTTTACCTTAAAGACGGTTTAAGGTCAGCGATACATTTGGATTTGAAATCCCAGAAGATCCAATTAAGACGTCAAAAGAAAAAATCAAGAAATCGTGCTTCTAAACAAGAGGATGCCTAGCAAGCCCAAAAGGATGACGGAGGTAATCCTATTGAAGCAATGTTGAGCTAAAAACTAAACCCTCCAGCGAACCCCAGCACCAGAGTCTGGAGTGCCAATGAATTCAATGCCTGCTTTTTCAAAAGCCTTTTCAATTGCTTCCAGAGTTTTTGAGTGTGTGCCCGGAACGCCCTCCAAAGACTCTAGACGCATCAGGGTTGAAAAACCCAGTCCTGTTTTTTCCGCTAAATCTTTCCCACTCCACCGGAGCATGGCGCGCGCCGCACGAATTTGATTGCTTGTAATCAAGATATATTTGCTGTATAATTAGTATTAATTACTTATTTACCATAATTATTTATTAATAAGGAGATAAAAAAGCATAAGAAGTAAGATTTTGCCCAGTATTAAGACTTTTGTCTAGAAGTATCCGAAAACCCAGAAGTAAACCATCCCGACCACAGAAAGCCATATATGACGAACCTACCAAACAATGCATCAGCATTAACCCATGCAAATCTGAACGACTTAAAAATCAGAATTGATCCTAGAGAGCTATTGGCTAATACCCTTGAGAAAATTGAGGGTGCCTACGCATATGCATCCATTCGAGCCTATAGGGCCGACTTTAATACCTTCATCCAATTTTGCGAAGATTGCAATGAGGAATCATTACCAGCCCTACCCCTATCTATCGCCAACTTCATCATTAAGCTCTCTAATGACAAGCGAAGTTCAGCAGGTATTCGACGCGCTATTTGTGGAATATCCACGATTCATAAACTCAACCGCATGGATGACCCCACGAAGGATCCTGATGTCACCATTGAAATGCGAAGAATGCATAGAAAACTAGGGCGCTCCGCAAAACAAGCAGGCAGCATTAATCTAAATACCCTAGACCAGATGCTCTTAGCTACCGATGATTCAATTAGAGGCCTGCGAGATAAAGCTTTATTACTTGTGGCTTACGACACCCTATGTAGGCGCAGTGAGTTAGTGTCACTGCAAGTTAAAGACGTCAAGATAACCATTAAAAATGGCGTTGAGAGCACTTCGATTCTGCTCAGAAAAAGTAAAACTGATCAAGATTCCATGGGTAAATGGCTGCGTCTAAGTGAAAGAGCGCATCTTGCATTAATAGCTTGGATGAAAGAGCTTCCTGCGGGGCAAGAAAAGCTCATAACAGGAATGTCACGCTCAGGCGATATATCACCAGATCTTGGGGGCGGTCAGGTCAATCGTATCTACAAGAGAATTGCCAGGGCAGCCGGATTAGATGAATCAGTCATTAAGGGAATTAGTGGTCACTCCATGCGAGTAGGCGCAGCGCAAGATTTACTGAGTTCTGGGGCAAGCATGCCAATCATGATGCAACGCGGGCGATGGTCTAAGTCGGATACGGTGATGAGATATGTGGAGCACATTTAATCCCATAAACCAGAATTCCTGATCTAAACACCCTCTATCGCCTACCAATAATACCGCTCTAGGCAGTTTTGAATAAATTTCAACAAATTTATAAAACAGTCAAGATTAATCACGTCAAGCGTCACAAGCCAGGTCTGCCTTACCTCTTACCTAAAGAGCGCCTTATCTATTAAGGCTAATTTCTCAAGATAGAAATTTAATCCAATTAATGCAATCTGATGTGGGATGTGGGTTAAAACCGCTTTGCCAGAACTTATATTAGGTGGATCATATTTCTTACCCCTACTAGTAACGGAAATAATTTCCACATATTCAATTTGAAATTCAATTTTTAAATTTCCAGCAGCAACCAAATTCTCCTGCATCTTTCCGCCCTCAATAACACCGCTTACTATTACGCCACCACCAGCACCGCCCTCCAGCCTTGTATACCCACCAACTCGTTCAGTGATTTGCCGAATTGAATGCTCATCAGAATTTCTTGCTTGCATCAGATATGAGATCAAAGGATCTGACTTTCTAGCTATATTAATTGAATCAATTACTCCTTTAACGCGCATGTCGTCTTTATATAAGTCCCGTAGTTTATTGAACCCCTTATTTATCTTGTGAAGAAAATCTTTCCAGTATTCCTCATAGTCACCTAGGGTACAGGCCGAAGACATAAGCAGCAGTAATTCCTCGGCCTTTGTAAATTCTGTAATTTTTCTTTGCATGCTTAATTTCATCTTAATGGGCGTTGCTCAACATTCAGACTACTAAACTTGGAAAACCGAATAAATAATGCGAAGAAAGCTAAATCTTCAAACCAATCCTTGCCATACGAGCTTCAATTTTTTCCTGAGCCCAAGGTGTAATATTCACATACTCAATTTTTTCGTATGGGTACTTACGAATGGTAGCCGCATGCAGGCCAATGAGCTCATTGGCAATAACAACC
>CAIOIX010000383.1 GCA_903858445.1 uncultured beta proteobacterium
CAACTATAATCTCATTACAGAATTCTTAAGTTATAAGGGCTTGCAATGAACAAAGTGATAAAAACCAATCAAGAGTGGCAATCACTTCTTTCAAGCGAAGCATATCAAGTTGCACGCCAACATGGTACCGAAAGGGCATTCAGCGGTGAATATGCAGATTTTAAAGGAAAAGGGATCTATAAATGTGTCTGCTGCGGTACACCGTTATTTGATTCCAACGCAAAATTTGATTCGGGTACAGGATGGCCAAGTTTTGATCGTCCGATCTCTCATGAAGCACTTGAAGAAAAACGGGATATTTCGCATGGAATGATCCGCATCGAAGTTCTTTGCGCTACCTGCGATGCCCATTTGGGTCACGTTTTCCAAGACGGCCCCGCGACAACCGGTCTACGCTATTGTATGAATTCCGTATGTCTCACCTTTACACCACATCCACAGGAGTCTTAATGCGCTTTCTTCTCGTTTTATTCGTCACCGCTGTCCTCAGCTTTGCTGCTGATCATCCTCGTGTTTTATTGGAAACTACACAGGGTAATCTAACCTTGGAGTTATATGAAGATGTAGCCCCATTGGCTGTTGAAAATTTTACGACGCTCACTAAGAACGGGTATTACAACGGCCTTACGTTCCACCGAATCATTCATAATTTTATGGTTCAAGGTGGTGATCCGACCGGAACCGGTGCCGGAGGAGAATCTATGTGGAAAAAACCGTTTAAGGATGAGTTTAAATCCGGAGTCATATTTGATAAAGCCGGTGTTTTGGCTATGGCAAATGCCGGTCCTCGTAACAATGGAAGCCAATTTTTCATCACAACCGCATCTACTCCTTGGCTTAACGGTTATCACACGATATTCGGTCGTGTCGTTACAGGAATGGATACACTCAATAAATTGAATAACGTTCAAACCAATGGTCAATACGGTGGCGATAAACCGCTCCAAACACAAAAAATCATCAAAGCCACCCTTCTCCCTTAATCCTTCTTCTTCTGCCCATCAAAGTCTCTTCAAAGAGATATATGGGCATAATTTTGTAATCATTTCGTAACATTCTTGTAATGCTTTCGTAATAATATTCCATCCCTATATTTAATCAGAGGATAATAACATGTCTGTCATTCTGAATGCACTAAGCAATGTCAACACACTCACACTTGGCTTACTTCTACTATCATTAGGGATTGCTCTGTTTTATGAGATGATTAATGGCTTTCACGACACTGCAAATGCTGTAGCCATGATCATTTACACCAACTCAATGGAAGCAAAATATTCTGTCTTTATGTCAGGTATTATGAACTTTCTCGGGGTTCTTTTGGGTGGTATCGGTGTTGCTTATGTTATCGTCCACTTATTACCACTGGATATTATGGTTGCATCCAATCAAAATGCGACATTAGTAATGATCTATTCTCTCTTGATTTCCGCAGTCATATGGAATTTTGGTACATGGTATTTTGGCTTGCCGGTTTCCAGTTCACACTCACTTATTGGATCTCTTATCGGAGTTAGTACAGTATTTGGAGTTATGCACGGTTTTGAGTTTTCACAAAGCGTAAATTGGAAAGCTCTGTACGGTGTATTAACTGCATTGGCCCTCTCTCCACTTTTGGGGTTTGGTTTTGCTTACTTACTGATGAAAGCAACAAGAAAAATCGCTCCTAATCCAAAATTTTATAAAACACCAGATAAAGAAATAAAAAGAAAACGCCCAAATTTTTGGATGCGTATGGGAATCATTGCAACAGGTGCCGGCGTTAGTTTTGCACATGGTTCAAATGACGGGCAAAAAGGAATTGGGATTATTATGATTATTCTCATTG
>CAIOIX010000384.1 GCA_903858445.1 uncultured beta proteobacterium
TTGCTAGTAAGAGAGCACTTAGCCCGCGATTTTTTGGTTTCATGGCTTTAAGCAT
Organism: uncultured beta proteobacterium; assembly: GCA_903858445.1. Classification (GTDB taxonomy): domain Bacteria; phylum Pseudomonadota; class Gammaproteobacteria; order Burkholderiales; family Burkholderiaceae; genus Polynucleobacter. The sequence goes on from CAIOIX010000384.1 coordinate 56, forward strand.
AGTGATTTTTCGAAATTTCTGCCCACAATAGGCTTTCGTATTAATATTTGAGACATAGATTGCCTCTCAGGGCATTTAATAAAAATATATAAAAGGAGATGTTGTGGATACAAATCGTAGAGATATGCTCAAACTTGGAACTTCTGCCGCTATTGGTAGTTTATTGATACCCGCTGGATCCGTGGCAGCCCAAGAGCGTCAGCCGATCGTGGTTGAACCAATGACTGGTAAGGCGGGATTTCGCATTGCTAATTTTTTACCTAGGATGGGTGCAAGTTCTCGCTTGGGTTTGGTGACCAATGATGGTTTCGTGGTGGATATACCTGCTGAGGCCTCAAGGCAGAAGGTACAACTTTCGTTTGATCCTACTTCAACTATTTCTTTGGCCGCATCAGGCAATCGAGGTTTACTTGAATTGGCAACGTTGTTTAAAAATCGGGGCTCTAATTTGGTTAGCGTGAACCAAGTCATTTTGTTATCACCGATTCCGAAGCCACAGAGCAATATTTATGCCGTTGGTTGGAATTACCTCGATCACTTTGATGAGGGCAAAAAGAATCGCGCAGATACCGTAGTTAAGGAATACCCAAAGGTTCCAGTATTGTTTACCAAAGGAACCCAGACTATGAATGGTCCATTCGATAACATTCCTTACGATGGTAGTTATTCAACCATGATTGACTGGGAGGCTGAATTGGCTGTAGTGATAGGCAAGAAAGGTAAGAATATTTCCGAAGAATCTGCCATGGATTATGTATTTGGATATGCCGCTTATAACGACACTACTGCTCGCGATGTTCAGCAGAAGCGCCACTCAGGCCAATGGTTTAAGGGTAAGAGTTTGGATGGTCATGGACCAATGGGCCCATGGATCGTTACCGCTGGTGGTGTTAACTTAGATGATACCCGCATCATCTGCCGCGTGAATGGTATTGAAAAACAAAATGCTAGCTATAAGCAAATGTTCTTTAAGATTCCGGTCATTATTTCCGAGTTATCTCGTAGTTTGACTTTGCTTCCAGGCGACATTATTGCTACTGGCACTCCTTCAGGGGTTGGTTTTGGTAGAACGCCTCCAGAATTTATGAAGCCAGGCGACATGATGGAGACTGAAATTACTGGTGTTGGAATTATCCGCAACAAGATCGTCTAGCTCTAAAAGCACGGTGCACAACAAAAAAGCGCTGGGGTTCCAGCGCTTTTTTGTTAGGGCAAATACTAAAGAACCCAGAAGTGATGAGTGCCATCCTTACCCAGTTGCTCTACTAAACCAAATTCCCAGTCTAAGTAAGCTTGCATTGCTGCTGGATCAGCGCTGGTGCCTTCATAAGGCCGCTTATAGCGATCTAGCGGTGGTGAGGCAAGGTTAATTGCCCCTTTCTCGATCTCCAGTCCAGCGTCGACCCATGCTTTGTTACCGCCCGCCAGTACATAAACTTCAGCCTTGCAAAGGGATTTAAATTCCTCGGAGATAAAGGTGGCTAATTCTGGCGGGGTGCTAGTCAGCACATAACGATCTACTTTTGGGAGCTTGAGAAGAGCATCGGCCAGTTGCGAGCGGAGCGCAAACCAGCTCCCAGGAATATGGCTCTTCACATAATGAGCATGAGTACTAAAATCAACTGCGAGGGAGTTGCTATCTGCTTTAAGCCATGCTGAAAGCGTTATCGGGTCAACCGATAAAACACTTGGCAGGGTCGGCATTGGCGCTTTCCACGGCCCTATTTCAGTCAAATCACTGGCTTGAATATCATCGAGTACATAAACCTCCCAGGCCATCTGGGCTAGCCATGAGGCTGGCATATTTGCGCGAACGCCGCTTGGGTCAGCCAAGACGATGCGTGCACCTCTCACGGGTGCAACCATCTCAGTCTCTTGAACCAGCTGGCCACCAGGAACAGATCTAAATTCTGGCAAGTGACCCGCTTCATATTCTTCGGGAGTACGAGTATCAAAGAAATAAGTGGTGCGATCTTTTTGGGATTTCCATTGGGATATATCAGCAAAGTTTGCCCGTTTGACGTTGGCCTTATCCGCAACATAGCGTGCTCGCTCTGCAGCAATCCCAGTAATTTCAGCACTCACTTCTTTAAACTTACGGCTTTGCCCTTTATCTAAATCCTGCCCGGCCAAGGTCCAACCAATTGTGCCATTGCGTAATGCATTTACCTCATTAGGAATACCAGCATTAATCAGGGATTGCGTACCAATGATGCTACGTGTTCTGCCAGCGCAGTTAACGATAATTTTGGTCTTAGGATTTGGAGCTAGGTCAGGAACTCTGAGAACCAGTTCAGCGCCTGGAACGCTGATTCCAGTTGGGATACTCATAGTTTGATATTCATCAAAGCGGCGAACATCTACCACCACTACATCAGCCTTCTCATCAATCAACTTCTTGACCTCTTGGGCTGACAGGGAGGGGGTATGCCTTTGAGATTCAACCAACTCACCAAATGATTTGCTTGGCACATTGACGTCTTTGAAAACCTCACCACCGTCAGCTTTCCATGCTTTCAGTCCACCTTGATAAATGGAGACATCGACATAGCCAAGTTCCAGTAATTTTTGTGTGGCAAGTTCAGCATAACCCTCGCCATCATCGAGGGTAACAATAGGTACATCTTTTCTAGGTAATTTTGCAAACGCATCAGTCTCCAGTCGAGAGAGTGGGAGATTTGCTGCAAAGAGGGGGTGCTCTTGAGCGTGCGGGTCTTCTTCGCGCACATCTAAAAAAGCTATCTCTTCTTTACTGAGGAGTTTATTGCGTACAAATAGATAATCTCTTGTCTTCATTGGGGTTTTTTATGTTGATCAAACTAGTTCAATTATCCCTGTTAGCGCAGTTTCTTTCTATTGAGTGCACCAGTTTGAGTATTTTTCTAAAAAATTGAGCTTTTCCACCCATAAATGAGCAGAGATAGGATATTTTGGTCTTTTTAGAGGGTATTTATAAGAGTTATCCCTGATCTAAACCCTTAATTGTTATCGTTTTTATAGTTATATACTGATTCGGCATTTGTAATTGCATATTCCCTGTTTTTAGCAGTTACAATGTGTGTCTGGTCTGCTTTAATTTCTATTGCATGGTTGGAAGAGGGTGGTAGGGGATTCCTTATGGTTATAGGAGTTCCTTTAGTGTATCAATTTTTAAGTAAATATGAAGTAAAA
>CAIOIX010000385.1 GCA_903858445.1 uncultured beta proteobacterium
ATACCCACGCGGCAAGCGAAGCGATAACTCAAGGTTGGATCGAGTTTTCGCTGAATGTAGGTAACCACATCCAAAACGGTTTGATTCGGGTTGCGAGGCACCAGATACTCGACAAACTCCCCCTGCTCGGCGCCGCGCCAGACTTTTACTTTGAGATCCGCATTTGACATGGACTCATTATATCGATAGATAGTAAAAAATAAATCGAATATAATTTTCTTTGAGATAAATTATTAATTTATCTCAAAGAGGCATTTAAGGTGACAAGAATAAGGGATTTAACGTTCGATAGGGATAAATCCATCCCTATTGGGCATTTGCACTAAGGGTAAAGACTTGGCATCCATAACAGTATCTTTAGCAATAATCTTATTTAAAAATAAAATATAGGCGGTTGCAGCATACAACTGATCATTACTTAAAGATTGAGGTGCCTTATGGGGCATTGCCCTTCTCGTGTAATCAAATATGGTGGTTGGGTATGGCCAAAAACTGCCAACCGTTTTTATTGGTGTAGTTGTATTTAGCCCGCCTCCGCCAGCTAGTCGATTCGCTATTCCCCCTTGACCTTTATCGCCATGACAAGAAGCGCATTGCTGTTGATATAGCATCTCACCAATAATAGCCGTACCAGAACCTTCAGGCAAACCATTGCCATTGGGGCTGATATCAATATTCCATAACCGTATTTGATTTTCAGTAATGGGCTTGCCCAGACCAACGGGTCCGGAAGATTGGTAGCTGCTAGCACAAGCCGCAATCATTCCAAGCATGACCACACTAAATAAGGTCCTGAGAATATTTCGACTAGCGACCATTGGTAATCTCTCCATTGGCTGCTACGCGCCATGGCTGAATTGCATTATTGTGATAGAAAAAGTTGGAGCCCTTAGCTTTAAGCAAGGCATCCATCGTAGGTTGTACAGCCCCGCTGGAATCGGTTGCCCTACTCATCAACATTGCTGGAGCCCCATCCCACATCCAGGGAAAACGAAAGCGAACCAAGGACTTATCCATAACAGGCTCTTGTAAAACTGCCTGCGTCCAAGAAGCGCCGCCATCCAGAGACACTTCAACACGCTTTATTCCGCCATTTCCTGACCACGCAAACCCAGAAATTTCATAAAAGCCTTTCGATTTCAATTTCATCATTCCCGAGGGTTGAGTGATTACCGACTTAACATCCATGGCAAAAGTAAATTGCTCAGCCTTGCCATTAGGAAGTAAATCTGTATATGCAGACGTTTCTTCGCGGGTTTGCCATGGCTCAGTACCCAACTTAATTCGTCGCAACCACTTAATACTCATATTCCCCTCGTATCCCGGCAAAAAGAGGCGCAATGGGTATCCCTGTTCTGCTCGCAACATTTCACCGTTCTGTGCATAGACCAATAGCGCATCATCCATCATCTTGCTCATTGGGATACTGCGAGTCATAGCGGCACCATCAGCCCCTTCAGCTAGCGCCCATTTTGCAGTTGGCTGAACGCCGCACTCTTGTAAAATTGTTGACAGGCGAACCCCCGTCCATTCGCAGCAAGAAAGCAGTCCATGGATTTCCTGTGCGGTTTTCCCACTTGCCTTCTTTAATTCAGCAGCACTATTACCAGAGCACTCCAAAAAATAGACACGTGACTCTGATGGGAAGCGAACAATATCTTCCATCGTAAATATGATAGGCCTATCCACTAGACCATGAATTACCAAACGATGTTGGTCAGGATTAATATCAGGTATACCGGCATGATGCCGCTCAAATACCAAGCCATTCGGGGTAATAATTCCATGCAGATTTTGCAAAGGCGTTCTTGAGCCAGTCAAAAAAGTTGGTGGTGGCGATGGAAGAACCCTAACTACATTTTTCTCGTACTTTGAGGGCAGCCCATATGGAGGATTAATAAAGGTAGAACCTTGAACCTTTGTCCATGGGTCGATTGCTAAAAAGGTGGAACTATTTGATTGGGCAATAACGCTTTTAGAAGCGATCAATCCACCAATACTAGATCCAACCGTCAATGATTTTTTTAAAAATGTGCGCCGTTGAGACTTACTCTTGATATCCGACATTTTTACACTGCCTCCATAGTCTGCATCTTGATTGTGCAAGTTCTTTTTACACCATAACACCAAAATAAAAAATGGGAAATGTGGAATAAAGAATAAATCGAAATTTTTTTCTTTGAGATAAAGAATATATTTATAATAGCCGGTATGTCTAGCATCAAAGTCCTAAAAAATTTCCTTGCCATTACTCGACATAAGAGTGTGGCGGCTGCAGCCAGAGAAATCGGCCTCACCGCTGCTGCTGCGGGGCAACAATTACAACAACTAGAACAAGAAATTGGTATTGAGTTGTTCGATAGGACCAAGCGATCCCTTGTGCTAAATAGCCATGGCCGATCTTTAATAGAACCCATTCAAGAAATCATTGCAGACTACGAAGCTCTAGGAGCGAATCTGAAGACTGATCTGAGTGGGACTATTGTTTTAGGTGCGCTAGTCTCAACACTCATGGGTGCTTTTGGCAAAACACTCAATGAACTAAAGCAACACTATCCAGAGCTCGAAATTAAATTGATTGCAGGCTTATCTAGCAAATTCTTAGACCAAGTGATTGAGGGCAGTCTTGATGCTGCGATTGTGACGGAGTCACCTTTTGTCCTGCCGCAAAATGTCCAATGGACCGAGCTCTATAAGGAGCCCATGATCTTAATATATCCAACTAGCTCTAAATCAAAGAAGCATTCTGGCAATGCCGATGGGTCGCTACCATTTATTCGCTTTGAGAGAAACACGTGGACAGGTCATCTAGTGGATCAAACCATTCGAATCAATAAACTCAAGATTCAAGATAGTATGGAACTCAACTCAGTAGAAGCCATTATTGAGCTAGTAAGACAAGGTCTTGGATATTCTATTGTTCCAAAGCTAGCCAACATTGCATGGTCGAGCGATCGTCAACTCAAGATTCAAGAATTACCGGGGAAAGCAATCTATCGTAAGGTAGGACTACTTGAACGCAAAAAGCATGGCCGACAAAATATTACTTTAGCCATCAAGCAACATTTTTTATCAAGCCTATAAAGCTTCCCGATATAGAACAGCAGCATCACCCAGCGTGATCTCACGTGGACTGTTGCTTAGGAGGCGGGTTTGCAACATGGCATCCTTGGCCAACTGGTCAACATCACTCTCTGTAATGCCGACCTCAACTAAATGCTGTGGTAAACCGAGCTCACCAGCAAGTCCGCCTAAATACTCAGCTAATCCAGTCGCCTGCTCGATGCTTGTACCTTTGAGTCCTGGTTTAATAATCTGCCCGAGCTCTGCATACATAGCATGCGCTACTTCGATATTAAAGCGGATTACCGGAGCCAACATTAAGGCGTTAGACAAGCCATGAGGCACATGAAATCTCGCGCCAATTGGATATGCCAATGCATGCACTCCAGCTACTGGGGCATTGGTAAACGCCATGCCCGCAAGACAGGCACCAAGCAACATATTTTCACGCGCAACAATATCGTTTCCAGAGTTAACGGCTTGATGAAGATTTCCTGCCAATAAACGCAGCGCCTCTTTTGCAACACAATCAGCCATAGGGTTCTTGAGATGCTTGGTTGTAAATGCCTCAATAGCATGAACCATCGCATCTATTCCAGTAGCAGCCGTGACATGAGCCGGCAAGCCCAGCGTTAACTCCGCGTCCAAGATCGCCAAATCTGGCAATAGATGTGGTGAGAGAACGCCCTTCTTTTCACTTTCACTTACTGTCACTACAGAGCTTTGTGTCACCTCAGATCCTGTGCCAGCAGTTGTGGGTACCAGAATCAATGGAAATCTTGGCCCCTTAGCCATACCGATACCATATATGTCAGCCAGATTTTCTGTTCCCGGACTTAATAAGGCAACAAGCTTAGCCACATCCATCGAGCTACCGCCACCAAATCCAACAATGAAGTCAGCTTTGCAGTCCTGCGCCACCTTTACGGCTTGATTAATTACTGGAACTGGAGGATCAGCCTGAACATCTGAAAAAATCTGAAATGGAAGTTTTAATTCCGCAAACTGGGGCAGCGCTCTATCTAATAAGCCAGCCGAGAGAACTCCGGGATCCGTCACTATAAGAACTGATTTGCCGCCTCGCTCCAGAATTTTTTTTGCAAGATTAGCTGAGCCGCCTCTTTCTACAACAATGGAGGGGGTGGAATGAAAGACAAATTGCATACCTAGTAACCTAAGATGATTTAAAACGGTTTTAGGAGAACTTTTGCAGCGGCCGTCTTTCCAGCATGCAAGTCACTAAAGGCTTGAGGGCCATCATCCAAAGACCGCTTTTCTACCCAAGACAAATCGCCAAATGCATTGCGAGCAAGTAAATTGACGGTAGCTTGAAGATCAATCGTTGAATAGGTATAGGTTCCCAGTAGCGTGATTTCAGCAAGCGTAAGCTTTCTCATATCAATTTCACTAGCCCAGTCTTGAAGACCCACATGCATCATCACGCCGCCTGGCTTTACGGCAGTCAAAGCTGAGTTACGAGTGACAGTAGCGCCTACACAATCCATGACAAATTCAACTGAATTCTCAGTAATTTTTTCATCAATAGGGTTTAGGGTCTTGCAGCCTACATGTTGCTCTATAGCTTTTCTGCGCAAGGGATTTACTTCAGCAACGGTTAGATCATCAACACCGTAATGCTTTAAGAGTAGTGCCGATAGCATCCCTATTGCCCCACCACCCAATATCAAAACACGATATTCTTGAATGGGTCTTTGAAGGGCGCGCATCGATAAGTTAATCGCATGGACTGCTGTAGCTGCAGGTTCAGTTAATGCCGCAGCATCTAAGCTCAGACCTTCTGGTATCGCAATCAACGAGCTAGCAGGAATACTCATATATTCAGCAAACGCTCCTGGTCTAGTCATTCCTACCATGGTGCGATTAGCGCATAAATTATTTCTTCCCTGCAAACAGTATTCACAATGGCCACAAGTAATTAATGGATTACCTGTAACGCGCTGACCCTTGGAAAATAGTGAAGAGCTAGTATCCGCAATGGTTCCTGCAAATTCATGTCCCAGAACCAAACCCGGATTTCTTCTGGGATCATGGCCATGAAACGCATGCATATCACTGCCGCATATACCCACTGACTCTATTTTGAGAACGACTTCCTCAGCATCGAGTGAAGGATACGGGCGATCTAAGATCTGCATTTCATTTGGCTGTGTATAGACCAAAGCTTTCATTATTACGATCCTTATATTGCGGTGTAACCGCCATCAAGCATGATGGTTTGGCCAGTAAGGTAGGATGAGGCATCGCTAGATAGGAAAATTGCTAGTCCATAAACATCCTTAATTTCACCATTACGGCCAATCGCTGTTTTCTCTGCGTGCATTTTGGCTAAATCTGGCTTGTTAAATACAGGTGCAGTTAATGCGGTTGGGAAAAATCCAGGACCTATAGCGTTGCAAGTAATGCCATATTTTGACCACTCCTGCGCAATAGCCTTGGTCAGCTGAACTACTCCTCCTTTGGCAGCGCCATAAGGAGCGCTATTTGCAAATGCACGATAACTCTGCAAAGAAGCAATATTCAACACCCTACCCCATCCGCGAGATTTCATTTGCGGAGCTAGTGCCTGGGTCATAAAAAAAGGTGCTCCAAGCTGAACATTCAATTGCTCCTGCCAACTTTCTGGGGATACTCCGCCAAAGGGCTCGCGTAGATTAATCCCAGCAGCATTTACTAAAATATCGACCCTGCTTAAGCTATCTAAGACTCTCTTTGAAAGATCTTTTGCCTGCTCTAAGTCACTTAAATTGGCAACAAAGGAGGAAGCCGCAACTCCTTGAGTGCTCAAGCGCTCAAGTGCATCCTGTAACTGACCTTCTCTACGCGCCGCAATTGCGACTTCTGCTCCTGCCATACCCAAGGCTAATGCGATCCCTTCGCCCAGCCCACTGCTGCCACCAGTCACAAGCGCAGTTTTACCCTGCAGATCAAATAGTTTATGAATGATTGGACTCATACTTCTACTGGACTTCCTAGATCAAACTTCTCATTAGGAAAGTATTTCTCCAATCGATCATCTGCAGTACGAGCATGCGCCTCCATTCCTTCTAGGCGACTGATTCGAGCAGTTACTAGAGCCATTTCTTTGCTACCCTCACGCGTCATCTTCTGCCAAGTCAGTGTTTTCATAAACTTATGCACAGATAATCCGCCTGAATATCTTGCTGCACCTTTAGTGGGTAGTACATGGTTGGGTCCACTTGTCTTATCTCCAAATGCGACGGTAGTTTCTTCTCCCAAAAATAGAGATCCGTAGCAGGTTAGGTTACCTAACCACCAATCTAAGTCTTTTGCATGAACCTCAAGATGCTCGCTTGCATATTGATCGGAAACCTTGGCAACCTCCTCGCGAGTGCCGCACACTATGACCTCTCCATAGTCGCGCCATGCACAGGCCGCCGCGTCTTTTGCGGTAGGAGGCAAGAGATCAATCATCTGGGGCACCAATGCCATCACCTCATTAGCCAATTTCGCTGAGGTAGTGAACAACCACGCAGGAGACTCGTGGCCATGTTCGGCCTGACCAACGAGATCACTCGCCACAATTTTTGGATCGGCAGACTCGTCGGCGATTACTGCGATTTCCGATGGACCAGCAAAAACATCAATTCCGACCTTGCCAAACAATGAGCGCTTTGCTTCTGCTACAAACTTATTGCCAGGCCCCACAACTACATCTGCAGGCTTGGCGGTAAATAAGCCGTATGCCATTGAAGCGATCGCCTGCACACCACCCAGAGTCATAATGACGTCAGCACCAGCAGCCTTAAATGCATACAGCACATAGGGATGAATGCCGCCGCCTCGAAATGGGCTTGAACAAGCAATAATATTTTTTACTCCTGCTGCTTTAGCAGTAGCAACCGTCATGTATGCGGAGGCAATATGCGCATATCGGCCCGATGGCGCATAACACCCAACGACGTTTACTGGCAATACCTTTTGCCCAGCAGTCACCCCAGTATGAAGCGTGGTTGAAAAATCTTGAATACTATTTTTCTGGGCGATCGCAAAGTCATAGACCTGCTTAACCGCAAAATCAATATCTCTCTTAACGGCTTCTGGAACTTGAGCAACAATGTCATTAATCGCCTGCTCCGACATCACAATATCTCCGGACCATTTATCCAACTTAGCCGCATACTCCTTCACCGCAGACTCACCATTCTTTTCAATATTGGCTAACATCTCTGTTACCACCTGTTGAGCTGTTGATGTTTCAGTCTCGGGTGTTTTGGCTGCTTTTTTTAAATAATTTATAGACATATTTCTAACCTTAGTTTTGTAAGCGCTTACAGCTTGCATTCTAAAAAATGAGGTTACCCTCACCTTTTAGAATGCTTTATTAACTACTTAGAATTATTTGCAAAATCGCGTAGCCTTTTATCCGCATTCACCAACTTCATATACTCATCAGTGATGTATTCATTTGCCGGTGGAATAGTTTGAATGGCACCAGTTGACTGCATAAAGGCAGCAATCGCATTAAACCAACCATCAACCTGCGATGGCCCTTTTGAGCTATCCATAATCTTCAACTCGGTGGCCAAATCATAATTTGGGCGGGAATCAAACTCTTTCTTCATTGAAGCCTCAGAAATACTCACTCCACCTTGCTCATAGAACTTCTTCATCATAGCTATGGCTTGTGGCTTATTGGCATTCATCCATTTCCAGGCGCGCAAATACACCGCCAAGAATTTAGCCACATTTTGCGGGTTTTCCTTGGCATAATCGCCGCGCACGATCAAAGCGCCAGGAACAAATGCACCGCCATCTTTACCGCTACAAATCACCTTGGCTCCAGCCTTTTCTTCCAGGGTGTAAATGTTTGGCGCCCACAATCCACCAAAGTCAGCGTTGCCCGATGACATTGCAGAAATAATTTCTCCTTGACCCATGTTTTTAATAACAACGTCAGTCTTCGCTAAGCCATATTTCTTAAGGCAAGATTGAACTGCGTAATCTCCAGTGGAGTTGCCAGTCAATACAATGGTCTGTCCTTTTAAGGACTGTGGATTTACTGCAAACGCTTCTGCAGCTTTTGCAGTAGCAAGTAATGCATTACCTGCGGACTCATCATTACTCAGTCCAATAGTCTTAATACCAAATCTGACATAACCCAATACAGCCGGCACAGACCCAGTTCCACCTACGTCCCAAGACTTGGATGCAGATGCAGCGATTTGTGGAACGCCCGCTGGGAAAGTACTAAATTCTGGTTTCAGACCCAACTCACCCCACCAGTTTTTTTCTGTTGCAACAAAAAATGGTAATGCCCAATATAAAGCGGGCTGATAACTCACCTTAATCTCGGTTAACGCAGGCTTTGCTTGCGCATAAACATTGCTAACGCTTGCTGCGGCAAGCACTATTGCCCCCAAAATACTTGCTAATGATTTTTTAAATTGCATTTTTATCTCCTTCATACATTACAAAAGTGAATCAATGATCAACTCCCAGGTTTTGCTCCCGCAATAACTTCCAAATCTGACTACGTAACTGAACAAATGAACTCAAATCCATCACATCCTCAATACGAGAATGCGTATCCCAACCTTCCTGCTCTCGAATAGGCTTAATATCAATAACCTCCCTGATCAATCCAGGCCTTCTCGACATCACCACTACACGGTCAGCAAGGTATACCGCTTCCTCAACTGCATGCGTAATAAATAAAACTGTTTTAGGATTCTTGCGTGCTAGCCGAACTAATTCCTCTTGCATCACGACGCGTGTTTGCGCATCCAACGCTCCAAATGGCTCGTCCATCAATAAAACTTCTGGCTCCAGCACATATGCCCTCGCAATGGCAACGCGTTGTTGCATACCGCCCGATAATTGATGTGGATAAGCTTCCTCATAGCCTTCCAAGCCCATAAGCGAAATGAGACGCGATACCTTTTCTTGTTTTTCATGGCCTGGAAGACCCATAGAATTCAGGCCAAATTCAATGTTTTGTTGAACTGTTTTCCAAGGAAATAAAGCAAACTGCTGAAAGACAACAGCACGATCGGGGCCTGGACCCTTCACCTCCTTACCTCCAACAAGAATGCGACCTTTACTTGGCATCTCCAGACCGGCCACCATTCGCAAACAAGTCGTTTTGCCACAACCAGATGGGCCAACAATTGCTACAAACTCCTGATCTTTTACAGTTAAATCAATCCCACCAACGGCCAAGAATTCTTTCCCGCCTTGCTTGAAACTTCGCTGTACTGAATTGAAAACAATATCTGCCATAAATCAAATTTCTTTATAGTGAACAGCGAACTTTTCAGCCTGCCTTAGAAGTACATCAATCAATAAACCAATCAGTCCAATTGCAATCATGCCGCTCATCACAATATCGGTCTGAATACTTGCCTGACCTTTAACCATCATGTAGCCAACTCCGCTGGAAGCAACAATTAATTCTGCGCCAACGAGGGATTGCCAGCCCAGACCTGCAGAGATTCTCAATCCAGCAATGATTGAAGGTATTGCAGCTGGAAATAAGGCCTCAGTCATCAAACGAAACTTCCCGGCGCCAAGCATTCTGGCTGCCTCAAGGTACTTTTTGTCGACATGAATTGCACCACGATAAGTATTAATCAAGACCGGTGGGAATGCGCCCATAAAGATCACAAGGACTGGACCACCGATTCCAGTGCCGAACCAAAGCGCTGCAAATGGAACCCATGCGATTGGCGCTACAAAACGAATACTTTCAAAAAATGGCGTAATCAGCTGATTCGCATACTTTGATAAAGCCATTAATAAACCCAGAGGTACACCAATCACCACTGCCAATAGGAACCCATACAGAAAACGTTGAAAACTCGAGGCAATATGGGCCAATAAGGTGTAACCAGAAAAGGGCTCATTCAGTAAGTGAATAAATTTGAGGGCGACCTCATGTGGAGGCGGTAAAAATTGTTTTGGCACTACGCCCAAGAGTACGAAGAGATACCAAAAGCCAACGAAGCTAGTGATTCCTAAACCGGTCCACAGCAAATATTCGCCTTGATTTAAACGCTCTTGATGGGCCATCATGCTCTCCAAGGCATTGCGTAGCGCTCAGCCTTAGCCAATATTTGAGTCATTAACCAACCTGAAATGGCCACGCTGATCATGCCCACCAAAATCATGGCCGGATTAATATCCTGCGCAGCTTGATTCAGGATTGACCCCAATCCTAAAGTTGCGCCTACTAATTCAGCAGCAACCAATGTCGTCCATGAAGCTTGAAGAGAGAGGCGTAATCCAGTAAAAATAAGGGGTAATGCGCCAGGTATTAAAACCTCACGGTAGTACGCAAATCGACTAACCCCCAGCATGGCAGCCGCCTCTTTCTGCGGAGTTTCAATTGAGCGCACGCCTGTAAAGGTATTGATCACTGCTGGTACAAAGGCAGCGACATAAATCACCATTACCTTGGCGGAGTTTCCCAGGCCCAACCAAACAATCGCCAAAGGTATCCATGCCAATGGCGGTATTGGCCTTAACGTCAAAAAAATCGGATTCACAAAGGCTTCGATTTTCTTATTTGCGCCCATGAGGATGCCTAGCAGAATGCCTAATGAAGAAGACACTAAAAATCCTGACGTGACTAAGATCGCACTCTGTAAGACATGCTGATACAGCTTGCCATTGCCATAACCTTGAATGGCAATAATCTTGAATGAATTCCAAGTTTCAGTAGGCGATGGAAATCTTGCACCCGAGACCACCCCACTCCACTCGGTTAAACCCAACCAAGTCAGCAGCAAAATCGCACAAAATAAAAAGAAGGATAAAAACTTGCTAAAAATTTCTAATTCCTTATAGAATGAATGAAAATGTAAGCGCTTTCATTCTAACCATAATTTATCGGTAAAATATTTTTAGACAACTAAAACTGATTAGGACTTACCCTAAGGTGGAAATGAAGAAAATCACTAGATCAATCACGATTGATCATGTTGCAGCTGCAGCAAAAGTCTCGACTGCAACAGTTTCAAGAGCATTGAATCGACCTGAGACTGTAAGTGCAGCCCTCAAAGAAAAGATTAATAACGTCATCAAAAAATTAGGTTATATCCCAAATGCTGGCGCACGCTCATTAATGCTTAGGCGCTCTGGAACGATCGGAGTAATAGTCCCCACTCTGGACAACGCAATCTTTGCACAGGGTCTTGCAGAATTTCAGCGCCAACTAAATCAATCTGGACATCAACTCTTAGTCGCCAGCAGCAACTACGATCCCGAAATTGAGGCCACTCAAATCACCAACCTATTGGCGAGAGGCGTTGAGGGCATCGCCCTCTTTGGAACCAGCCAGCAAAGAGAAGCATTAAAACTATTGAAGACTCGCAATATTCCATATATTCATATTGGGTCACTATCAACCCCTTTCAACGGATACGCGTCTGGCTTTGACAACCGTGAAGCAGTAAAGCTCGGCGTTCAACATCTTCTTGATCAGGGGCATAAATTCTTTGGCATTTTGACCGGCATCACCACCAATAACGATCGGGCTAAAGATAGGGTAGAGGGCGCTCTCGATCTTTTGTCCGAGAGAAATATTGCCTTAAAACCAGAGGTCATAGTTGAATGCCCTTATGAATTACAAGAGGCTAGGCTTGGGCTTAAAAAAATACTACTTAGTAACCCTAAAATTACTGCAATCATTTGCGGCAATGATGTGCTTGCATTGGGTGCCTTACTTGAAGCTCAAAAACAAGGCATCAGAATTCCTAAAGACCTTTCAATTATTGGTTTCGATGACTTGGAAATTTCACGTCATTTACTTCCTAGCTTAACTACCATCCATATAGATGCTATTGGCATGTGGGCTCAAGCGGCAAACCATTTGATATCTCAAATAAATGGTGTTAGTAAATTACCTAAAAAAGTTAAAACCAGTGTTAATTTGGTTATTCGAGAATCTAGTTCTATTGCACCCAGTAGACCCTAATTAGTGTGCCCAGAACTGATTCTATAAATACTTAACAAGTGCGCTGAGCGGTCAAGTTCTTCTTGTGCCTACATTTAAGACCATGGCCTGAGAAGAAAAAAGCCACCCCGAAGGATGGCTTAAAGAAAATCTATGGAGGCACTGCTAAAAAATGAACTACAGGGTCATATTAGTCCTGTATTTATCAGCAATTTATGACAATTGTGTGATTAAGGTGCCTAATGCACCAATTTGATGCATGCAGTGAGTTCTGCTTTAGTGATTCTCTTTGGCGTGGTTAATCGA
>CAIOIX010000386.1 GCA_903858445.1 uncultured beta proteobacterium
GCTTGGGTATATGCATATGTACTATCCAAATTCAAACTCCAGGAGTTTCCATTTTGTACGCCGTAAGTTGAATTAGGATATGTGTCGTTTGTGTACTTTCCACCCAAAGCAAAAGACAGCTGTTCATTCACATCCCAGCTTGCATTTGCCTTACCAATAAATTGCTTTCTAGATGCTTCGAAAAAAGGAATATAGCCAAAATAATCCTGGCCATTTTGACCTGGCACGTATGTCTTAGCTGGAGTGTTATTTGGATTGGCCGTAGAAAAACCTGCGATAGCATTTTGATCCATGCTAGCAATCCGACTGGCATACCCTGCACCAACTTTAAAATTTAAACCTTCAGCTGCTTTAATTTTATAAAGCGCATCCAGCTTATTTTCGTTACTTGAAGTTGCAGTCACACAATTCGTACCAGCGGGATAACTATTCGCATTTCCAGTAATGGTACTTGTGCCGGAGGCATATTGATTACACCAGCGGTTAATCGTGTTATTGCCATAAGTTAAGCTGATCTTTTGATCCTTAGTCAGACGGTAATCGGCACCGGCTGTAATAAGTGACTGCTTTAAGCTAAGAGGTGTATTTGGATAAAAAGCAGGGTGTACAGAGGTAGAAGTTTGCGTACTGGGGGTACCTATACTGCTAAAGCTATACATATTTGATTGTGATAAATTATCCCTCTGATCAAATTTATACCCAGCTGATAAGGTTAAATCCTTTACAGACTGATCAGTAACTTTTGCATCAAGATGGGTTGTATTTACCAAACCATTCATTGAGCCTGAGTAAGGAACGCCACCAGCGCTTGTCGGAATCATCATGTATGAGTCAACAGCAAACCCGGCATTCTGTGTATTTCTACCTACTGATGCATTGCCTGTTAATTTAGTTTTTTTGGAAAAATCATACCCACCAGCTAAATTCAACTGATTAAAACTATTGCTTGGTGCAGTACTCATGGTTTGCATGCCGTTCACGCCATTAGCAGCACCAGTTGCAGTCGTGCTATTCGCCCAGGGTTGAAATGAGACGCTATCATATCCATTCTGAAAAAATGAACCAAAATATGAGGCTGTTAAATGTGCAGCTTCAGACTTCCAGTTGTATCCAGCATTAAAGGTGTTGGTTTGATAGTTTGTAGGCATCGGCAAAATTGTGGGTGTCTCACCAATTGCCATACCCTTTGCCATACCCGCGCCGCCCATGCTTTGTAATTTTGCGCCAGTCTGAGTAAGATTATTGAATTCAAAAAATAAATTTGAATCGTTATCAATAATAGTTTTTCCATTAACAGTAGTATTTTGACGTGTAGAAGAAATATTCATACCCGCAAAATCACCCTGTTGGGTAGTCGTCATGTATTGCGTACCCGTTTTAATCGTTGGATTAGCAGCGGGATAGACGGTTCCCCCATTGTTTGTGGCGGTATTTATTGATCCAAAATTACTGGGAAGAGTAAAAGAGCCCCCACCCATTTTTCCCTGATAGGGAGTTTGATATGAATCAGAGATATTGTGCTGCAGCTGATCATAGTTAACCCCAAAACTCCAACTGCCTTGGTCGCTAATATTCGCGCCAGCCGAGCGAGAAGTTAACCCCAAGTTGTCGCCAGTGACAGACCAGCGTGTCGTATCACCCTGCTCATTATTGGTGTAACCACTTCCACCTTTAATGTCCAGTCCGCCATTTGCGTAGGCACCCTGACGGTTTAGGCCGTTGTACTCACCGAATTTTGCCGATGCATTATCTACACCGATCACCTCAACCTGAACGGAACTTTTAGGCTGAGTGAGTGCCTTAATCTCCTCGTCATCCGCAAAAGCTGACGACGTGATAAACATACTTGTTACGGCCAGCGCGATCGCACTAACTTTCCAGTTTAAATTTTCTGCTTTTCTCATAATGAGCCTCTATCAATGTCTTGATTTATTAGCGTTGGAAGTAACCACCGGCTGGACTATTCGATCCATGCACCTGACTGTGGCAATTCAAGCAAGCACGTCCAGTAAAGTTTGCACTTGGGCTGGTAATACCAGGATTCACTTGTCGACCAGCGACACTCGGACCAGCAGGGCTCTTTGTATGGCTCATACCATCATGACAATCCTGACAGAGGAAAGGTGGACGATCTTTAAGCAATGGAGTAATGTTCGATCCATGAGGAGTGTGGCAGGTAGCACAATTCTCAACAACAGGCTGATGTTCAAACAACATTGGGCCTCGTTTTTCAGCATGGCAAAGGAAGCAGGTTTCATTCAAGGTATTTTTCTTGAGTAATGATGGGCCTGCAGAACCGTGTGGATTATGACAATCTGAAC
>CAIOIX010000387.1 GCA_903858445.1 uncultured beta proteobacterium
ACCGTGATGAGGGTGAATACTTTTTAATCAGTCTCGCTCTACAACACGCCTAAATAGGCCTTTAAATAAAGCCTATGACTTAATTGTTTGCCCTTTATGGTGGGGTGTCAAGGGGTTAAGTGCATATAGTTACTGGTAACACCCCCTTTTATTATGGAAAAATGCCCCAATATGGGGTGTATGAGGGTTTGTTGAGTGGTTTTTGCAACATGCTTCCTGTAAATTTAAATTTCAGTATCTATGTTTAGAATGTTTCAAATGAGTCGCGCACCCAAAAACCCAACGGTTGGTAACCCAAACAACCCCAATCTTGAAGATACCATCCTGCTTGAGAAGCAGGCCGAGAAGCTGAAGGCTCCTTCTATGTTTAAAGTTTTACTCATGAATGATGACTACACTCCAATGGAGTTTGTTGTCATGGTCATTCAGGAGTACTTCAATAAAGACCATGAAACAGCAACTCGCATCATGCTGCAGGTACATTTAATAGGCAAAGGTATTTGCGGGGTATTTACCCGTGATGTTGCGGCTACTAAAGTGCATCAAGTTATCGAGCTATCCCGTGAAGCGGGTCACCCACTACAGTGCACTATGGAGGAAGCATGATTGCCCAAGAATTAGAAGTGAGTTTGCATATGGCGTTTGTTGACGCGAGGGCTGCCCGACATGAATTTATTACGGTTGAGCACTTGCTTGCTGCACTGCTAGATAACGCCACAGCGGTTGAGGTGTTGAAAGCCTGCGCAGTTAATATTGCCGAGCTACGCTCACAACTTAAGAATTTTATTAACGACAACACACCAGTTGTTCCTGGTAATGATGAAGTGGATACTCAGCCTACATTAGGATTTCAGCGCGTCATTCAGCGCGCCATCATGCATGTGCAATCTACCTCAAATGGTAAAAAAGAAGTCACTGGCGCTAATGTGTTGGTAGCTATCTTTGGTGAAAAGGATTCGCATGCAGTGTATTTCTTGCAGCAGCAAGGAGTGACTCGCTTAGATGTTGTGAACTTTATTAGTCACGGTGTGCGTAAGGATCAAATGGAGCATGTCAAGCCTGCAGATCCCGCTCAAGAAACAGAGGAATCTGCATCTACAGGTAAAGAAAGCCCGCTTGATCAGTACACACAAAACCTCAATGCGCTGGCGCGGCAGGGCAAGATTGATCCCTTGATTGGTCGCGATAGTGAAGTAGAGCGAGTCATTCAGGTTCTTTGTCGTCGTCGCAAAAATAATCCATTGCTAGTTGGAGAAGCGGGCGTTGGTAAGACCGCTATCGCCGAAGGCTTGGCATGGCGCATTGTGAATGGCGATGTTCCAGATATCTTGGCTGATGCCACTGTCTATTCATTGGATATGGGTGCGCTCTTGGCGGGCACTAAATACCGGGGTGATTTTGAGCAACGCTTGAAAAGTGTTCTCAAGTCCTTGAAAGATCATGCACATGGCGTTCTCTTCATTGATGAAATTCACACCTTGATTGGGGCGGGTGCCGCATCAGGGGGGACACTTGATGCTAGTAATCTACTCAAGCCTGCCTTATCAAATGGTCAGCTCAAATGTATTGGAGCGACCACATTTACAGAATACCGTGGGATCTTTGAGAAAGATGCTGCTTTGTCACGTCGCTTCCAGAAGGTGGACGTAGTTGAGCCAACAGTAGATCAGACAGTGCAAATCTTACGTGGTCTAAAGTCACGTTTTGAAGAGCATCATGGTGTCAAGTATGCTGCTGCAGCCTTGGTTGCGGCAGCAGAGCTTTCTGCTCGTTATATTAATGATCGCCATCTGCCAGATAAGGCGATCGATGTGATTGATGAGGCTGGAGCTGCGCAACGTATTTTGCCTAAGTCTAAGCAAAAGAAAACGATTGGTCGACCTGAGATTGAAGAGATTGTTGCCAAGATTGCACGCATACCCCCCCAATCTGTGACAGTTGATGATCGCAGTAAGTTGCAAACTTTAGATCGCGACATTAAGAGCGTGGTGTTTGGTCAAGACCCAGCGATTGAGGCTCTTGCTAGTGCAATCAAGATGACCCGTGCTGGTCTTGGGAAGATTGATCGCCCAATTGGTTCCTTTTTGTTTTCCGGTCCTACTGGGGTTGGCAAGACCGAGGTTGCCAAGCAACTTGCTTATATCTTGGGAATTGAACTTTTACGTTTTGATATGTCGGAATACATGGAGCGTCATGCGGTAAGTCGTTTGATTGGGGCTCCCCCAGGTTATGTCGGCTTTGATCAAGGTGGTCTCTTAACTGAGGCAGTCAATAAGAAGCCTCATTGTGTGCTGTTATTGGATGAGATAGAAAAAGCACACCCTGATATTTTCAACATCCTCTTGCAGGTGATGGATCACGGTACCCTAACTGATAACAATGGGCGTAAGACAGATTTCCGTAACGTCATCATCATCATGACTACTAATGCCGGTGCTGAGGCGATGCAGAAATCCACGATTGGATTTACCAATGTGCGCGAGTCTGGTGATGAGATGGTTGATATCAAGAAGTTCTTTACGCCGGAGTTCCGTAACCGTTTGGATGCGATCGTTTCCTTTAAGGCACTTGACGAAACTATCATCATGCGGGTTGTTGATAAGTTCTTAATGCAGCTAGAAGAGCAGTTGCATGAGAAGAAAGTGGATGCCACTTTTAGTGTGGCATTGCGCGCTCACTTGGCGAAACATGGCTTTGATCCACTGATGGGTGCAAGACCAATGCAGCGGATTATTCAGGACACGGTGCGTAAAGCTTTGGCTGATGAATTACTCTTTGGTAAGCTGGCGCAAGGCGGCCATGTTGCGGTGGATGTTGATGTTGATGGCAAAGTTTTGTTGGATTTTGATGCGCCCACTGTGCCTCGCAAGGCTTCGAAGGTTGATGTAGCTCCTGCTGAAGAGATTTGAACTCCTACCTAAATATTAAAAAAGGAAAAAATATGTCCCATCATGATAAATTGCTTGAAGCTTTTGAGGTCTATAAAACTGAAAATGAGAAGTTTCAAGGGAAGGGTGTAAAAGCCTCAGCTGCGCGCGCTCGTAAAGCACTTCAAGAAATTGCTGGATCTTGCAAAGAGCGTCGCAAAGAAATTACTTCCGAGAAGGAGTCGCTTGAAGGTAAG
>CAIOIX010000388.1 GCA_903858445.1 uncultured beta proteobacterium
CGTCCATTTCGTCAAGCTGCGCATAAACAAATTTAACGGGCCTATTTCTTCTAATACGTCTAATAAAAAGAAAGATAGAAATAGAGAGTGTAATAAACACCAATAAACCCACCAATAGCTCAATCCAATAGGATTTGCAGAAATCAATGACTTTTTGGGATGAAGATCTATTGTCTGGGAAATCAACCTCAGCAATTAGATCCACTCCCTTATTGGATTTCGTACCCAAAACAATCGTGACCGGCTGTCTACCAATATTCTCTCCGTAAGGGAAGGAAACACGCCCACCCTTTTCAACAAAGGAAAATGGTTGAGTTGCAAAGTCAGCTGGAAGCTTGGAATCAGTCGCATTATAGTAAACGCCAAAAGTGTCATCTGCGAGACGCTGTAAATTCTGTAGGTATGGTGAATCCGTAGGCTTCTCCAAATACCCCAAACTTAGAATGACAACCCCGGCGGTTTTGGCAGCATTTACAACATCCTGGGGCATATAAGCTCTATCCTCATCTTTGCCATCTGACAGAATCACAAGCCCTTTTCTTATTGCATCGGTCTTTTTAAGTATTTCAATCGCAGAAAGAATATTTTTGTAAAACTCCGTAGCTTGGCCACTGGCTTTAATGTTTTTAACAGCCTCCTTCGTGGCGGTCTGATCAGAGTTTATTGGCACTAATACCTCAAGATCGCTATCGAAAACAGCTATGCCGACTTTCTCGTAAGGCTTCTGTGCTGCCAACATCTCATTAATGATTGCTACATTCTTTTTCTCTACTGTATTTTTCCTTTTGGGGTCGCTAACATCAACCAAAAAAAGAATTGCAGTTGTTTGCCCGTTCGCTGGGTAGACAGTTAAATTTTTAGGATCAATTTGCGATGGTTTGCCTGCAATTTTTAAGCTGACATCTTTAACATCAATGACTGCAGAATGCCGATAGTCGCAGTTAACACGTTTGCTTGCATCATCATTGGAACAAACGACAGATGCATACCTCGGATCAGCCTGATCTGGCGTAGCCCACACTGCGGCACTAGCAAATAAAATCAGGGTAAACCATAAGCCTAAGCCAAGTGACCTTGCCTTCATAGAAACTCCGGTTAAATAAAATAGTTATGTACTTTGTAAATATACCCTGCTGGATAGAGCTCATACATAATTTGTAATCATCTGACCCAGGAGATAGCCCTAAGCGAGCACACCTTTTTCTAGCCTGATCTACTGGATCAAACTTATTTTGCAGTGGCGGAGTTGGTATTGTAGGTGACTAATTGGATATATTGTGCCCGGGACTAGGGGCTGACCTATTTAGAGGCTGAGGGGTAACGGGTGGAAATCCTGTATTTCCTGGATATGCCGCACACCAACCAATCGACATCACCTGCTTACCGGCGAATAAGGAGCAACCCCCGCTGGTCGACCCAGGCGCGCCTTGATAAAGGGCGCATGACCCACATGATTGGCCCGGTGACAACCTACCGCATTTGCTTTGGTCGACCCTAGAGACATTAGATTTATAGCTTAATGCTGCGGCCTGAGAATCGGACTCATCAACAAAAGCTAACGCATGGGTCAATTTTGCCAAACTTATGAATGACAGAATCGCAACCGAAAATTTTTTTTAGTTGTATCTAGAGATACCCTGGATATTTTTTGGAAATGCTTGCTACTTAGACTTGATACAAAGGTTGAAGTCATCTGATCCAGGAGTCAAACCCAATCGCAGGCACTTTTTCTGAGAGTCCTTTGGAGAAGTATCAGGAACACTCTTTAAGGGAGCGGATTGAGGCCGCTCCTGCTTTTCAGTAATTGCTGGCTTTTTGACCTCTGGTGCTGAGTAATTAGTCCGAGTAGACTCTGGTTTTGTAAAAGTGTAATTATTTTCAACGTAACATACTCGTATATTCTCTCGATCCCTAACCGTACCATCTGGCCATGTAATCGTAGGACTTTTAACAACTCCACAACTCGCTGGAAAACCTCTGGGAAGCTCTGATGGGCTATAGACAATTTTCATTGGTAGCGCCTGTCGATAATAAGTGCCACTCTTATAGTAGCCACTTGCATAGGCGCCAGGTGGATCTGAGCTCCATGTGACAGAAGCGCTTTGACAGGCGCACAGCAATATCGGACAAATAATAATAAAAATATAGCGCCTTAAAGAGGCAGCATTTAAGTAATTAGCCATGGAATACATCATCTTATTGTGAGGTAATGCAAAGATTGTAGTCATCTGAGCCGGCAGTCAAGCCCATACGGAGGCATTTCTTTTTCTGATCAGAATCTTTGTTCATAGCTGGACTTGTTATTGGCGCTGTTGTTGTAGATTTTTTCTTTTGAGCATCTTCTGCAGTTGTTGATATTGACTCTGTTACCCCTTGTTTTATAGTGGTGGCAGTTCCAGAATGTCTCTTAATAGCCGGGCTCAGCCAGTCAATACCCTAAAACCAGCCTCTTTTGAGTGTCTGTAATGGTTTGGAAAGGAGTCACCCAACATAAGTTACACCCTCCTTTTGGATCGCAACGCGCAAATAGGCTTTAAAGCTGTTTTAACAATAAGCAAATACACGTGATTAATGGGGGTATGCCGAGCATCAATAAATCAGCCATATCAACAATAATGAAGATTATTTAGGCGAGTGAGTCTTTGGGGGTATCAATCATATAAATGGGATACCCGATTTTTCTCATCAGAATTCCTTATGGTCAAAGGATTACAAACATCTACTATTCCAATAGCAAAGATGGTCCCACAACCAAAAGCATTGCCAGCACAAATCTAACTCCATACAAAGAGGTTACTTTCGTATATTTCTCTTTCGGATTCGTGACCTTACTTAAGTTCAGATCAATCCGAACCCGCCCTCGAGCACCCTCTGAGGTAGTTACTCCCGAATCCACAATCTCATCGCAATTTAAGCCTTTTTTCCAATAGGCAATTTGAATTTTTTGAGAGGAGCTATTGGCGACCTTGGTACTGTCATGATTAATCGCGACCGCCTCCGACATTCCCATTTCCTCAATAAACCAAACCCATTTCTTAGCATCTGAAAGAGAGCTTGTTTCAACAGATAAATAAGATTCGGGGTCTGCGATTTCAGGATACTTATCGAGAAACTCGCGAACGTGTTTTTGAGTTGTGAGATCTCTGCCGCAATCCTCTATCCGCTTACTGTAAAGAGTACTTAATACTTGAAATGTCTTTTTTGCAAAGGAGTTGTGGGCATCTCCCGCAAGTAAATCAATTTCCCCCCGTGGTAATTGGGCGTCCTTTGTTGAATTCGGATTTAAATTAAATAAAGTAGTGGGCAATTCTTTTTTCTTAGAAAACCATTTTTCTAGATCTACTTTTGACAAACTAAATTCAAACGCAACTTGATCAAATCTATGATTATTACCTGCAGAAGCGCTAGTCAATGAATTCAATGCATTGGCGATATGTTGTAACCTCTCCAAGCCCCCCTTTGGCGCAATGAGCGGAGTTGGAACTTGATAATCAATGGCTTGCGTCTTATTAACCTCAAGAGCATTTTTTCCATTCATAGTGACGCGGTCAGCTATGCGATCAAGTAATCGACCATTTATATACTGTGAATCCACATGCTTGAGTTTCTCTTTGGATAGAGACCCAAGGTAAGACATAGAATAGCCACTCAAACAATGTAGAGCTTTTTTACTTAACTTTGGAGCAAGGCGATAGACCATTCTGCCTAAAATAAAATCTGATAAATGGATATATGAGCCCAAGGTAATAATGAGATCCGTATGCCCCATCAATAAGCTAACCTGTAACATCGATCTACGATTGGTTGGCGCGTCACCCAACAGTCCTCGACGTAAGATGACTAGCATTTCTGGTCTAAATCGCGCCTGATTATGAACTGACGACATAAACCATTTTGGCAGATAATTTCTGTATTGTGGTTGCCCTGCTAACCATATTTCAAATACGAGCCGAGTGGCAAAACTGTGGCGTAGATGATGAAAGCGCAACGTTTCATCATCTGCCATCTTTTGCAGTGCATTGGTAATCATATCTAAACGTTGATCCTTAGGATTGGCTTTGCCCTCCTTTACAAAATCAGGGAATAAATACGAACCCAAGTTACCAGCCTCTTCTTCAAGTCTAGTGGAATGCCATTTTAAGAGCCTCGTAAGCACGGCTTGAGGAGCTAAGATGGTTAGCGGCAATAGCCGATGCCCTGCTTTTGTCTTTAGATTTCTGAGTGCATTATCGGCAACTTCAAGCCAGGCATCAGGGGGCGACCCTTTATCCAAATCTTTAGTAAGAACTTCAAGATCCCCTAGTGTTAACCCAACAACCTCCGATCGTCGCAGACCACCATAAAATGCAAGTTCGGCAATCTTTGCAAGTTGCTCAGCAACCCTTTTGCCAACTCTTTTTTTGGCATCACTATTAATACACTTCATCGCCCTATAAAAAGTATCGATGCTCACTATATTCGCATCGACCATGCCTTGACTTGCTCCCGATACATTAAAGATGCCACTCTCATCAATTTCGGCTACATTATATTTTTTGACCAAAAACTCGTGGAGCGATTTTAAGGCATGTGCTACCGTTCGACGTGCACCTATCGATGGAGTGTTATCAAGTGCATTGCCATAGATTTCAATGTAGGCAGTCTCGCTTCCCAGTTGAGTTAAATCCATTTTTCCTAACTGGCCAATCAAACGACCTCCAATGCAGTTAAGGTTGTTGTAAACGGTATGCTTGTGTAGAGGGTGTCGCCCACTTACTTTTTTAAGAACGTGCTCTGATAGCCATTCTCCAAGCAAGCTAAGGCTAGGCAATCGATTGAGGGCGTCCTCTTTTTGCCAGCGACCCACCCGTTTTAGCAGGTCATCCTCATTAGCGAGAATTGCTGCGCCTAGGCTCCTTAATTGCAAAGGCCAGGTGGCCTTATCCTGCACATCATTTTCTTCAGGGTCCCCATGCTCCTCTCGGGGTCGGCGCTCCGGCCCGAGTGACGGTCGCTTGGTGAGTATTTCCACCCTTTCAGTTGGGGCATTATTCAGGCGATGCCAAGCCCAATCTGGCAGGGAAACGCTAGAAAAATCATTATTAGCATAGCTCACTAACCAAGGAGGAAGATGTAAATGAAGGCGGGTTTTCAGCCCCAGTAAAATCTTGCCTATCGTTGTTGGCAACAACAGCTGAAAACCTCTTTCCTTTGCGTAAGCCGAAATTAAAAAATAAATCTGCTCTGACTGCCTTCTCCCAAGAGGTGATATTTCAATCGAAAAGGCTGACCGCATATTTGCCAACAATAAGCGCGTAAGGGGGTCAGGAAACCAACGCCTAGGGACTATCGGTCCCGAGTCTTTTTTTCCATCATCTGGCAATAAGACCAGCCAACGCAAATCGGGCTCCGCCGTTAATAATGCATCTGGCAAGGCCTTTAGAAAACTCGTCTGAATTAAAGCTCCGTTAATCATCGCCGAGAGCATAACCCTACCCCACTGCGCATGAATATGTAATTCTGAATTATCTTCAAGCGATTGATGAAAGGCGATTATGAGGGGATGTACTTTGGCTAAGGACCCCATATTTTTATGAATAAATGGAGACGCAGGATCATCGAACATTGGAACTGGAAGGTGGGGAATGGCAATGTCAAATCGCTCAGAATTATTTCCAGCCTCAATCACCTCTAAAAACCGTCTACTAATCGCAAACCCTCTTTTTGGCGGGGCTAGCTCCCGAATACTAGCCAGAAGTGCATCAAGCTCTACGGGATCCACATGGAACTTATCAAGACCCACTGCAGAAAGAATCTTTGGGCTAACCAGATAGATACATTCAAATAGCCATAGATGGGTGACAGGAATATCCCCTACTTCCAATGCCATCTCAATAATGTGTGACTTAGCTAAATCCCGAAATGGCCCGGGAGTAAATAAATGAGACCAGCCAATCCAAATATTGGCATCCTGCGGTAATGGCGGTGCCTTAAGCTTTGGGGAAGGATTTTTAGAAACCGTTTTCATCATCTAAAATCGAATCGGCTTAAATTCAATTTCAGTAAGCATTGCCATAATGGTTGGCTCGATTGCATTACGAAATTGATAAGGATCAAATCCTGAATCCGGTAGCCAGGCGGACTCGCCTCGTTCCCAGTGGCCTAAAAATGTACTATTTATCGTTGCATAGCTGCCCTTAGCATTAAAGAAGCTGGTTGCCGCATAGTGGCGGCCAGTATTGGGAATAGCCCAAATATTCTTGCTCACGCCATTTAAAATGGCCTGATGGGAAAAGCCAGAAAACTCTTTGGCAAACCACCCTTCTTTTTTCTCCTCAAAAAAGAAGAGTGTTTTCTCCAGCGACAGCGTGAACTCCTTAACCCCCATAACTTGTCGATCCCGATTTTTAGTAGCCTTTACCACTAGCACCTTGGGTTCTTTTTCTGGAAGTAGCGTCCAAAGCCTTCTAAGGTGCTCTAAATACCGATCAACACATACCCGCACTTGGGGAGGAATCCAGACTAGGCGAGCATGACTAGCGTCATCACTATCTTTTTCTTGCATCGACATAAAACCTGTTTCGGGATCTATTAGAGTTAAATCCAAGATCGGGGTACGGACATCTCGAAATCCGGTGACGATTCCCAAGATAATTCCAATATAAGCCGTTACCAGGTTGTGGTGCTCATAAGGGCTGGATGCGCTACACTCCTCGATTTTCGTTTGCAACATAGCTAAAATCAACTTGATATTTTCTGGCTTAGGAGAAAAATCATTTCCCGTTAGTGATGGTGAAATGGCAGATTCTTGTTGCCGAGAAAATAAAAGGTCATTAGGCTCTAACCCGCCAGCCATCATTTCACGCCATATTTGGCTCATTGTCTTGCAGTAATACTGATTTAATTTTTCGCGATCTAAAGCAACGTAATGTCTTTGAACATCGGACTGATTCGAAGTTCTACCGAAAATGGCGCAGTTACGCAGCAACTCCCGCTCCTCTAATCCATGAAACAAAAATGGGATGAGATCGCCGATTCGGTCGTGATTTGCCCAAAACTTTGAAATACCTTCGCTCAGAAGCTTTTCTCGAATGACGCTATTAAATGCTTCCTCGTATTCCTCATGGGCGTACTCAAACCATTTATCACTCGACTTATTAGGGAGGCCTTTGCCAACACCCCAAATATCCGAAAAACCTAGACGAGGATGCGTCAACACCTGCTTTCCAAATATTTCTAGGGTTCGAGGATCTCTTGATGGCGGCAAGTAAGGACGTAACCACACACCGTTAAGCAAGGATAAATAGGTAAGCGTCCAATCCTCTGGCAGGCCTTCTATAGTATTAAAGCGGAGTAATTGCGCCGCATCCCTTAATCGTGAGCCAGTCACAATCGCAACCGCACACAGATTAAGCGTTTCCTGAATTAATTGATATTCCACCTCTTTGCCAGCGGGAGGGGTTTTATAGGCAAGCGCTAGACCCTCCAAGACGGTGAGAAATTTCACCATAAGAGCGATATGAGGGCGTTTAAGGCGAGTCTTAAATGCTTGAGCCATCATTAGCATCCCCTTATATCTTCCATGGGCAGCTGCGTAAATTGAGGCGAGTGGCGGTAACTTTCCTTTTTCCCCAGGAGTATCGGGAGGATCAAAAAATTCCTCAGCCGAGAATAAAATTTCATCCGGAATGGTGAATTCGCCAGGGTGATGCCCGGATTCCCAGATTTCCTTAAGCTCCTCCTCATCGGGAGCAAGCGACACAATTCTCGGAGGGGGGATATCCCCCTTAACAACAATAAATGGAAAACCAAAATCCCCTTCACTAAAGTCTTCGGGGGGCTCCACCGGTTCTACCGCCTCTTCCTTGCTAAAAACTTCTGGAATATCTACTTCTTTTTTGGCTTTTCTTCTGCCTTTGCCGGCTCCTAGGGGTCGATCTTTAAAAACCGAAGGCCTTTTGGAGCCATAGGCATCACTTAAAAGGTCCGCAAGTGCCCCGTACCCCTGCTTATCGTTCTCGCTCTCGCGATGCATTTGGGCAAAATAATCATGGGTAGCTGCGAAAGTTTTACCAATTCGAGACCAGCGCACTAATTCGCCGCTTCGCCCGGGTTTATGAATCTTACGCAGAAGAAGACCAGCCTCAACGTAGCGCTGCAAATCAACATCATCTGAATTTCGATCTGGACGGCTATTAAAGGATGAAAGTAGGAGCCCCTGAAGGCTTCTATAGGCATCATATTTGGTCTTTCCAGGAAGACCATCATCCTCTACGGCAGAGTTCCATAGGGCTGCCCAGACTGGATGATCCTCTAACGTTCCATGAAATGAGGGGCCTTGAGCGCTCTTATTTTTCTTTTTGCCCCCACTGGTTCCACTGAGCATTGGCACTTGACGCAGTTTTGAATCCAAGGGGATCTGACTAATAGCATCGAGCCAAGCTTGAATTAAATCGAATTTCCGGCTTAAATTACCCGCATCATTTTTATTTGCCCATTGACGGGCTGACATCAATATCTCGGGAAGATTCGAAACAATCTGCCAAAGCCCCACTATCGAGCTGGGAATATCTAAAAGTTGCGCTACGTCTTCATGTAATTTTTCAAAATTGGGGGTTGCTTTGGCTGCCTCGATGAGTTCACGGCGATGATCTTCTTTAAGCGTATTAGAACTAGGAGTGCTGACACTGGGCACTTTATTGTGCAAAGTCACCTATAGGAACTTGCAAACGGTGTAGCTATAAGAAAATTTAGGCGTGAAGCTGATGCTTCAATATGGACTTGATTGCTTGTAAAACGAAGTAGTTGGCCTGGAACTTGAGTGTCAATGTAAATGTAAAGTGGTGTTCACTCTATCAC
>CAIOIX010000389.1 GCA_903858445.1 uncultured beta proteobacterium
CATTAAGACTATTGTTGTAAGAATCACTAATCCAGCTGATGCTTGAGTTCCAGTTACCTACATAGAAACCACTCTCATGCGCATAGTCAAATCCGCCTTGAATTGCCGGCTTGTTGTTGGACTGTGTAATACCGCGATAGATATAGTTACTTGCTACTGTTACGTTTGCTGTAATTGGGCTAACTTCTGGCGCTTCAGCGGCTGCTTCTTCAGCATATGCTGAGATTGAGCCTAGGCCAGTCAACAAAGCTACTGCTGCCGCAGAGATTGCTGTCTTCTGTAATGCTTTCATTTGAAACTCCTTACTGGTTGTAATCAAAAAAGGGATAAATGCTTATTGCATGGAGTGATCATCTAGGTTTAGCAATTCAAGCTTTCAGACTCGTGCACCCTGTTAATGCTATAGCACCAAAATAGTGCCTATCAATGCACCAAAGTGCTCCATTTCGAGAAATTTTAGGGGTTTAAGGCCTTTTATAGGCAAAAACGGCTATTCAAATTAAAATACAAGGCGTATCTTTTACGCAACATTAACCATTTCAGGGCAACCCAAATCATGCAAAAACCAGGCGAAATCCTCGAGCAAATCCAACGTATGGCAAGTGATATGCAAAACAAAGTGGGCGATGCTATTCGAAATTCACCTGCACAAGAGATTGAAAAAAATGTGCGCGCCATGATGAATCAAGGTTTTCAGAAGATGGATCTAGTGACTCGCGAAGAATTTGAAGTGCAGTCCAAGGTTCTTGCCAAGACTAGAGAAAAGCTAGAGGCGCTGGAAGCAAAAGTTACAGCCCTTGAAAAATCTACCACTTAGTATTTTTCTATTTTTTAATGCTTATTTTTATTTTTTAGTCTTGAGCGATGGGCATGCTTGGGAAAAATTTCGGTGAGATTAAAAACCAAAGATACCCAAGCACCTGCACTACTAAATAGATTCCCAAGGCTAAATCAAATGCACTGGCCCTTGACCAGCCGGCTTCAATGCCGACATCTACTAGATATCCAATTCCCCACTGCACT
Source organism: uncultured beta proteobacterium (assembly GCA_903858445.1). GTDB lineage: Bacteria > Pseudomonadota > Gammaproteobacteria > Burkholderiales > Burkholderiaceae > Polynucleobacter. The sequence goes on from CAIOIX010000389.1 coordinate 1,024, forward strand.
ACAAAAGCGCCCATAAAGAGAGCCAAGTTATAAGTAGTACTGACGCGCCCCGAGAAAGATTTCGGAAAGTAAGTCACTATCAAGCTCTGCGCAAGCACATAAGAAGCGCAAGCTACTGCAAACAAGTACCACCAAACCCAAACCCATGAACTGCGTAGATAGAAGGCGCATGCCTGAAATACTAAAGCAGCCGCAACCATCCAAGTTAAGTATTGCAAAGTGGTGACACCATACTTTGCCAACTTTGGCAGTAAGGCAGTATTGAGAATATAGGCGAGCAATAGGACTGCATTAAACCAAAACAAGATTTGCGAGGCGCTATCGGATGAGTACTCCATTACGCTTGTTAGCCACGGCCCAAGCCAGAGTGTTTGAATGGCAATAAAACCGCCATAACAAAATGCCCCCAAGGGGAAAATTCTCCAAAAGAAAGCATTGGTTAGGATAGGTTTATAGCTAGCCCAAGAAAAAGTGGCGTCAATTCTTTTTTTCCCGCCTGTTGGGGTCTCTAAGGACTTTGTGCGGGCCTTCACTGGTAAACCAAAGTACAAACCAGCAATGGCCAGACAAGAGAATGCCGCCATCAACATGAAGACGCCACGCCAACCTAAGTAAGGCAGCGCCGCATGAACAGGCCAAGAAGTCATCAGGGCTCCGGAGGTTCCAAATACCAGCATCCCAGAAGCTAACTGCCCTTGCCTCTCAAGGGGATACCAAGCCCGAAAGCCTGAGAATGCTGACATCAAGCAAGCTGAGACGCCCATGCCGATCAGCACTCTACCCATGACTAAGCTAGTGAAATCATCGGCCCAAGAGAATATCAATGCTCCGACAATAGCGAACACCATCAAGGTTATCTCTGTAAGTCTAGGGCCAAAGCGATCTAGACCCAAACCCACTGGAATCTGCGTGGCACCAAAACCAACAAAGTATGCCGCCGACAGAAAACCCAACTGCGTATTGCTCAGATGTAAATCACTTATTAGCTCTGGAGCAATGACGGCATTAATTGAACGAAATGCGTAAGAAATAAAATAGGCACAAGCAAAGCTTAAAAAAACTCTTGTTGCTGCCCTAGCCTTCAGGGGTAACGCAATCATGGTGTGCGGGTCAGAGCGCCAGTGCGATGGCATCGTTAATCCGGATGAAACTCATCAAAAAAATTATTGTATTCCTCTGCAGAGAGGAGTGTTTTGACATCAGTGTGAATTTGACCCACATGGAGAATCGATACCTGATAAAGCCAGAGGCCGCCATTAAGAGCAGGCCTTGTGAGCCAGCGCACTCGAATTGTTTGCTGGGTTGATCCGGCAGACTTAAATTCTAAAAAATAATCTTGTACTGGATGGCGTTGATGATTAGCGGTTTGGTAAAAACCATTCGAGCTGACTGCGGTCGATTGGTCAACTCCTGCATTATGGAAAAGATTGCCTTCTAGTTGCTCTAATAATTTAGGCAATACCTCGGTTTGTTGATTGCTTAAGTAAATAGTGCTAACTGAGTAAATATCATCATCAATCTTGACTGCCTCCAATGTTTGGAGAAGCTCCTGAGACTGGTACGGCACTTTTCGCTCAAGCCTGTCGGGCTTACCTGGAAACATAGCGGTATAGCCCTCTTGAGGAGATTGCACAGTACGCCAATCAAACTTAGGAGTACAGGCAGAAATCAGGAAAGCAGATGCTATGAACAACAAGCACCTTAACAATACCGCTCTAAACAACGCCCGCACCCTGTGCCTGCTGGTCAGCATGGTAGCTAGAACGCACCATGGCACCTACCGCAGCATGTGAGAAACCCATCGCATAGGCCTCTTCTTCAAAACGCTTAAAAATATCTGGGTGAACATAACGTCGAACTGGTAAATGATGACCGGAGGGTGCAAGATATTGGCCAATGGTGAGCATATCGATCTTGTGCTCACGCATATCTCGCATCACATCCAAGATCTCTTCATCAGTCTCACCTAATCCAACCATCAAGCCACTCTTGGTTGGGATATGAGGGAAACGCTCTTTAAAGTCTTTTAGTAACTTGAGTGAATGGGCATAGTCTGCGCCAGGCCGCGCTTCTTTATAGAGTCGCGGCACGGTTTCAAGGTTGTGATTCATCACATCTGGCAAGCCGTTGGGGGCATGCTCAGAAAAAATATCTAATGCCTTGTCTAAGCGCCCCCGAAAATCCGGCACCAAGACTTCAATGCGGGTATTGGGGGATGCCTCTCTAGATTGAGAGATGCAGTCGACATAATGCATCGCACCACCATCGCGCAGATCATCACGATCCACGCTTGTAATGACAACATAATTGAGCTTTAAAGCGGCAATCGTGCGAGCTAAATTAGCCGGCTCCCTTTGATCGAGCGGATCAGGCCTGCCATGACCCACATCGCAAAATGGACAACGGCGCGTGCATTTATCGCCCATGATCATAAAGGTGGCAGTACCTTTACCAAAACACTCACCGATATTAGGACAACTTGCTTCTTCACAGACTGTCACTAATTCGTTTTCACGCAAAATCTTTTTGATTTCTGAGAAACGAGAGTTATTGGATGCTGCCTTCACCCTAATCCAATCCGGCTTTTTAAGGACCTCTGCAAGCGGGATAATCTTGATTGGACTGCGCGCAGTCTTCTCGCCAGACTTCTGTTTACGAGTTGCGTCGTAATTTACGTCCTGCCTTCCGGTGAGGTTGTTCTCGCTGCCTGTCTTGTCGATTGTCATGATGAACTTAATTGCTTTTGCAAATGCCCTAAAAGCTGATGGCTAATAATGTCCATATTGTCCTTGATCCCAAGGGTTTGCATATCGACCGTCCTTAATCCTGCATATCCACAAGGGTGGATTCGGCCAAAGGCTTGAAGATCGGTGGCCACATTAAGAGCTAAACCATGATAGGAACAGCCCCTAGAGACCTTTAAACCCAAGGCGGCGATCTTGGCACCCCAAAACTCCGCTGCCACGCCCTCCTGATTTGAAACGTAGATTCCAGGCGCTCCAGAATGCCTCTCAGCCTTTAAGCCACTATCAGCAAGAGTGTCAATCAGCGCTTGCTCAATGCGTAAAACCAACTCCTTTACGAAAATACTGAGGCGCTTGAGATCTAGTAGCAGGTAAATCACGATCTGGCCAGGGCCGTGATACGTAATTTCCCCGCCTCGATCTACCTGCACCAAAGGAATCTGATTGCTAGGCGAATGTAAATTACTAGCATCTCCCGCGAGCCCTAAAGTAAAAACAGGAGGGTGTTCTAGTATCCAAATTTCATCAGGAGTATCGCCTGTGCGCTGCTTGGTAAATTCTTGCATCGCCGCGTAGGTAGATTGGTAATCCACTAATCCCAGATGCTGAACTAAGATCGCCATCAATTAAATATCAAAGGACCATACCAACTAATGGATGGGTAGAGAGTGTTCTATAAAGCTCGTCTAACTGCTCTCGACTAGTTGCATTAATGTGCAAAGTAATCCCCAAATACTTTCCTTCTTTAGAGGGCCTTTGCTCAACCTTACTCTCATCAAAAATTGGGTCAAACTGTTTGGCAATATGTACGATCGCCGGTAAATATTCTGGTGTAGATTTCCCCATCACCTTGATAGGAAAAATACAGGGATATTCAATGAGGGATTTTTCTTCTGTCATATTTTCTGCTTATCTCCGATGATCTGGCATACCTAACCAGGCGCTAGTAATGATGTTGCGGATGCAATGTAACCTGCGATGAAAGAAGTGATCGGCACCAGGAACTACTTGCACAGTTAACTCTTGCGGTCGCGCCCAATCTAATACCGCGCTCAAGGTAATAGTTTCATCAAGTTCGCCATGAATCAAAATCGTATCTGCGGGAACGGGGGCTAACTCCCACTTACCAGCAGCGCTACCAATCATCACTAGGCGTTCGGCAGGCCGACCAAGATCAGCCAGCTTTTGCACCAAATGGCTGCCAACAAAACTACCGAAAGAAAATCCTGAAACCACCAATGGCAAGGTATTTGCAGAGCCAGCCCAAGTTTGTTCTTGGGTAAATTCAAAACTCGTCCAGCTTGCGGGAGTCCGCATCCAATCAGTAATATGCAGCAAATCATCTAGCTCCCCAACACCATCGTCATGCACGCCAGCACTCCCGCCAACCCCACGAAAATTTGGGCGGACACTCACATAACCCAGTTGATTAAAAGACCGAGCCATGGTTTGGGCAACCTTGTTATCCATAGTGCCACCCATCAAAGGGTGTGGGTGAGCCACTAAAGCTAGTCCACGTACTGCAAAGTGTGGATCATTTTTTAACTCATCCGGAAAATCAATGGACACTTCAATTGGGCCAACAACCCCTTCGATGTGAATTACTTTTGTACGGCCGTTCATGTAACGATCTTTCTGAAATCTACTAAACTAACTGCAAGCGCTCAACGGGGTGCCCTTGGATCAAGTGAGACTGGATGATTTCTTCGACATCTTCAGTATCCACCAATGTATACCAAACCCCCGCAGGATAAACCACCATCACAGGCCCATCCGCGCAGCGATCTAAACAACCCGCCTTGTTCACGCGAACTTTTCCAGGTCCTGCAAGTCCAAGCTCCTTCACGCGACTTTTCGCATACTCAAAAAGAGCAAATGCGTTGTGTTGATCACAACACTCTTCGCCATTTTTGCGCTGGTTTAAACAAAAAAATACATGGTGCTGAAAACTCATAGGGATGGATTACTCAATGTTGAAGTTTAAGTACAAATCTATTGTGGATTACCCAGAATATAGCTAATGGCAGCCAAGCCACTGAGACCCATTGCATTAGTTCATTGAAGTGCAAGAGTCTGCCTTGATACCAGTGCCGCAAAGTGAGAACGAAGTAAGGATTATCAGGTAAAACATGGATCAGAATAGTAGCGGTCAGTAAGCAAAGCAAAGCGACCCAAAACTTGACGCTACCAGGCAATTTTATAGTCCAACGCAGTATCGCGCTAGCTATGATCATTCCCCATATCGCGCCTGCCGTGAGCCACAGCAAACTAAATTCAATTCCAAACTGGAGTGCGGTGAAGAGTGTTTTGATTAGCACTGTCATGCAAAGTAGACCAATTAATATGCGCCATTGTGGCGCCTTAGTGCGCATCCCCAAGGAGAGCAACAAAGCAGTCCCTAACCAACAAAGTGCGGTAATGGCCGTTTCTTGAAAGACTTGATTAATCACAGTAGTACCCCAGTCAATCGAACCAAAAATTGTATGGCCCCACACCCCAGGACCCAGCCATGAGCTTTGCGGATAAATTTGCGACCAGGGAAATAGAAGAAACAAGGCACAGGCGGCCCAATTTAAGCCAAACCACCCGTCAAAACGTTTACGTAGAGCGCTGCCCGATAGCCATTGGGGTCCCAGTGGAATAGCAAGAAGCCCCCCTAACATCCCACCCAATACGTTTGCCCACCAATCCGTTTGACTGGGTATCCGAGTTGGCAACCAAGTTTGCAGGGTCTCAACGCTAAAGGCCAGTAAAGCGCTAAATGTCAGCGCAATCCCCAAGGCAACAAAATTACGCCAGCGCGGGTACGCAGCAAAGACAAGTAAGAATCCTAATGGGATATAGGCCAAAATATTGACCGAAACATCGAATACGGTAATAAAACGGGGGGAGGGTGCGCCTAACCAAGCCAACGCGCTAATGCCATTATTAAAGTCAAAATCAAAAGGATTTAGGCTGACATAAATGATTAATAAGGCATAACTGAGACTAGAAGCTCTAGCCAATGGCATGGCTTGGAGGGGCCAAATGAACTTACGAGGGCGCAGATCTTCGTGATGCATTCCACAATTCTAGGGCAGACCTTTCTACAATGGCGAAATGAACTGGAATTGCATCCTTGAGCGTGTAGCGAAAACTGAGTCGACTAATGACGATCTTTTGGCGCGTTGGCGTGCAGGCGAGTTGATAGATCCAGTTGCTCGCATTACCCAAAATCAAACTGCTGGTAAAGGTCGGGCTGGTAGAGCATGGCTTGCCAACCCAGAAGACTCGCTTTGCTTCTCCCTAGCCTACCCCTTTCGCAGGAGCCCCGCAGAACTATCTGGACTGAGTCTATTGGTGGGTTTGGCGGTTCTGTCAGGCATCTCTAAGGCGCTTGGTATAGAAAAATCGGCCCTGTATGCCCAAGGCTTGCGCCTGAAGTGGCCTAATGATCTCTTATTAAACAATGCTAAATTAGGTGGAATCCTAATTGAGGGTGGGCAAGCAAAGGCTGGTGATCTAACTTGGATGATTATTGGTGTTGGCATCAACCTTCGCAACGCAATAGCCATTCAAAATAAACTTGATCAGCAAGGCACATTCAAGGTCGCCTCTTTAGATCAGCTGCTTCCAAGTTCAATCCCACTGCCAGACGCTGAATTTCTTTGGCTTAAACTCATCGAGTCTTTTGAGCGGCACCTACCAGAATTTGATCGGCAAGGATTTGGCGTGTATCAAGAGCAATGGCTTGAATGGGATGCTTTTAAAGAAACAGAAGTTAGTATTTCGGGCGTAGGCAAAGATTCGGTCGTTGGAATGGCCAAAGGGGTAGATGCTAGTGGCGCGCTACTGCTTCAGCAAGCCAATCAAACCATTGCCATTCATGCGGGTGATGTTTCATTAAGAGCTAGATCATGAGTCTGTATTTAATTTTTGACGTTGGCAACACTAGACTGAAATGGGCGGCTGTAGAATCCACTCAAACACCCTCGGATCGCAATAAAAAATTGTGGGCCTACTCAGGATCCATTGGCAGTAAGTCTTTGCAATCTTCCGAGCATCGCGCAGAACTGGCTGATTACATTGAAAAAACAATGCCTAAACCAGATGCCATTGGGTTTGCCTGTGTCGCTGGAGAGTCTGCTATTAAAAGCCTCAAATCTCTTTTTCCTCAATGGAGCGACATTGAGTGGCAACAATTGCGTGGTGATAGTCATTACGCTGGGATGCGCACCTTATATGCAGATGCGACCAAGCTTGGAGCAGATCGTTGGGCCGCTGCGATTGGTGCACGCGCTTTATCAAACACCAATAGCTTGATCATTAACGCTGGCACCGCTACCACTATTGACCTCCTGGGTGGCAATGGTGTTCATTACGGTGGCTGGATTCTTCCTGGCCTCAGTCTGATGCAAGAAAGTTTGCAGAGCAATACCGCGCAACTTCCCCTAGCCACTCGGTCTTCAGAGCATGTGGGGTTTGGGGTATCTACAAACAATGCGATTATTGGTGGCTGTGATGCAGCGCAGATTGGCGCCATTATTTATGCAACCCAATTGGCCAAGGAGATGAACCATCCCATTGAACGCATTTGGCTTGATGGTGGCAATGCTAAAACTCTAGCAGCTGAGATCAAGAAACTGACTAGCCTGCATCTTCCGCCAGTTGAGACTATTGAGGGCCTAGTACTAAGGGGCATTTGGGCGTGGCTAGTCAAAAGTCAATGACGAACACACGCAAAAAAATGAATCCCCTCTAGGAACGAATTTTTCCCAATAAAGTGGTTGTAGAGCGCTCATAGATAAATGGAATGGCCACCGCTTTTCCGCCCCAAGTCTTTACAACCCGAGTCTCCTCCAAGGTATCAATGTCATAATCGCCGCCCTTGACATAAATATCCGGATGAATCCTCTCAATTAATTGCACTGGTGTCTGCTCAGAGAAGATCACCACCAAATCCACGCTGGCTAAGGCGGCCAATAAAGCCTGACGATCTGCCTCTGAATTAATTGGCCTGTCATCCCCTTTACCCAGCATTTTGACCGAAGCGTCTGAATTGACCCCAACCACTAGGCTCGCACCTAATGCACGGGCTTGGGCCAAATAACTTGCATGACCTCGATGCAAAATATCGAAGACGCCATTAGTAAATACCAAAGGTCTTGGCAGCTTGGCAATACGCTCTTGCAGGCTGGCGGGGACACAGACTTTGGTCTCAAAAGAAGGTAACGGTAAAGGGCTCATAACTCAATATTAATAGCATTGGGGCATAGCCAACAACATTAGCCAGAATGACTTAGACTTGGATGCTATCCGTCTTATTTGAAAGTGCGCTATGGCTAAACTGCTGGCTACTTGGATTTTTTCCCTTATATTGCTCATGGTCACGACTGGCTTGGTTCAGGCCGCGCCTGGAACTTGTAGCCCCCTACTGAACCACACCTTTCCACGACTACAGGATGAGGCGCCGCAAAACCTTTGCCAATACCAAGGAAAAGTGATTTTGGTGGTTAATACCGCTAGTTTTTGTGGCTTTACTGGTCAATACGAGGGGCTTGAGAAGATCTACGCCAAATATAAAGATCAAGGCTTGGTCGTTCTCGGTTTTCCATCCAATGATTTTGGCCAACAAGAGCCGGGTAGCAATAAAGAAATTGCAGACTTTTGCAAAAATACTTATGACGTGAAATTTCCCATGCTAGCTAAAAGCTCTGTCACAGGAAATAATGCCAACCCCCTTTTCAAAATGTTGATTGCTAAAACCGGCACAACGCCAAAATGGAATTTCTATAAATATTTAATCGATCGCAACGGGAATGTCGTCGATTCGTTTGGTAGCGTCACAAAGCCAACGAGTAGCGGTGTTACCAGTGAAATCGAAAAACTCTTAGCGGAAAAGAATTAGTGAGTAAGAAGAAAATTGCGATTATTGGCGCAGGCATTTCTGGCTTGGGTTGCACATATGCTTTGCGGCAACATCCCGATTTAGAGATCACGGTATATGAGGGTGGCGATCATATTGGTGGCCACAGTAATACCGTGGATTTTTCCCTAGACACCCCCGAGGGACCTATTACCCATGGCGTGGATACCGGCTTCTTGGTCTTTAATCGTAAAACTTACCCGCGTCTGCTACGTCTTTTTGCAGAAATTGAGGTGCCGATTGCGCCATCAGAGATGTCCTTTTCTGTATCGATCGATTCAAGCAATCAATCTAAACACCATCGAAAAATTGAGTGGGCCGGCAATGACATTAACTCACTATTTGGGCAAAGATCCAATTTACTCTCCCCCTCATTTTGGCGTATGGTCTATGACATCCTGCGCTTTAACCGCTTAGCGACCCAACTTGCCCAAGCGCAAATTGAAGCTGGTCATGAATTTTCAGAGCCAGCTGAATGTATTGCTGATTTTCTAGGCCGTCATCGCTTTAGTCACAGCTTTAGAGAAAACTATTTTCTGCCAATGATTGGTGCAATCTGGTCTTGCTCCGTGGACCAAATGCTAGAGTTCCCCATTCAGACGATGGTTCGCTTTTGTCACAACCATGGTCTTTTGCAAATCCAAAATAGACCTCAATGGCTCACTGTTGAAGGTGGTTCACGTGAATACGTCAAGCGTCTAGTAGCAGCCGTAGAAGAACAGGGCGTCAAATTCGTGCGTGAGGCGGTAGTGCGTGTAAATACTAGCGCTGATGAGCAAGCGCAAGTTGAAGTGGTCACCTCTGCGGGCTCGTCCTGGTTTGATGAAGTCATCATGGCCTGTCATAGCGATCAAAGCTTAGAACTACTACATGGCATTCATCAGGAGGCTCGCAATATTCTTGCGGCTATTCCATATCAAAAGAATCGCGCTATTTTGCATACTGATGAACGCTTTCTGCCAGAAACAAAACGATGCTGGGCTGCATGGAACTACACCGCCCAATCTGGGACACTACCGACTTCGAAGCAGCACGTTAACGTTAACTACCTGATTAATCGGCTACAGCCACTACCTGACGCGTTAAAGAACACCCAGATTATTGTGAGCCTTAATCCACTCACCGAACCAGACCCCAAAATGGTTCATGCTGAGATTCATTACGCCCACCCCGTGTTTGATATGCATGCCATTCAGGCACAGAAAGCATTGCCACTTATCCAAGGGCAGTCTTCTATCTGGTATTGCGGTGCGTGGACAGGCTTTGGCTTCCACGAGGATGGCCTGAGATCGGGAGAGCTTGTAGCTGAGGATTTAATCGAAAGTATTCGCAATCAAATTAAAACCAATCCACTACAAGATGCTCAGTAAATGAATCAGCCGACGATAAACTTCGGGGTAGTCAAACACCGTCGCTTTCGTCCGGCCAAGAATGCTTTTGGCTATGGCGTATTTACGCTTTCCATTCCAATGCGTAGTAGAAGACAAGCGCCAAATTTGCTTAGTCAGCATGGCTTAGGAGATAACACACCTCGCCTATTTTCTTTTTACGATCAAGATCATGGCGCGGGCGGTGAAAATAGTCTCGCCTGGATAGAAAATATTCTTCAGGAAAATCAAATTGCCAACATTGATGGTGAAATTTGGTTGCAAACCTTTCCAAGAGCGTTGGGCTACGTATTCAATCCAGTAAGTTTTTGGATTTGCACTCGCGCAAATGGGCAAATACAGGCTGTCCTAGCCGAAGTAAATAACACCTTCGGAGAACGGCATTGCTACTTGCTTCATAAGACGTCTGGCGAAGCACTAAAATCAGGCGAAACCCTGAGCAGTCAAAAAGTATTTCATGTCTCCCCATTTTGCGACGTACGTGGCGAGTACCATTTCCGCTTTTTATTTTCTCAAGACAGTACCTCTCTGCGTCACTCAGTCTGCCGTATCGAATTACATGAAGATGGGTCGCCGCTTATCCATACGAGCATTAGCGGCCTGAGCCAAGAGCTTAGTAAGTCGGCTCTATATCTGGCGTTTCTAAGGTATCCACTTATGAGCTTAGGTGTGATTTTTCGCATACACTGGCAAGCTCTGAAATTATGGATGAAAGGTGTACCCTTCCATTCCAAACCAAAACCACCAGAATTTGAAGTTAGCAGATGAATCGTCCAGGCCAACCACTACTCTCCAGACTGAGTTTCTCGCGCCCACAAGCGCGTCAAACTCAATTAAAGCAAGCTAAGCTCAGCACCGATACATTGCTCAGCCTATTAACTAGATTACAAAGCGGCTTTCTTCGCCTCACCCTTCCCAATGGGGAAACAAAAGAATTTGGCAATCAGCAAGATAGCTTGCATGCGGAAATACATATTTTAGATTGGTCTGTATTTAAGCAAGTACTCTCTCACGGTGATATCGGCTTTGCAGAAAGCTATATTCGCGGGCAATGGAATTCACCTGATCTCAAGGCAATCCTTGAGCTGGCTATTCGTAACCGAACCATCCTAGAAAAAGCTATTTACGGAAAGTGGTATGGCTCACTCATTTACCGCATTAAGCATTGGTTGAGGGATAACTCAAAATCTGGCAGTCGTAAAAATATTCACGCGCACTACGACCTGGGTAATGCCTTCTACACCCTCTGGCTAGACCCAAGCATGAGTTATTCGAGTGCTTGGTTTTCGGCGGGTGATCAACAGGTGCTTGCAGATGCACAGAGAGCAAAAATACACCGTATTTTGGAAGCGATTCAATGCAAGCCTGGTGATCGCCTTCTAGAAATCGGCTGCGGCTGGGGTGGCTTTATGGAAGAGGCTTTGTGCGCTGGTAGCAGCGTTACTGGGCTAACGCTGTCGTCTGAGCAGAAAGTATTTGCTCAGACCCGCCTAGAAAAAATCCAGCAAGAACAGGCCTTGGAAAATTCTTTTGAAGTCAGACTTCAAGACTATCGTGATTGCAAAGAGCAATTTGACGGGATTGCCTCGATTGAAATGTTCGAAGCGGTTGGCGAAAAACATTGGGCCGAATACTTTCAGACTATTTCAAGCCGTCTTAAACAAGGTGGTAAAGCTTGTATCCAAACGATTGTGATCGCAGAAGAGCTATTTGAGCGCTACCGTCATAACACCGACTTTATTCAACAATACGTATTTCCAGGGGGAATGCTGCCGTCACGCACCAGCTTTAAAGCCTATGCAGCTAGCGCTGGTCTGAAAGTGGAATCAGAGTTCGCCTTTGGCCAGGACTATGCAAAAACACTTTGTATCTGGCGCGATAACTTTAACCAAAAGCTTCATGAAATTACTCAGCTGGGCTTTGATGAGGCTTTTATTCGTCTCTGGAATTTCTATTTAATGTATTGTGCTGCCGGATTTTCTGAACGCAATATCGATGTGGTGCAATTTACACTCAGTCGTCAATCTATTCCCGCATCTAGCGATGCGCTAAGCGCATGAAGCAACAGGGAATCGTTACTTTTTCTGGAAAACGGATTTGGGTTATTGGCGCCTCCAGTGGTATTGGACAGGCCTGTGCCAAAGCCTTACTCACTGCCGGTGCCAAGGTAGCCATTTCCGGTCGACGTGTCGAGCAGTTAAATGCCTTAGCCAATAACGCTCTCATTGATCAAGCATTAGTGTTACCCCTCGATGTCACCAATAACCTGCAAATGAATCAAGCCCACCAAATGATTTTGGAGCAATGGGGTGGTCTCGACTTGCTCCTATTTGTTTCGGGCATGTATGTGCCAATGCGAGCAGATGACTTTAATATTGCGCTTGCTGAACAAACGATTGATACCAACTTGCTCGGCCCTATGCGAGCTGTTGCTGTAGTCTTGCCTGCGATGCTTCAGGCACATACTGGTCACCTCGCAATTGTAGGCAGCGTGGCTGGGTACAGTGGTCTTCCCAAGGCCCTAGCTTATGGACCAAGCAAGGCTGGCATTATCAATTTCTGTGAAACCTTGTATTACGACTTACTCCCACAAGGCGTAAGTGTTCACATGATATCTCCAGGCTTTGTTGCGACAGAAGCTACTGCGCAGAATGATTTTGAGATGCCCGCACTAATTACTGCTGAACAAGCAGCACAAGAGATTTTGCAAGGTATACAGGCTGGTGAATTTGATATTCACTTCCCAAAAAGGTTTTCAGGATTTTTAAAGCTCCTTAGAATTCTGCCCTATCCACTCTATTTTTGGATTATGCGCCGCTTCGTTAAGATTTAGACAGTGCGAGAGATTGCAGTTACTTGTACTTCTCTTTACGAATCTTGTCTTCCAAGTACTCCATTGTTGCAATCGCTTTTGCTTTTGTACCTGCGATAGATGGTGAGGTCACATAACGACCTTGCATCACAATTGTTGGCACACCATCAATCCGATAGGCTTCAGTCAATTGCTTCGCTGCGCGAGCTTTAGAAACTACGGCAAAGGAGCGATACGTTGCCAAGAAGGTATTACGATCAATCCCCTGGGAAGCAACCCAGTCAGCAATTTCTGTCTCAGTTAATAAGCGCTTATTCTCTTTGTGCATGGCATACATCACCTTTTCATTCAGAGAGTCGCCTTTACCCATTGACTCGAGAGCGTAGAACAGCTGACTGTGTGGCATAAAGTCATCACGAAATGCCACAGGCACCCTACGGAACACAACATCTTTTGGTTGACGTTTTACCCACGCACTGAGTTCAGGCTCAAAATCATAACAATGAGGGCAGCCATACCAAAAAAATTCAATGACCTCTACCTTGCCTTTAGTTTCGACTGGCTGAGCCATCGGGAGAATTCGGTAATCAAAGCCCTCCTCTATCTTGGTGCTTTGAGCCCCAGACAATCCACTAAAGCACAGAAATGCGAAAAAGGTAAAGAGTCGCTTATTGAATGAGATCATGATTTGCTAGCTTTAATAACAGTTGGTTTAGTACCCATATTACTTAATTTATCGCGCACTGGATTGCTTTCTTCAACACTATTGAATGGGCCAACGCGGACACGCCAAATAGTATTGCCATCACTAGCCACCTCACTCAACTGCGACTGAATTCCCTGAATAGCTAAGTTGGCTTTTTGAGCATCCGCATCAGTACGTTTTGCAAATGCGCCCACTTGTAAAAAATAAATGGCGTCAGATTTAGCCGCTGACGTTGCTAGCTCAGCGGGCTTTTTACCGTTAGCTAAATCAGCAATTGCGTCTGGGACAGGAGTCGCAGGAGCCTTCCCCTGCAGCGGTCTATTGAGATCAACCTGTCCCGCAGGTGCAACAGACTCACCCTCTGCTGGGGCGGCTGCAGGCTTAATTGTTAATGGTAAGTTTGGCGCCCGAATGCCGGGCTTTTCTTGGGGGGTATTCTTAGAAAGATAAAAAGCAATCACTAGTGCTACAACCAAACCGACACCTAAGCCCAGAATAAAGCCTAGGATAGTGCCGCCGTATTCGGCTTTTTGCCTAATGAAGCCAGTTTGTTGATTCGGTTTTTTCATTATTTCCTCATCTTACATTTTCACCTCATAACCTGCACATTACATCTTGGCTGGTGCCGACACCCCTAATACCTTTAAACCATTTTGTAGCACTTGGCGCGTGGCTGATAAGAGTGCCAACCTAGCCAGCTTCAACGCCTGATCTTCTACCAAAACACGATCTGCGTTGTAAAAAGTATGGAAATCTCCCGCCAAATCCCGCAAATAGAAAGCCAATGCATGTGGCGCTAAATCCGCTGCTGCATCTGTTAATACCTCTGGGTATTCAGCTAAACGTCTTAATAAATGATCCGAAGCCTTGCTCTGCAACAAAGATAAATCAGCGGATTTCAAATCTGCTGACTGACCACCCCACTGCTGCAAGATTGAAGAAATGCGGGCGTGCGCATACTGAACGTAGAACACGGGGTTCTCATCATTTTGCTTCAGCGCTAAATCAATATCAAAAACGAACTCAGTGTCAGCTTTACGCGAGATTAAGAAAAATCTAACAGCATCTCGACCACGTTGTAATGCCAGCTCTCTTTCTGCCGGAGTCATCTCTGGAGTGATACCGCCAGACCATTCGACCAAATCGCGCACGGTGACGTAAGAACCAGCCCGCTTGGATATTTTGACTTCCTCTCCATTGCGCATTACGGTCACCATCTTATGTAACACATAGTCTGGATAAGTTTTTGGAATATCCCAGCCGCGCTTTTGAGAAACACCCTGTAAGCCTGAACGTACCCTAGCAATCGTGCCATGATGATCGCTACCCTGCACATTAATGACCTTTGCAAAGCCACGCTGCCACTTGCTGGCGTGATAGGCCACATCAGGAACAAAGTAGGTATAGCTACCATCTGATTTACGCATGACGCGATCTTTATCGTCGCCATCATCCGTCGTCCTTAGCCACAGAGCACCATCAGCCTCATAGGTTTTGCCAATGCCCTGTAAATCTTGAATAATTTGGGCAACACTTCCATCGGCATATAAAGAGGACTCTAGGTAATAGCAATCAAACTTCACGCCAAAGGTTTTCAGATCGATATCTTGTTCATTACGCAAATGGGCAACCGCAAATTGACGAATCGCCTCCAGCTTTGCAGAAGCCTCTAAATCAGCGCAGTAGTCAGCAGATGCCTTGTAAGCTAAGGCAATCTCGGCAATGTATTCACCGTTATAAGCCTGCTCAGGCCAAGTGGCATCCCCTGGCTTCAGGCCATTGAGGCGCGCCTCGACGGATAGGGCAAGGTTTGCAATTTGCACGCCAGCATCGTTGTAATAAAACTCACGATGTACTTTGATATCTTGGGTTGCCAATAAATTTGCCAGGGCATCACCCAGGGCCGCTTGGCGCCCGTGGCCGACATGCAAGGGGCCAGTAGGATTGGCCGAAACAAACTCAATCATGGCGCTGGCTATTGGGCTGGAGCCTGGAGCGAGCTCACCAAATTTTGGGCCGGCAGCCAGCACCTCTTGAATCACGGCGGTTTTGGCAACGTTGCTTAAGCGGAAATTAATAAATCCAGGGCCTGCAATTTCGGAAGAAGCGACCAAATCATGAAACCCAGGCTGCTTTTGCAAGCCTTCAACCAAGGCTTGAGCTAACTCTCGCGGATTTAGTTTCCAGGCCTTTGAAAGTTGCAGTGCAATATTGCACGCCACATCGCCATGATCCACAGCCTTAGGACGTTCCAAGCGGGGCTGTGGTGCCTCGCCTAATCCACGTTCTTGAGCTATAGCTTGCAAGGCTCCGCTCAGCATCTCAATTAATTGGTTTTTATTAGTTAACAACATAGGAGAGTGAGTTTATCAGGTGATATGCTATGGAAATGATCTATCAATTTCGCTCAAAAGCGGGTCCAGATGTCATCATGCTAGCGGATTTGACCCAGCGGATATTTGCTGTTTTGGGGCGCCCACTGGAGCCTCGAGGAATTCTCACGATTGAGCAGCTCCCAACCCTTGTGACCGCTCTCGAGACGGCGATCCTAAAAGATCTAGATGAGCGCTCAAAAACCAGCGGTGAAGAAGGCTCTGAAAAGCTGAAACTTGCCGATAGACTTGGTCAGCGTGCCTACCCCTTCTTAGAGCTTATGAAAGAAGCTAAAGATAAGGGTGAGCCAGTCATGTGGGGCGTTTAATCCAGAGAACTGGATAACTGTCGACGTATATCGTCCACAGAGACACCACGACGCTGTGCCAAATCCTCAACCTGATCAGTCGATACCTTGCCCACATTAAAGTAACGCGCATCAGGATGAGCCAAGTAGAAGCCACTAACGCTCGAGGCAGGATTCATGGCCATAGACTCCGTCAAGGTCATCCCAATATCCTCCGAACCCAATACCCGCAATAAATCTTCTTTTACCTCATGAGCCGGACAGGCAGGATAGCCAGGTGCCGGACGAATACCGCGATATTCCTCATTGATCATTTGTTGATTTGTCAGAATTTCATCGGTAGCATAAGACCAAAGATCTGTTCTGATGCGATGGTGCATTAATTCTGCAAATGCTTCCGCCAATCGATCCGCCAGAGCCTTTAACATAATCGCGCTGTAATCATCATGCTTGGCTTGGAACTCAGCCACTTTTTTCTCAACACCATGACCCGTAGTTACCGCGAAACAACCCAAGTAATCAGCTATACCCGAATCTTTTGGTGCAACGTAATCTGCCAAGCAACGATTAGGTCTACGCACACCATCTACTATTGGCCGCTCCGCTTGCTGACGCAAGTTATGCCAAACGAATAATGGATGTTCACGCGCTTCATCGGTATACAGCACGATGTCATCACCAACGGCATTGGCTGGATAAAAAGCGACTACTGCATCAGCCTGCAACCATTGGCCTTTGATCAACTTATCAAGTAATGCCTTGGCATCTTCGAATACCTTGCGCGCTTCAATACCAACTACCTCATCATCCAAAATTGCTGGGAACTTTCCGGCTAAATCCCAAGTTTGGAAGAAAGGCGTCCAATCAATGTACTTAGCGATATCACTTAATGCAAAGTTCTTAAATACACGTCGACCAATGAACTTAGGCTTTTCAGGCACATAAGTAGACCAATCAATCAGCTCACGATTCTTGCGTGCAGCCTCTAATGAAATTGTGGGTGCCGCTTTTTTATTAGCATGCCGCTCACGAATACGTACATAGTCATCACGCAAATCTTGAATGAATTTTTTAGAGCTCTCATCGGATAGCAGACTCGATGCAACAGAAACTGAACGAGACGCATCGGGTACATACACTACTGGACCATCATAGTGCGGCGCAATCTTCACTGCAGTATGCACGCGGGAAGTTGTAGCGCCGCCAATCATCAATGGCACTTGACGCTCTCGGAAATAATCATCCCGCTGCATTTCTTGTGCAACGTATGTCATCTCCTCCAAAGAAGGCGTAATCAAGCCAGAGAGGCCAACAATATCAGCCTTCTCTTCTTTGGCTTTTTTCAGAATCTCAGCACAGGGAACCATCACTCCCATATTGACGACTTCAAAGTTATTACACTGTAATACTACGGTGACAATGTTTTTGCCAATGTCGTGAACGTCGCCCTTCACCGTGGCCATCACAATCTTGCCCTTGGCTTTAGCTTCGCCACCTGCAGCTACATGACGTCGCTTCTCTTCCTCAATGTAAGGAATGAGTAATGCAACCGCTTGCTTCATCACACGTGCGCTCTTAACCACTTGAGGCAAAAACATCTTGCCATCACCAAACAAGTCGCCGACTACATTCATTCCATCCATGAGTGGGCCCTCAATCACTTCGATTGGTCTTCCGCCCCCACCCATAATTTGGGCGCGTAACTCTTCGGTATCCGCCTCAATAAAAGAGGTGATGCCATGAACCAATGCATGCGTTAAGCGCTCACGTACAGGCGCATCACGCCAGACCAAATTCTCAACTTGCTTAGCGCCACCGCCTTTAAATTGATCGGCAATATCAAGCAAACGCTCAGTGGGCGTTTTGCCCTCTTTTTCTTTAAAGCGATTAAGTACCACGTCCTCAACGCGCTCACGTAAATCTGAGTCTAAATCAGCATATACCCCCAGCTGACCGGCATTCACAATACCCATATCCATACCAGCCTGGATTGCGTGATACAGGAAGACCGTATGAATCGCTTCACGTACACGGTCGTTACCGCGGAAAGAGAAGCTGACATTTGATACGCCACCACTGACTTTTGCGCCAGGTAGATTTTCCTTAATCCAGCGAGTGGCATTAATAAAATCTACCGCATAGTTGTCATGCTCTTCAATGCCTGTAGCAATTGCAAAAATATTGGGGTCAAAAATAATATCTTCAGCAGGAAAACCAATTTCGTTGACGAGGATTTCGTAACAGCGTTTGCAAATTTCCGTCTTTCGCTTAAAGGTATCTGCCTGACCAAGCTCATCAAAGGCCATCACGACGCTAGCAGCGCCATAGCGACGAATGAGGCGCGCCTGCTTTCTGAATGAATCCTCCCCCTCTTTGAGAGAAATTGAATTCACGATGGGCTTACCTTGAATGCACTTCAAACCAGCTTCGATCACACTCCATTTTGAGGAGTCAATCATGATGGGTACGCGTGCAATATCTGGCTCAGAAGCGATTAAATTTAAGAAGCGTGTCATCGCAGCTTCGGAGTCCAGCATGGCCTCATCCATGTTGATGTCAATCACTTGCGCGCCATTCTCAACTTGCTGTCTTGCCACTACGAGCGCTTCATCAAACTGATTATTTAGAATCATGCGCGAAAATGCTTTTGAACCGGTGACGTTAGTACGCTCACCAATATTCACAAAGCCAACATCGCGCGTAATATTGAATGGCTCTAAACCTGACAACCTCATCGGTGACATGGTTTTTTGATTTTGTAACTTACTCATATTGTGACCTCCACGCCTTCACGATAGAAGGCTCGAGGCTGACGTTTAGCAACTGCATTAGCAATCGCACGAATATGGTCTGGCGTAGTGCCGCAGCAACCACCCACTAAATTCACCAGGCCATCTTTTGCAAAACCATCAACTAAGCTAGAAGTAATTTCGGGAGTCTCATCAAAGCCGGTGTCACTCATTGGATTGGGCAAGCCGGCATTGGGGTAACAAGAAACGGCAGCGTCACAAATACGTGCAAGTTCGGCAATATAGGGGCGCATTAAGGCGGCACCTAATGCACAATTTAAACCAAACGTTAACGGTTTAATATGACGTAAGCTATTCCAAAAAGCCTCAACAGTTTGCCCAGACAGAATGCGGCCAGAAGCATCGGTTACCGTTCCTGAAATCATCACCGGTAAACGCTCACCCGTCTCTTCAAAAAATTCATCTAAAGCAAACAAGGCCGCTTTAGCATTTAGCGTATCGAAAATAGTCTCAACTAAAAATAAATCTACACCCCCCTCAAAAAGCCCTTCAATCTGCTCACGATAAGAAGTGCGTAGTGCATCAAAGGTGACATTACGTGCACCCGGATCATTTACATCAGGAGAAATGCTAGCTGTTTTTGGTGTTGGTCCAATGGCACCTGCAGCAAACCTAGGCTTATCAGGTGTACTGTATTTAATACAGGCTGCGCGCGCTAACTTTGCCGATATGACATTCATCTCACGGGCAAGGCTTGCCATTTTATAGTCTTCTTGAGCAACAGAAGTTGCCCCAAAAGTATTTGTCTCAATAATGTCTGCACCAGCATCTAAATACTGCTCATGTATCTTGCTAATAATTGCAGGCTGGGTCAGTACCAATAATTCATTATTGCCTTTGATGTCGCTTGGATGATCAGCAAAACGCGTATTGCTGGGTAAGCCGCGATAGTCTGCCTCAGACAGCTTGTGCTGCTGAATCATTGTGCCCATCGCACCATCCAAAATCAGAATGCGCTGCTTTAAAAG
>CAIOIX010000390.1 GCA_903858445.1 uncultured beta proteobacterium
CGAGCGGGGTATAAACAAGCCTAAACCCCCGTATTTTGCGGAGCCATTTAGTTGGGCTGAGTTGCCAGATCGAAAAACGCTTGTATTTCATGGAATAAGGTCATTTTGCCATCACTGATGGTGATTTCCTTTGTTTTTCAATGATTTAGATGCATTGCAATAATTTACCACATTATGATAAATACTATCATTATGTGAAAAATTCCTTGTTTACACCCATAGACCTTCCTAGAATGTTGCCTATAAAGTGAATCGTTAAAACTAAAGTTCCTTATGGAGGCAGGTTATGGCAGCAGTTCCAGATCAAATATTAGGTAAAACTAGCGCTCAGGATGCGGATCCTATAGAGACTCAAGAATGGTTGCAGGCGCTTGACGGTGTCATCAAGGCCGAAGGACCAGAAAGAGCTGCCTATTTAATTGACCAGCAAATTTCTCACGCACGCGTAAATGGCGTCAACCAGCCATTTCATGCTGAGACTCCCTATATCAATACTATTCCAGTCGAGCAACAAGCCCGTTTGCCGGGTGATCAGAACGTAGAGCATCGGATTCGTTCTTACACACGATGGAACGCGATGGCCATGGTCTTGCGTGCAAATAAAGACACCAACGTAGGTGGTCATATTTCTTCATTTCAGTCTGCAGCTACCTTGTATGACGTAGGCTTTAACCATTTCTGGCATGCACCTTCGCCTGAACATGGCGGTGATCTGATTTTTGTTCAGGGGCACTCAGCACCAGGTGTATACGCCCGTGCTTACATGTTGGGACGCTTGGCCGAAGAGCAGCTTAATAATTTTCGTCAAGAAGTAGGCGGTAAAGGGGTATCTAGTTATCCGCATCCCTGGTTAATGCCAGACTTTTGGCAGTTCCCAACGGTGTCAATGGGTCTTGGCCCAATCATGGCTATATATCAAGCGCGCTTTATGCGTTACTTAGCAGATCGTGGTTTCGCAAAAACAGAAGGTAGAAAAGTTTGGGCTTTCTTGGGTGATGGCGAGACCGATGAGCCTGAATCATTGGGTGCTATCGGCATGGCTGGTCGTGAAAAACTCGACAACCTGATTTTTGTCATTAACTGCAACTTACAACGCTTAGATGGTCCTGTACGTGGTAACGGAAAAATTATTCAAGAACTAGAGGGTGAATTCCGTGGCGCTGGTTGGAACGTGATTAAAGTCGTTTGGGGTGGTCAATGGGACGCCTTATTTGCACGTGATAAAAAAGGCATCTTGATGCAACGCCTTGGCGAAATAGTCGATGGTCAGTACCAAACAATGAAAGCCAAGAACGGCGCTTATGTTCGCGAGATTGTATTTAACACTCCAGAACTCAAAGCGCTAGTAAGTGATTGGAGTGATGATGAGATTTGGCAGCTCAACAGAGGCGGTCATGATCCTCATAAGGTCTATGCAGCATTTCATGCAGCCGTAAACCACAAGGATCAGCCAACTGTTATTTTGGCTCACACCATTAAAGGTTATGGCATGGGGGGTTCTGGCGAAGCAATGAACATTGCCCATCAAGCTAAAAAAATGAATGCAGATGACGTCCGTCGTTTCCGCGATCGTTTTGAAATTCCTGTAAAGGATGATCAGCTTGAAGAGATGCCATTGGTGAAATTTGCTGATGGTAGCCAAGAGCTCGATTACATGAAAGCGCGTCGTCAAGAATTAGGCGGCTACTTGCCTCAGCGTCGTACTAAGGCTGAGAGTCTGCCTGTTCCAGCTCTGGATGTATTTTCACCAATGCTTGAAGCCACCACAGAAGGTCGTGAGATTTCTACGACGATGGCATTTGTTCGCATACTCAACACTGTCGTTCGCGACAAAGTATTAGGTAAGAGAGTGGTGCCAATTGTTCCGGATGAATCCCGTACCTTTGGTATGGAAGGCATGTTTCGTCGACTCGGTATCTGGAATCAGTTGGGTCAGCTTTACACCCCAGAAGATCATGATCAACTGATGTTCTACAAAGAAGATAAGCACGGCCAGATCTTGCAAGAGGGCATTAATGAAGCGGGTGGTATGTGCGACTGGATTGCGGCTGCCACTTCTTACTCTACGCATGGCGTTCCCATGTTGCCTTTTTATATCTTTTACTCCATGTTCGGATTCCAGCGCATCGGCGACTTAGCTTGGGCTGCTGGTGATATGCGTAGTCGTGGATTTTTATTGGGCGGTACCGCAGGAAGGACAACGCTCAATGGCGAAGGCTTACAACATGA
This sequence comes from uncultured beta proteobacterium, assembly GCA_903858445.1. GTDB lineage: Bacteria > Pseudomonadota > Gammaproteobacteria > Burkholderiales > Burkholderiaceae > Polynucleobacter. The sequence continues at coordinate 2,230 of CAIOIX010000390.1, forward strand.
AGATGGCCACAGCCAAGTTTGGAGCTCTGCCGTTCCAAATTGTATTAGTTATGACCCAACCTTCTCTTTTGAAGTCGCCGTAGTGATTCAAGATGGTATGCGTCGGATGTTAGAGGTTCAAGAGGACGTCTATTACTACATTACTTTGATGAATGAAAACTATGCTCATCCAGCAATGCCGAAGGGTGCTGAACAAGACATCATTAAGGGGATGTATAAACTCACCTCAGTCGGCGATGCAAATGCCAAGCTACGGGTACAGTTGCTTGGTTCTGGAACGATCTTCCGTGAAGTAATTGCGGCAGCTGAGATGCTTGAAAAAGATTGGGGTGTTGCCTCTGATTTATGGGGTTGCCCAAGCTTCACAGAGTTGGGTCGTGATTGGACGGCAGTTCATCGCAGCAACCTTCTCAATCCTACCGCAACGCCTGTTTTATCCCATGTGGAGAAGTGCCTTAAGGACACCACTGGTCCTGTGATTGCAGCTACAGACTATGTACGTTTATTTGCAGAACAAGTGCGTCCAGCAATTCAGCATATGGGTCGTCGCTATGAGGTTCTTGGTACCGATGGCTTTGGTAGATCGGATACTCGTGAGAAATTGCGCGACTTCTTTGAAGTGGATCGTCGTTGGGTTGTATTGACTGCCCTAAGATCTTTGGTTGATGCAGGTCAATTTGATCGTCAAAAACTTGCTGAAGCTATTGCGAAGTACGGCATTGATACAACTAAACCTAACCCCATGACGGTTTAATAAGAGACTGAAATATGAGCCAACTAATTGAAATTAAAGTCCCCGATATTGGGGATTACAAAGACGTGCCAGTGATCGAAGTCTTGGTTAAGGTCGGCGATGTCGTTGAAAAAGAGCAGTCCATTGTTGTATTGGAGTCTGATAAGGCGACGATGGATGTTCCATCTAGCCACTCAGGCGTAGTGAAAGAGGTGAGGGTGAAGGTTGGAGATTCCCTTGCCGAAGGTTCAGTGGTGATGATGCTAGAAGAAAGCGCATCCGCTGTTACTTCTCCAGTGTCAGCCCCCGCTGCAGAAGCTAAGGCAACCCCTGCCACGCCAGAAGTGAAAACTGCGCCACCAGTTGAGTCACCAGTTAAATTGGCTCCACCACCACCGCCTATTAGCAATATACCTCTGCCAGCTGATGACAATGTGAGTCATGCAAGTCCTTCAGTGCGCAAATTTGCACGTGAACTAGGTGTGACAGTTTCTCAAGTCAATGGTACTGGGCCAAAAGGTCGCATTACTCAAGACGACGTTCAGGCCTTTGTAAAGGCGGCTATGAGCGGCGGCAGTAATGCTATTGCTACCTCCAGTGGTAGCTTGGGTGGATTAAATTTAATTCCTTGGCCAAAAGTCGACTTCACAAAGTTTGGTGAAATTGAGCGTCAACCACTTAACCGCATTAAAAAACTTACTGCTGCCAATTTAGGCCGCAACTGGGTGATGATTCCCGCGGTAACTTATCACGAAGATGCTGACATTACTGACTTAGAGGCATTTCGCGTTCTAACTAATAAAGAGAATGAAAAGAAGGGCGTCAAGATCACCATGCTGGCCTTCATAATGAAAGCCGCTGTTGCTGCTTTGAAGAAATATCCTGAATTCAACAGCTCTCTTGAGGGCGATGATCTGGTTCTCAAGAAATATTTTAATATTGGTTTTGCTGCCGATACTCCTAGTGGTTTGGTTGTTCCGGTTATACGCGATGTCGATAAGAAGGGCATCTTTGAGATTGTTAAGGAAACATCCGAGTTGGCAGCACTTGCTCGCGACGGAAAACTCAAGCCTGATCAAATGCAGGGTGCTAGTTTCACCATCTCCTCGTTGGGTGGTATTGGCGGAACTTACTTTGCGCCAATCGTAAATGCCCCAGAAGTAGCAATCTTGGGAGTTAGTAAAGCTGCCATGAAACCCGTTTGGGATGGCAAGCAATTTATTCCGCGGTTGATTTGCCCCTTATCGCTCACTGCCGATCACCGCGTTATCGATGGTGCTTTAGCAACCCGTTTCAATGTTTACGTTGCTCAACTCTTGTCCGACTTCCGTCGTGCAAGTTTGTAAGGGGTATCTATGTCTAAGCAGATGATCCTTGTACCTGACATTGGTGATTATTCAGATATTCCAGTCATTGAGGTATTGATTAAAGTTGGGGATATTATCGAAAAAGAGCAGCCATTACTGGTGCTTGAGTCTGATAAAGCGACCATGGAAGTTCCTGCTGATGCTGCGGGAACTGTCACCGCTATTTCAGTAAAATCAGGTGATAAAGTAAGTAAAGGTAGTGTGATTGCCGAGATAGAAGTTGTCAGCGCTTCCGCTACTCCTAAAGACCTTCCAGTCGCCACCTCCACAGCCGCCCCCGTAGCAACTTCAGTTGCTCCCACGCCTATCGCCGGGCAATACAGCGGGAAGGTGGATCACGAGTGCGAGATGTTGGTTTTAGGGGCTGGTCCTGGTGGCTACAGCTCAGCATTTCGTAGTGCTGACTTAGGCATGAACACTATATTGATTGAGCGCTATGCCACTTTAGGCGGTGTTTGCTTAAACGTAGGCTGTATTCCATCCAAAGCCTTGTTGCACACTACATCCGTCATGGATGAAGTTAAGACCATGGCAAAACATGGCATCACTTTTGGCGCCCCAAAGATTGAAATTGATCAACTGCGCGGTTACAAAGAATCCGTTATTGCCAAACTGACAGGTGGACTGGCTGGTATGGCAAAGGCACGTAAGGTCAAAGTCGTGCGTGGCTTAGGACATTTTTTAGATGCCAACCATGTTGAAGTTCAGCTCACCAGCGGTGATGGACAGGATCTTACTGGCGCAACGGAAGTTATTCGTTTTCAGAAGGCCATTATTGCGGCTGGAAGTCAGCCGGTGAAGTTGCCATTCTTGCCAAATGATCCTCGCATTGTCGATAGCACTGGCGCTCTAAAACTCACCAGTATTCCAAAACGAATGCTGGTCATTGGTGGCGGCATTATTGGATTGGAGATGGCTACTGTATATAGCACGCTAGGTTCACGCATTGATATTGCCGAGATGTTGGATGGTCTGATGGCTGGAGCAGATCGTGACTTAGAAAAAGTTTGGGAAAAGTTCAACGCTGGCCGTTTTGAAAAGGTCATGCTTAAGACTCGTGCAGCTAAAGCTGAAGTAAAGCCTGACGGCATTCAAGTGACTTTTGAGGGTGACAATGCGCCTGCCGAACCTCAAATTTATGATTTGGTGTTAGTTGCTGTAGGACGTACACCGAATGGCAAAAAAATTGATGCATCATCTGCTGGTGTGCAGGTAGATGAGCGTGGATTTATTCCTGTTGATAAGCAAATGCGCACTAATGTCCCGAATATCTTTGCTATTGGCGATCTTGTTGGCCAGCCGATGTTGGCTCATAAAGCAGTTCATGAAGGACATGTCGCGGCAGAAGCAGCTGCTGGGCAAAAGTCTTATTTTGACGCTAAGCAAATTCCTTCCGTTGCTTATACCGACCCAGAAGTAGCTTGGGCCGGCTTAACTGAAGAGCAATGTAAGGCTCAAGGGATTGCCTATGAAAAAGGGTTATTCCCATGGGCTGCTAGTGGACGTGCTATCGCCAATGGCCGTGATGAAGGTTTTACCAAACTCCTTTTTGATGCCAGCACGCATCGCATTATTGGCGGCGGCATTGTGGGTACTCATGCAGGAGACCTGATTGGTGAGGTTTGTTTAGCAATTGAAATGGGTGCTGATGCGGTTGATATTGGTAAAACGATTCACCCACATCCAACACTAGGAGAGTCGGTGGGACTTGCAGCAGAAGCTGCGCATGGCCACTGCACTGATTTACCGCCAGTGAAAAAGAAGTTATAAATAAGTAATGATTGAAATAAAAATGGCCCCGATTCAATCGGGGCCATTTTTATTGTTATAGCACTAGGGAGTCACTTCTTCTTAGTGGCGGCTTTGCTTGCTGTACTAGCAGCTTTAAATGCAGTGTCGGCTGCGCCACTCAAATTGGTTTGGGCAACTTCAACAGCATGCTTCACGGCCTTTTGACTGGTTTCAAATACATTGCTAGCAGAAGCAATAGCTTGCTTCATTGCTTGAACCGCAGCATCAGAACCAGCCGGAGCATTTTTTGTCCAGTCCTCAACTAATGCATTGACTTTTTTCTGACCAGCTTGAAACTCTTTTTCTGCAGACTTAGTAAAGCTAGCTTGAGTATCATGAGCCAATTCATAAAGATGACGGCTGTAAGCCATGATTTTTTCGGCCATCGGCTGAACCGTTTCAGCTTGATGGGCAAGAAGTTGTTGAATATCTTTTACTTCCAACGCTTTTTTAGCATTGGTCATGCTTTCGCCAAGACTTTGTTTGGCGATATGCATATTGAGTTCTATTAATTTTTCAATACTTTGAAGGGCCTGGTTTGTGAGTCCGCTCAAGGTCTCTAAATTTGCTTTTTGCGCAGCTGCAATCTGCTCTGGTGTTAAGTTCATTTCAATCCCTTTCGTTTCTACTCACTAGTGCCTCACTATGAGGCTTTACATAACTAATTTCAACTTCTCTAATTGTGCGTAGTTTATGTTGCGTTGCAATATAAGTGGAGTGAACAACCGGCAACTAAAACCTATAAAGAGCCTAAAATCATGGGTATAGATTAAAAACCCTAATATA
>CAIOIX010000391.1 GCA_903858445.1 uncultured beta proteobacterium
AATCAAACAACTTAGAAATTCTACTTTTAACTCAGGTTAAGGGGCGGGGGTATTACCGGATCCACAAGCTTTGGATATGCTGCAGAAAGGTGACCTAGAATTTTTTACACTCATGGGCGGCATTCTTGGTAAGGTGGTTCCAATTGCTGAAATTCAAGGAATTCCCTTTGCCTTCAAGAATAATGCCCAAGTCTATGCCGCCAATGATGGCCCGCTGGGCGAGTACATCGCCAAAGAATGTTCAGCAAAAGGAATCTACCGGTTTCAATATGGATTGCTTGAGAATGGATTTAGACAGATCGGAATGATCAATAAGGCGATATACACCCCGGCAGATTTGACTGGCATGCGCATTAGAGTGCCTGATGGTGAAATGTTTAGAGACCTCTTTGGGTCGCTTGGGGCAACCCCAGTCACGGTAAATATCAAAGAGCTATACGAGTCAATGAAATCACATCAAGTGGATGGGCAAGAAAACCCTCTCGTGATAACTGAGGTCAATAAATTATATGAAGTCAGCAATCATCAATCGATTACTAATCATATGTGGTCTGGATTCAATTTATTATCAAATAAAAAATTCTGGGAGGGTCTACCAGCAGACATTCAAGAAATCGTACTCCGTAATGTAAAGAAATATGTCGCCTTACAAAGAATCTATACCAATAATTTAAATAAGAATCTTGAGATGACTCTCGCTGATCGAGGTCAGAAATTTAACCAGGCGAATATCCAAAGCTTTAAAAATAAATTAGGCGACGGTTTTTACGGAAGATGGCACGAGCATTTCGGCAAAACCGGCTGGAGTCTTTTGGAGCGGTCTGTAGGAAAATTATAAAAGCGCCCTAAAAATCACTCCCTAAGTTGCTCTTTGCACTAATCACACAATAATAAAAAGTGCGCTTACAAATCTTTCAACCCTAATAACTTAGCGGGATTCATTTTCATCATCGCATCAATTTCAGACTGAGAAACGCTGCTAGCCATAACCGCCGAAAATAAACCTAGACGTAGTTAAGTAGTTGCCCTTAAAGAATCGTCAAAAAGATAAACCCCATCCTTACGGATGAGGTTTATGAATATCTATGCTTTGGAAAGGCTGTCAGAGGTTCAATAAGCTATCCACCTAGCATTCATAGCTCAAGACAGGAACCCTGTAGATAACCAAGGAACAAAGGCAATCACCAGGATACCAATGAGCAATGCAAGCAAATAGCCAATAATAGGCTTAACACCCGCGTCGGGGTCTACCTTACCGATCGCACAAGCAGCATAGTAGCCAACACCCAGTGGCGGCGCAAATAAACCAATGCCCATCGATAGGATGACAACCATTGAATAGTGCACTTCATTAATCCCCAGCTGACGAGCCACTGGAAATAATAGAGGTCCAAATAGAACAATCGCAGGAATGCCCTCTAAGACCGATCCGAGAATGACAAATACCAAAATAGAGATAAATAAAAATAAATTAGGGCCACCATTAAGATCGGTCATGACTTGGGTTACTACTTGCGAAAAACCTGACTGAGTCAAGCCCCAAGCCATTCCAGTAGCGGCGCCAATAATCAGCAGAATGGCTCCAGATAATGAGGCGGTATCAATCAACATTGGCGCAATGCGTTTCATATCAAATTTTCTGTAAATCGCAATGCCACAAACCAGACCATAGACGATTCCAATCGTAGAAACCTCGGTGGCAGTAGCAACTCCCTCCACTACTGCAGCACGAATCACAAATGGTAAAGATAAGGCCGGCAAGGCAATTAAGAAGAGTTTAGAGACTTCAGCAAACTTGGGACGCGTAACCTTCTCAATCTGAACATGACGGTTGCGCCACCAAACCAATACGCACAAAATGAGGCCCAAGATCAATGCAGGTAACATACCACCCGTAAAGAGTGCGGCAATTGAAACGCCTGTAACAGAACCAATCGTAATCAGTACTAAGCTAGGCGGAATCGTTTCTGTTTGCGCTCCAGTGGCAGCTAATAATGCAACCAACTCGCCTGGAGGTGTAGTCCGCTTCATTTCTGGGAATAAGGCGGGAGCAATTGCTGCCATATCTGCCGCCTTGGATCCAGATATGCCAGAAACTAAATACATAGCACCAACTAAGACGTAAGACAGACCGCCACGGACATGGCCAAGCAATGAGGCGAGGAAAGCGATCATAGCCCGCGCCATTCCCGTCATCTCCATCAAAAGACCAAGAAAAACAAATAATGGAACTGCTAATAACACCATATGTGACATAGCCTCATCCATGCGACCTACTACTACGGATATAGGCATATGGGTACTCAGACCAAGATAAGCGACCGTGCCCAAACCAAATGCAAAGGCAATCGGGACGCCCGCCAAAATACTAAAACCCGCTACCCCAACAAAAAATATTAATAAATTATATTTACCCAGATTTACAAACCATGGGGAAAGGGAATAAAAAATACCAAAACCACATGAAAGTATCAGCACACTAAAAATAACAACCTTCAGATTGGCCACTTTTCCTAGGCGAAACAAGCAAAAGAACATCATCAAAATAATGCCCGATGGTATTGCTGCAGCACGCCAGGCATTTGATATCTCCAGTGATGGAGTCGTGACAATTAATTCATCGAGAGCAAAGTGATAGGCTGGCCTGAGAATAATTGCCAAATAGAAAAAACAAGCAACGATCCCAAGAGACTCTAGATAAATTCTTTTATTGGCGCTTAATTTGCTAATACATGCCGTCATCCGCATATGCTCACCACGTTTTAAAGCAATCACCGAGCCAATCATCGCAAGCCACAAAAATAAGATAGAAGCCAGTTCATCAGACCAAACTAATGGGGAGTTAAATAAATATCTCCCCACTACTCCAGAAAATAAAATACCGATGCAAGCCAAAACCAATAAAGCAGCAGCCAATTCAACTACAGCGGCAACAACTGATTCAAGACGTGAGATAGGACCAATAAGAAACTTAGACAAAATAGCTAGATCTTTCGAAAACGGGAGACTCAGGCAAGCTTGCCAGTGTACTTCTCAAGCAAGGACCATGCCTCATCGCCAAACTTTGCCTTCCATTCAGAATAAAAACCGGCCAGTCTTAATTTTTCGCGGAATGGATCAGGGTTAGTTGGATTAATGACCATCCCTTTTGCTTTTAATTCAGCTTGCAAGCCGTCATTCATTTTGCGCACATCCGCTCTTTGTAGCAGAGCTGATTCCGCAACGTTGCGAGTAACAATAGCCTGCAGCTCTAGTGGCAACTGTTCAAATAATTTTTTATTACCCATGAACCAGTAGCCATCCCACATATGATTGGTCATCGAACAGTATTTCTGCACTTCATATAACTTGGCGGTATAGATAATTGCCAAAGGATTCTCTTGACCATCAACTACTTTAGATTGCAGGGCTGAGTAAACTTCTGCAAAATTCAATGGGGTTGGCGCAGCGCCTAATGCTTTAAACAATGACACCCACATTGGACCTGGAGGGGTACGTAACTTGATACCCTTTAAATCCTCTGGCTTATTAATAGGTCGCACACTGTTTGTTACTTCACGATAGCCGTTGTCCCAAATCTTATCGAATGCAAAGATAGTGCCGGTATTGGCAATTTGACGACGCACATAGGCGCCCAACTCACCATCCATTGCCGACCATACTTGTTTGTAATCTTTAAATGCAAAACCTACGCCATTGATTTGAGCCTGTGGAACAAGCGAACCCAAAATCAAGGGCGATAAAGTCATAAAGTCTAATGCGCCGGAACGTAATTGCGACAGCATATCAGTATCATTTCCTAATTGGTTGTAAGGAAAGACCTGAATATCAACACGCCCCTTTGTCTCTGTTTTAATTTTCGATGCCATCTTATATGCATGAATATTTAACGGGTGAGTAGCAGGTAAATTACTACCAAACTTTAAATTAAATTCTGCAGTTTGTGCAAAGGTATTACCAGCTACCAAAGGCAATGCTGCAATACCAGCATGCTTAATAAAGTCACGTCTTGTGAATGTCATCTTCGAAATCCTGGATGACCGATTCAACATGCTTGACCCTTGTGATTGCCCAAATGCCTGTTGCAGAATGGTTCTCCCAAAACCCCATTCCACCCTGGAGATCG
>CAIOIX010000392.1 GCA_903858445.1 uncultured beta proteobacterium
ACACAACACTACTTGGTTTGTAGTGGTTTCTTAATTTGCTACTTGCGTATTACCGAAAAGGCCCGCAGATTGCGGGCCTTTTCTATTACTCAGTAGACAAGTCAGAAATTGAATCCTTTATTGGAGTATTGCGGGTAACTCTTTTGTAAGGGCGCCGCGTTGTGCAGTTGCGCTACCCATCAGTACGAAGCCTTGGAGCCTGCCGTCGATTGATTCAAATCGAGCCTCTAAGCCACCTTCAAGTGGATTTATTTTCCATGCGCCAATCGCATCCTTAGCAGGTGGCGAAACAATGGTTGGCAGGGCAGGAGTCTTTACCATTACCGGCATTGCTGGGTAGTTGAGGGGAGTATCCTGACCCAAGAGGGTAGGGGCCAATGCTCTGGCTGCCTGCATAATTGGCATAACGTAGGGCAATACCAAACCCTCCACTTCAGCGCAGTCACCTAGTGAGTAAATATTTTTGATGCTAGTTTCCAATTGACGATTTACCTGAATGCCGGCGCCAGTTGCCAATCCGGTAGCCTTGGCTAGATCCAACCGAGGTCTTAAACCGACTGCGGAAAGCACTACGTCACTCTGAATAATGTGGCCATTTGCTAGGGTGACCTGCAAATCGCCACCAGTGCGATCAATTGATTGCACGGTTGTGCCAAAATGCCAGCGCACACCTGAATCACTGAGTTTATTTTGCAACTCTTGTGCTGCTTCTTTTGGTAGTAGTCGACCTAAAGCTTGGGGTGCCAGATCAATCACATCGACTTCATAAGAACCCAGCGCTAGGTCATTTGCAAATTCGCACCCAATTAAGCCTGCGCCCAATATTGCAACCCTCTTTTTTCCGACAATTGCTTCGCGGAACTTTGTGTAGTCCTCTAGGCTATTTACGGTCAGCACTGCATCAGCAGCGTTGCCATGGAGGGGGAGGCGAATTTGATCTGCGCCTAAGGCCATTACCAACTTACTATACGGAAGAGTGCCTCGATTGGTGGAGACTATTTGTGAGACTGCATCAATGCTACTTACCTCAGCCTCACTCATGATGGTTATATCTAATTGAGAAGCCATACTATCTTGGGGTGAGGAGACCAACTGCCCAGCCTCTTTTTTGCTGGCGAAGGCAGTAGACAGCATTGGCTTTGAGTAAAAATATCCTGGCTCACGCGTGACCAAGGTAATGGGTACTGTTTTGTCTAATTTTCGGATTTCGCGAATAACCGTGAAGCCAGCCAATCCGCTACCAATAATGACAATAGCCGACTGCGTTTGTTGTTTATCTTGATTCAAAGCTGGGCTCCATAGTGCTGCATTAAATTGCAATTCAAAATATTGGCTCTATTAGGCAACTTGAACCATTTCAAAGTCAGACTTCGCTACGCCACAGTCTGGACATTCCCAATCTTCAGGGATGTCGGTCCACAGGGTGCCTGGAGCGATGCCATCTTCAGGCAGGCCTTTCGCTTCGTCATAGATGAAGCCACACACGATACATTGCCAAGATTTCATATTCATTCCTTCGTTTAATAGTGAATAGTTTAAATTTAATTGCGATTTCATTCTGTTGCGAATTATTTGACTGCGAATTCCTTTGCTTTTTCTAGCGCTTTTTTATAGTGATTAGCATGGCGCTCTTCTACATTCGCCAAGGCTGCAAAGCGTTTAGCCGCTTTAGACAGTACCGCCTGGAATTGTTCAGCATGCTCTTTCGATTCGGCAATTTGTTCATCCATTTCCTTGATAGCCGCTGCATTACCTTCCTCAACTGCCGTTTTTCGGAAGCTGGGATACATTTCGGAGTACTCATAGGTTTCACCTTCAATCGCAATTTCCAATGCGCGTATTGGGGTAATGGTGGTGGCAGGGTAGAGTAAGTCTAGGTGACCAAAAGCATGCATCACTTCTTGGTCGGCCGTTGCTTCAAAAATTTGTGCAGTTTCTTCATCGCCAGCAGCGCGAGCTAATTTGGCGAAATAGCGATATTTAATATGAGCCATGGATTCGCCAGCGAATGCAGACTCGAGATTTTGGAATGTTTTTATTTCAGGACGTGCCATTTTTAGTGCCTCTGTGTAAAGTTTAATAATTCATTTAAGCGAAGCAGTTTTGCTTGCTCAACCATGTATGGAGTCTGAACCTTCAATTGTTATTGGTCAAATGAATAATAATGATATTATCAATCGAAATATTAGATAAATACGGAATGGGTGAATATGGCCTCTTTACCTTCATTAAGACAGCTTAGTTATTTTGTTGCCTTGGCAAAGGAGTTAAGTTTTACACGTGCTGCAGAGGCCTGTTTTGTTGGCCAATCAACCTTAAGTGCGGGACTAAAAGAGCTGGAAGATAGCCTGGGAATCCGCTTGGTAGAGCGAGATCGTCAGAGCGTTTCTATTACGCCAATTGGTTTAGAGGTTTTGGAGCGTGCCAGAGCTATTTTGGCCGCTTCTGAGGATTTGGTGGAGTATGCGGGTGGAACGGCTAGGCCGATGACCGCCACAATTCGTCTAGGGGTGATTCCGACAATTGCACCATTTCTACTGCCCAATGTTCTGCCGGATATTCGTAATCGCTTTCCAGAGCTGAAAATTGCCTTGAGAGAGGATCTGACGGCGAATTTATTAACTAGACTTGCTGATCATCAATTAGATTTTGCTTTGATTGCTCTGCCTTATGACGTCGATAGCTTATTGGTCAAAGAATTATTTGATGATGATTTTTGGTTGGTCGCCAGAAAGGGTGATGCTGCGCTGCTGGGTAACTACGTACATCTGCCAGCCAAGATGGCTGAGAGGTTACTTTTATTGGAGGAGGGTCATTGCCTGCGCGAGCACAGTTTGCAGGCCTGCAGACGTTCTGATATTCGTAATGCAGAGGGCATGGAGGCGACTAGCTTGTTGACATTGCTACAAATGGTGGAATCTGGCATGGGAATTACTTTGCTGCCAGAGATGGCTGTCACGGGTGGATTGTTAAATGGCACCGAGTTAGCAGCCAAGCCATTGGCGGCACCTGCCCCCAAAAGGGTGATTGCCTTGGTTGCCCGTTCTTCGACCGCCCGTTTGGAAGAGTTTCAGGCTTTATCTGATTGCATTCAGGAGCGCTTTGGGGTCAGCCTGAGTGCCAGTCGTAGTAAGCGTAAAGGAATTCATGTCTAAGCAGAATTGCAGCAATCTTGCTACAGTCACGGTTCATATTTATTTGTTGTTAAGAAAAGAAAGATCGCAATGCTCGGAAAAGAAATGATGTTTACCCCAGTAAAGCTCGGCTCCATTGAGCTGAAGAATCGCCTAGTGATGGCCCCTTTAACTAGAATGCGTGCCATTGCTGGTGACGTGCCAAACCCATTAGCTAAGACTTATTACTCCCAGCGTGCAAGTGCAGGTCTCATTATTACTGAGGCTACCCAAATTTCTCCGTTAGGCATGGGCTACCCTGCTACCCCCGGCATCTATTCTGCTGAGCAAACTGCAGCTTGGAAAGAGATTGTTCAGGCAGTTCATGCAAAGGAGGGCTCAATCGTTGCGCAGTTATGGCATGTGGGCCGTATTTCACATTCTTCATTGCACCCCGAACAAGGTTTGCCAGAGGCGCCATCTCCAATTGCCCCTGCTGGCCAAACATATGGCGCAGATTGGCAACTACATGACTACGAGACGCCTAAGGCTATGACTGGTGATGACATTGCGCGCTTGCTGAAGGATTATGAGTTGGCTGCCCAAAATGCCAAGACTGCCGGGTTTGATGGTGTGGAAATTCATGCGGCCAACGGTTACCTTTTAGACCAGTTTTTACAAGATAAGACGAATCAACGTACAGATGAATATGGTGGCTCAGTTGAGAATCGCCTACGCTTGCTAGGTGAAGTGATTGAGGCTGTTGCTAAAGTATTCCCAAGCGATCGCATTGGTGTCCGCCTGTCCCCTTACGGTAGCTTTAATGACATTAGCGATAGCGACCCTGTCGCCTTATTTAGCGCCGTTATCAATAAGTTAAATACTTGCAACTTAGCCTATGTGCACATGATTGAGCCCCGTTCAACTAGCGCGGGTGGCAATGATCAAATAAATGAAGGTGCTCCGGTAACTTCAGAGATGTTCCGCAAGGCGTACCAAGGCCAATTTATTAGCGCCGGCGGCTACGATCAAGCAATGGGTGAAAAAGTTCTTGAAGAGGGTTTGGCTGATGCGGTTGCTTATGGTCGCTTATATATCTCTAACCCAGATTTGGCCGAGCGTTTTGAAAAGGGTGCACCATTGAATCCTTATAACCGCGCCACATTTTATGGTGGGGCAGAAGTTGGCTATACCGATTACCCAGCTCTTTAATTAGCCAGAGATTAATATAGTCACGCTAGTAGAGGTGGCTGATGATGAGGTCATGCCCCAAGGGTTGACCTCATTTTTTATTGTCTGGATCTTTTAATAGGTCAAAGTGGTTGGCAATCAAGATCATAGCTACTGAAGCGCAGCCCATAGCAAAGAACTCCCATTGGTGAAGCATGGCTGATCCAATGACGGTCATGAGGGTCGTCCAGGCTATAGCGATCTTTGCTTTTTTGCTGAGTGGTTTCATATTCTAGTAATTCCTATCTTTTTCAGGGTCATGCTGATTGGCGTGCGACAAAGTGTATCGTTTTCAGGGTGTAATGGTGCCACAAAGCAGTAAGGGTATGTATTCCAATGAGGAAGTAGGGGGTGCATTACCAGATCACTCATGGGGCCCTTAAAAGCTTTTTTAATAAGGGGTCAGGCCTCTTGATCTGGGGAGTGCCCAGTTGAAAAAATGAACTTCTCTACTACCCGCCTTGAGAAATAGGATTCCCATAACAGGTAGGATCAGCGATAGAGAATACAAGAGTCAATGTGTTTTTTTAGCTAAGCTATAAAGTATTGGGTTTGTTGTCGATAGAACTGGGGCGCCAGAAGTAATTGGAATGCAAAGACGTAGGGCTGTAATAATGAATATGAGTCGCCCCAATAAGCCATAACCTGTTTTGCATAAATCATAAGGTTCGCCTCCGTTAGGAAATTAACCCTTGAGATTGATTGCGCCGAGTCCGACTACAGCCAAGAAAAAAATGAGGAAATCGAAAAAATAGATGGGAGGTGATGGCGTGCAATCGACATGATATTTTGGATAAATTTATAACCATTGTGATGAATACAGCGATTGACAATAACTATTTTGCGATCATTAAGTACGCGCTAGTTAGACAATCTTACTCTAGCACTTAGCTCGCTAACGGATCCGCGCTTATCCAATTGAGACAACCTTAAAGCCTCAACTTCAAAATCAATTTGAGCAGGATGAAACTCCAAATTTCCCAAATGAATGACATATGTCCATACTAAATCGCGCCCACGGTTTTTAAATACATCTACAACTCGTTTCATTTTTACCGCCTATTCAAAGTGCTTTATCGCATTATTTCGTTGTTGTACTTGGGTTACTTAAAGTATGTTTTAACTGTATTAAATTACGAGGCTCAATCTTAATAACCCCACCTCTTGGGCTGTCAATGTCGGCAATCAAAAAGAAAGAGACTGCAATGACAAAGGGAAAAATCATAAAGAGGGCAACGTTATGCCGAAAGTTCCTTGCCCCAAACCCTACCAATAGATTAGCGCAGATTGCAATTGCCCCCATAAGTCCCCAGGCGGTATAAGGGATGCGATTCCACCAGGCTGCTTGGGTATAGCCCTGGGAGTTAAGGACATCATTCATGCCCGAGACAATCAAAGCAGTCACCGCATGGGGTTGCGAGCGGGAAATTGGCAGAATTTCCTTCCAGAGGGCGCTTTGCAGTTCATTTGTTCGCTCCGAAATGACGGCTATCGACTCTTGATCTTGTTTTGAGTAAAACAAGATGCGCTGATCAAGGTAGCTATTTAAGAGTACCTTGATGGTTGATGCTGATGCCACAGGAAGGAGGTCAGAGCGAAGGTACTCGGTGCCAATAGCATTTGTCTCCGCCTCCTCAAGAATCTCTCTTTGATCATGGCGATCAATGGCCATGGAAAAGGTGAAGCCAATGATAAGCCCTAGAAGCGTCAAGGTAGCAGTCTGAATAATTCCAAGATCAGAAGCTGTCTCGCTGTCCTTGGTGCGGTATTTACTCAGAATTGCATTACCAAACCAAACGGAAGTTGCACAAACTAAAAAAGTAAAGGCAAAGGCAACAAAAGGATGATCAATGATGTATTTAATTTTAAAAGGTTCCTGGGTACAAAATATCTTTAGTAACGTTATGAATATCGCGGTGACCAGTAAAAGCCATGGTGATCTCGAGTTCATTGTGAATGAGTTCGAGACATTTGGTCACGCCAGCTTCGCCCATTGCGCCCAAGCCGTATAAAAATGGGCGACCAATCATCGTGCCGCGAGCACCTAGAGCCCAGGCTTTTAAGACATCTTGCCCAGAACGAATGCCGCCATCCATCCACACTTCAATATCCTTACCAACGGCCTCTACGATGCCAGGCAATGCCTGAATACTTGAAATGGCGCCATCGAGTTGGCGCCCACCATGATTGGAAACAATTAAAGCATCTGCCCCTGAGTTGGCTGCTAGACGAGCATCCTCTGAATCAAGGATGCCTTTAATGATTAATTTACCACCCCACAATTTTTTAATCCACTCAACATCACCCCAGTTCAAACCTGGATCAAACTGCTCTGCGGTCCAGGAGGAAAGCGAGGACATATTTCCAACACCCGTCGCATGCCCAACAATATTGCGAAAAGTTCTACGTGGCGTCATAGCCATACCTAGACACCAGCGTGGCTTTGTGGCCATATTAATCATATTGGCCAGGGTTAATTTTGGCGGTGCTGATAGTCCATTTTTAAGATCCTTATGGCGTTGTCCCAAAATCTGCAGATCTAGCGTGAGAACGAGTGCGGAAACATTGGCAGCTTTAGCCCGCTCAATGAGACGCTCTATAAATCCACGGTCTTTCATGACGTAGAGTTGGAACCAAAATGGTTTGCTCGTATGTTCTGCGACGTCTTCAATAGAGCAGATGCTCATGGTGGACAGGCAAAATGGCACACCAAATTTTTCAGCCGCACGAGCCGCCAAGATTTCACCATCAGCGTGTTGCATTCCAGTAAGTCCAGTAGGGGCGAGTGCAACCGGCATAGCCACTTCTTGACCTACCATGGTGGTTTTAGTAGTGCGATTAGTCATATCTACTGCTACCCGTTGGCGTAATTTGATCTTCTGAAAATCAGATTCGTTAGCTCGGTAAGTTGACTCAGTCCAAGAGCCGGAGTCAGCATAGTCATAAAACATCCTGGGGGTGCGTTTTTGATGGAGCACCCGGAGGTCTTCAATATTAGTAATAATCGACACTATCTTTATCCTTCTATTTGAGGTCATTTACATACGCTTTGACCTAATTAATCTCTATCTTAGCAATACTGGGCATTTGTTTCTACAATGAGGGGGTTGTCCCTAGTTGGGGCCCTTGATTTTCCTATCTGTTCAATACTTTCCGATGCTCCAGCTCAATTTAGCCACCATTTTCTATCTAGTTGTTGCCACAGCCCTATGGGCGGGGAATGCTATTGCTGGACGCCTATTGGTTGGTAGCGTTTCTCCAATTACCCTGAGCGCAGTGCGCTGGGCATTAGCGGCATTGCTATTGCTTCCTTTGGGCTGGCGTATCTTTAAACCGAGTAGCGCACTTTGGCAAAACAAGACCCGTTTTTTATTACTTGGTCTTTTCGGGGTGGGTAGCTACAACGTCCTGCTTTATCTTGCTTTACAAACCTCTACCCCTATTAATGTGACCTTGATTGGGGCAAGTATGCCGATCTGGATGCTCTTGATTGGGGCCTTGTTCTATAAAGTCAGACCTACTTTTTTGCAGCTTATTGGTGCCGTGGTTTCACTTTTGGGTGTAACGGTTGTGTTGACTAGGGGCGAGATTTTTACTTTGGTATCGATGGAATGGGTCGTAGGCGATCTTTTGATTATGCTCGCCACGATCTTATGGGCTTTTTATAGCTGGATGTTAAGTCGCCCGGGGAAAAGTACTGAGCGTCAGTGGCCATGGGCAGATTTTCTAATGGCGCAAGTATTGGTGGGTTTGCTATGGACAGTATTTTTTGATGGTTTTGAGATTGCAGGGGGCTACGCCTACCTTAACCTGAACATCTTTACTGCCTCACTCATTCTGTTTGTGGCGATTGGTCCATCCTTGATTGCCTATCGTTGTTGGGGGCTGGGCGTGAGTGGTGCGGGGCCAACTGTAGCTGCATTTTTTGCCAATCTCATCCCTTTATTTACTGCGCTTCTATCGGCCGCAATGCTGAGAGAGCCCCCCAAGCTGTATCACGGATTGGCTTTTGGTTTAATTGTGACCGGTATTTTAGTTTCATCTACCAAGGCTAGAGTTAGTGAAGTGAGGGCGCCTTGACCTGCGCTTAGGATCTATTTAAAGAAACGCATTACAGTTCATTGTTGTTAGGTTTTCGATACATTTTTTAGGTTAAATATGTTTGATGTTCTTGTGATTGGTGGTGGCAATGCTGCCCTTTGTGCCGCCTTAATGGCAAAAGAGGCTGGCGCCAGCGTTTTACTTCTAGAATCAGCGCCTAAGGAATGGCGTGGCGGTAATTCTGCCCACACCCGCAATATTCGCTCAATGCATGAAGCCCCTGAAGACGTTATGAGTGACGCCTACCCCGAAGAGGAGTATTGGCAAGACGTAATGAAGGTCACTAGTGGTATTACAGATGAAAAATTAGCTCGTTTGACTATCCGCGCATCTTCGCAGTGTCGTGGCTGGATGCAAAAACATGGCGTGAGATTTCAGGCACCCTTGTCTGGCACACTAAATCTATCAAGAACCAATGCATTCTTTATGGGCGGTGGTAAAGCTTTGGTGAATGCCTACTATCGCAGCGCTGAAAAACTTGGCGTCAAGATTCGCTATGACTCTACGGTAACTTCCTTGGAAATCAAGAATGGAAAATTCTTAGGGGCTTTTGTGGGTAATGAGCGTATCGAAGCGAAATCTTGCGTATTGGCTGCCGGTGGTTTCGAGTCTAATCGCGAATGGTTAAAAGAAGCATGGGGCGTTAATGAATTCGGTGAGGCACCCGCAGATAACTTCCTGATTCGAGGTACTCGATATAACAATGGCGTTCTATTAAAGCAACTCATTGAGATGGGTGCTGACTCCGTGAGTGATGCGACTCAAGCACATATGGTGGCAGTTGATGCACGTGCCCCGCTCTATGATGGGGGAATCTGTACGCGGGTCGATTGCGTTTCGTTTGGAATTGTCGTGAATAAAAATGCTCAGCGCTTTTCTGATGAAGGAGAGGATTTCTGGCCAAAACGTTATGCGTTTTGGGGAAGGTTGGTGGCCCACCAACCTGGTCAGATTGGCTATTCAATTATTGACTCAAAAGTATTGGGTAGATTTATGCCCCCAGTATTTCCAGGGGATAAGGCCGATACTTTAGAGGATCTGGCGGATATGCTGGGCTTAGATAGGAAGGCCCTCCTGAAAACGGTTAGCGAATATAACGCTGCTTGTAAGGTTGGCACTTTTGATCATACGATCATGGATGATTGCCATACCGAGGGCCTGCAACCCGCAAAGACCCATTGGGCGCTACCTATTGATGTTGGCCCGTTCTATGGATATATATTGCGACCAGGTGTGACCTTTACCTATCTTGGTCTCAAGACTACCGAAAAAGCTGAAGTGCATTTTGGCAGCAAGCCAAGTGATAACTTGTTTGTAGCCGGAGAGATGATGGCCGGAAATGTTTTAGGGAAGGGCTATGCGGCAGGTATTGGCATGGCGATTGGAACTGCCTTTGGCAGAATTGCAGGAACACGGGCGGCGCAATACGCCCTCAGTCATCGGGATATATAAAATGCAGCAACTTAAAGAATTGGTCCAAGAGGCCACCATTCTGGCATCAGGCTCTCCAGAGGTGGAGGCTGCGCGTATGCTCCAGATTTGTAATGCCTGTCGCTATTGCGAGGGGTTTTGCGCGGTATTTCCAGCGATGACTCGCAGAATTGATTTTAATGCAGCCGATATGAACTATCTGGCCAATCTTTGCCATAACTGCGGCGCTTGTCTGCATGCCTGCCAGTACGCACCTCCACATGAATTTGGAGTCAACATTCCTCGAGTAATGGCGCGGGTGCGTAAGGAAACCTATATAACTTATGCTTGGCCTAAGGCATTTGGCGCTTTGTATAAAAAGAACGGGCTGACGATGGTGTTAGTCAGCTCTTTTTCTTTGATTGGGTTTTTACTCCTGACTCTATGGGTTAATGGCAGCTTATTTTCTGGCGCTATAGACGGCAACTTTTACGCAATCTTTTCTCACAATACTTTGGCTTTGATGTTTGGGCTGATTTTTGGATTTGCATTAATGGCCTTAGGCGCAGGTATATTTTCTTTCTGGAGTGCAATCTCTGGTGGGGTAATCTCTGGAGTCGCTGCGGCAGAAGCTACACATGATGCCTTGACTTTAAAATATCTTGGTGGTGGTCATGGTGATGGTTGCAATAATGAAGATGATAATTTTTCACTTTGGCGCAAACGCTTTCATCACCTTACTTTTTATGGGTTCCTCTTTTGTTTTGCGGCAACGTCTATAGCAACGCTGTATCACTATTTACTGGATTTGCATGCGCCATATGCATTAAACAGTCTTCCCGTAATTTTAGGAACGGTCGGAGGTATAGGCTTGCTGGTAGGTCCTGCTGGTTTGCTCTACTTAAATTTAAACCGCCATGCTGATCATGGGGACGCAACACAAAAGCCAATGGATAGAGCTTTTATTGTGCTACTTTTTTGCATTAGCGCATCCGGCTTAGCTCTCTTGGCTTATCGTGAAACTGCGTCTATGGCAGTCTTGCTCGCAATTCATCTGGGATTTGTCATGAGTTTTTTCTTGACGATGCCTTATGGAAAGTTCGGTCATGGCTTTTATCGGATTGCCGCCTTGCTAAAGAATTCGATTGAAAAGCGGCAGAAAAATAATTTGCAGTTTGGCTCGGACTAACTTTAAAACTTTTACCACTTCAATATAAGACTAAAAAACGATGAGACTCATTACCTTTACTCGCAGCGGATCATTCACCCCTGAAATTGGCGCCAGAATTCCTAACCTCTTAGGTGATTTGGTTTTACCATTCAATGATGTAGCAAGTGCACAGGGTGTAAAAGATTTTCCAGTAGGGATGAAAGAGTTTTTGAGGGCTGGCATCAAGGTGATGGATCAGGCAAAGGCATGGGTTAGAACAATCCCTGCCTCCGCCCCTCAATTACTGATAAAGGCTACCGGCATTACTTATTTGCCACCCATTATTGATGCTGAAAAGTTTTTGTGTGTTGGGAAAAACTACCGCACGCATTTAGAAGAGCTCAAGCGCACAAACTTAATTAAAGAAATTCCACAAGAACCCACATCATTTATTAAGTTGAATTCTTGCTTATCTGGGCACGAGGCAACGGTCATTCGCCCTAAAGGTATTACTCGATTGGATTACGAGCCTGAGTTGGTTTTTGTGATTGGAAAGCGGGCGCTCGGCGCTAAAAAAGATGAGGCTATGAGTTATGTTGCTGGCGTGACCATTCTGAATGATCTCACCTGCCGTGACTTACAGTTACGTGAAGTTGCTTCAGGCTCACGCTTTTGGACGGCTAAGAATATTCCAGGATTTGGCCCGCTTGGACCAGAGATTGTGACGATCGATGAGATCCCTGATGTCTATGACTTGTGGATGACTTGTTCTGTTAATGGGCAAGAGCGTATGCGCGTAAATACACGGGACCAAATCTGGAAGATCTCCGATATTCTCGAGCACTTCTCTCGCTTTATCCCAATTGAGGCTGGCGACATGTTTTCAACTGGCGCCCCTGGAGGGGTGGCGGTGGGGAAAGAGAATGCGGAAGATCTGTATCTCAAACCGGGTGACGTCGTTGAGTGCTCAATCGATGGTATCTCTACCTTAAGAACGACTATTGCTGACGAAATCTAAGGGGTCTCAGATGCGCAGATTTTTCATTTCTGCCTTGATTGTGTTTAGTTTCTTTAACTTTGGATATTCTCAAGCACAAGGCTCAGATACTTTTCCCTCAAAGACACTTAAAGTGGTTGTGCCATTTCCACCTGGCGGAGGCGCTGATACCTTAATTCGTTTGATGGCGCCATCACTCACAGAGTTGTGGAAGCAACCTCTTGTTATTGAGAATCGCCCAGGGGCTAGTGGTGCAATTGGTGCTGAACTCGTGGCGCAATCTCCGTCTGATGGTTATACCTTGCTGATGGGATCTACAGCAGCGATAACGGATAAGAATATTGCGCAATTTTCTCCCGTCGCTTTGGTCTCTGCTTCCCCTTATGTGGTTACAGTTACCCCTGGCCTGAATATCAACTCCATTAAAGTGCTGATTGCTTTTGCAAAGGCCAATCCTGGTAAGCTTCGCTTCGGTTCTTCAGGCGCTGGATCAGCATCGCATTTGGCTGGTGAGTTATTTGCCTCAATGGCTGGTGTTGAATTGCTCCATATTCCTTACAAGGGAACAGGGCAGGCCTTGACTGATCTGTTGGCTGGCCACATTGATTTGATGTTTGCTCCAGCCCAAACTGTGATGCCACAAATTGAAACGGGTAAGTTGCTTGCTTTAGGGCAGACTGGAGCAAAACGTTCTGAAGCCTTGCCGACTATTCCAACGGTCTCCGAATCAGGGTTACCAGGCTATAGCGCAGTCGGCTGGTTCGGCCTTTTTGCTCCTGCAGCCACCCCAAAATTAGTAGTGCAAAAGCTGAGCCAAGGGGTGGCAATGACCTTAAGTCAGGAAAAGCTGAGAAAGGCCATGCTAGAGCGGGGGAGTGACCCTGCTAGCGGTAGTGCTGATGATTTTGCAGTCTTTTTGCGCTTAGATCAGGCTAAATGGGGCAAATTGATTAGGGACAATCGAATTGCAGTGCAATAAATAACTAAATCAGTATCATTTAGGGCTATCTACAGAATTTCTAGGAAATGAATATGCCAGGCTTACTTCCAAATGTTGATCCAGACGGTCTTTTAGAGTTTTCGGTTGTTTATACCGACCGCTCTTTGAATCATATGTCTGAAGAATTCAAAAAAGTGATGGTAGATATTTCTAGCGTCTTAAAAGATGCATACAACGCTAGCTCTGCTGTGATCGTTCCTGGTAGCGGTACCTTTGGCATGGAGGCGGTTGCCCGTCAATTCGCGAACAATCAAAAATGCTTAGTGTTGCGTAATGGTTATTTTAGTTATCGCTGGACACAGATTTTCGATTTGGCCAATATCACTCAAGACATTACCATCCTTAAAGGCAAGCAATTGGAAGCCACTGCACAAGGCGTCTTTGCCCCAGCTCCAATTGAAGAGGTTGTTGCTTTTATTCTCAAAGAAAAACCAGCAGTAGTATTTGCTCCCCATGTGGAAACATCGGCCGGAATTATTCTTCCCGATGATTACCTCAAGACTGTAGGTGAGGCGGTACGCTCAGTGGGAGGCTTGTTTGTACTCGATTGCATTGCTTCTGGTGCAATGTGGGTGGACATGAAAGCTTGTAGTGTCGATGTTCTGATTACTGCGCCGCAGAAAGGTTGGAGTAGCTCCCCTTGCTGCGCTCTAATCGCCCTTGGTGAAAGAGCTCGCGAGCGTATTGAGTCGACTCAAAGTAGCAGCTTTTCAATGGACCTCAAAAAGTGGTTGCAAATTATGGAGGCCTACGAAAAGGGCGGACATGTTTATCACACCACAATGCCAACGGACGCCCTTAAGATTTTGCGTGCCACTATGAAAGAAACTCAGTCTTTGGGTTTTGCCGCTCTAAAGCAAAAACAACAAGAGTTAGGCACCAAGGTCCGCACGCTGCTGGTATCCAAAGGTTACCCATCAGTTGCAGCAAAGGGCTTTCAGGCTCCTGGCGTTGTCGTAAGTTATACCAAGGATGCTGATATTCAGTCCGGCAAGAAGTTCATTGCTCTGGGTCTGCAGACTGCCGCTGGCGTTCCATTGCAATGCGATGAGCGTCCAGACTTCCGCACTTTCCGGATTGGTTTATTTGGTCTTGAAAAATTGGCACATGTTGATCGCACCCTTGATCATCTTGCGGCGGCCTTAGAAAAGATTACTGAGGTTGAAGCCCAACTCGCTTAACATATCAATACTGCTTAAGCTTTATGAACAAGCCATCCTAGGATGGCTTTTTTATTGGCGATGAAGTTAAAAAGATTG
>CAIOIX010000393.1 GCA_903858445.1 uncultured beta proteobacterium
ATGGCTTTTATCCCCCTCAACTGCTGGAATCATTGATTTTCCAACTTATCTGCTAGGAACGTTTTTAACGATCTTATTTCCAGGCCCCAACTCTCTTTATGTTTTAACCATTACCGCACAAAAGGGTTGGCGCTCTGGCATGTGGGCGGCCATTGGGATTTTTATTGGTGATTCCGTTTTAATGATTGGCATAGCCTTGGGCGCCGCCACATTGCTGAAATCATCACCAACAATCTTTAATATCGTCCGTACCTTGGGCGCTTTG
Source organism: uncultured beta proteobacterium (assembly GCA_903858445.1). GTDB lineage: Bacteria > Pseudomonadota > Gammaproteobacteria > Burkholderiales > Burkholderiaceae > Polynucleobacter. The sequence continues at coordinate 266 of CAIOIX010000393.1, forward strand.
TATTTGGCTTACTTAGGTGTGGGTTTAGTACGCGCTGGAAAGGCGCGCTGGAGTGCTTCTAATTATGCAGTAAGTCATCGGGATGCTAGCCAAAGCTTTATCAATGGCTTGCATCCTTTTATTGCCGCATTGGCTTTATCGCTGACCAACCCCAAGGCAATCTTCTTTTTTGTTTCTTTCTTTGCACAATTTATCCGACCAGATTTTGCATATCCGATTCATACATTTTTTTATCTTGCCTGCGTCTTGCAGTTGATGAGTATGAGTTATCTCACTGGCTTAATTTACATGGGCCAAATTTTTCTCAGATTTTTTCAGGGAAGGCCACGTTGGGCAGCGGTCCTCTGGATCTTCGTCGGAGTGCTGTTGATCGCTTTTGCAATCCGACTATTTTTATAAAGCTTAGTGCTGCGTTATTTCATCCAGCGCAGTAAGCGCTCCACCTTGGCGCCATAGGGAGGTCTTGCGGGTTTTGTACCGCGCAAGAGCTTCAGACCAAATAGCCCGCGTACCTGCAAGATCGATTTGCGATGACTGAAAGTGTCGAATCCCGCCTTCCCGTGATAGGCGCCCATGCCACTTGCACCCACTCCACCAAAGGGTAAGCCTTCAACAGCGGCATGCAACAGGGTGTCATTGATAGCGACGCCACCTGAACGGGTTTCATTTAGAACGAGACCCATATTCTTCTTGTCTTTACCAAACCAGTAAAGTGCTAGCGGCTTCGGTTTGCTATTTACGTAAGCAATAGCTGTAGAAATATCGGCTGTTGTAATAATTGGCAGAATTGGTCCAAAAATCTCTTCCTGAAGCACTAGAGACTCACTGGGTACATTAGTTAGTGCAACGGGTTCAAACTTTCTGGAGTTTTGCGTGTCTCCCTTTAGTAAGGGGATGACTTGGGCACCGCGTTGAACCGCATCACCGACTAAATAGTGCCAGCGCGTGAGCTGGGCATCATCAATTGGCCCAGTTAACTCTTCTGGTTTTGAAAACTGAGCTTGCGCTGCAGCTTGTAACTCACGAATAAAGGTGTCTTGGTTCTCTTGACCAATCAAAACATAATCTGGGGCAATGCAGGTTTGGCCGCCGTTGAGAAGTTTGCCATAAATAATGCTGGCTGCCGCATCTTTTAATTCGGCCGATGCATCCACGATTACTGGAGATTTTCCGCCAAGCTCCAAGGTAATTGGCGTCAGGCTCTCTGCAGCAGAGCGCATCACTTTTTTACCAATCTCTTCTGAACCAGTAAAAAATAGATAGTCAAAGGCAAGTCCTGCAAATGTTTCTGCAACTTCTGCACCACCCGTGCTTACGCAAAATTCACTAGGATGAAAATATTCCTGAATCAAGCTCGCCAAGAATCCTGAGGTGCGTGAGCTGCGCTCAGAAGTTTTTAGCCAAACTCGATTACCAGCAGCAAGGGCGGCAATCGCTGGTGTAAGCGCCAGTTGAATGGGGTAGTTCCAGGGGCTCATGATGCCAACAACACCCATGGATTGACTTTCTACCCAAGCTTGGGAGCTTCCCATAAAGGAAGGGGTATCCACTAGGGTTGGCTTGAGCCATTCTTTAAGATGCTTGCGGGTGTATTTGCAGGCTTGATAGATGATTTGTAATTCTGCAAGTCGCGTTTCAATTGAATGACGAACACCAAAATCTGCTGCCAGTGCTTTGCAAATCTTTTCTTCATTGGCGGTAATCATTTTTTCAATACGGCCAATGCGATCTAATCTCACTTCAAGGCTGGGGTTTGGTTCTGCGGCATAGGCTGCCTGGATTTCTTCTAACTGGAGCGTAAAGCGATTCATGTTGTCTTCGGGGTGAGGTGCGTCAGCGGGTAACTCAATAAAGCGTTAGGATAAAGCCATGAGTGAAACTAGCAAACAAATCCAGTCTAATCTTGAGCGTGCCACCCTTGGTGGCGGCTGTTTCTGGTGTCTTGAGGCTGTTTATCAGCAAATTCAGGGGGTCGATTTGGTTGTTTCGGGCTACGCCGGCGGAGCTAGGCCCAATCCCAGTTATGAGTCAGTTTGTACGGGGGTCACCGGACATGCTGAGATTGTGGACGTGTACTTTAATCCAGAAGTTGTTTCTTATCGGGATTTATTAGAGGTCTTCTTTGTCATTCATGACCCCACCACGTTAAATTATCAGGGTGGCGACCATGGTACTCAATATCGCTCTGTGATTTTTACGCATAGCGAAGCGCAACAGGCTGTGGCACATGAGATGATCAAAGAGCTTGAGGCGTCTGGAATTTACTCCAGTCAAGTAGTAACGCAGATTGAGGCAGCGCCCACAATTTACCCTGCAGAGGACTATCACCAAGATTATTTCCGCCAACACCCAGGTCAGGGCTACTGTATGGCAGTGGTTGCACCTAAATTGGCTAAATTTAGGACTAAATTTAAATCGTTGATCGCATCTAACTTCGTCTAAATTTTTTTAAGGCGCCAGGCGGGAAACATTCCAGATAGCACTGTCTAATTGATAATGAATACGATCATGCAGACGTGATGGACGGCCTTGCCAAAATTCTATTTCAGTAGGCTTTAAGCGGTATCCGCCCCAATGTTCAGGGCGGGGAGGGGCTTCACCAAATTCTGCTTTGAAGCGCTTTTCAGCTTCCTCTAAAAATTCACGATTCGGAATAGCTGCGCTTTGTGGAGAAGCCCAAGCACCAATTCTGGAGGCCGCTGGTCGGGAATGAAAGTACTCATCGCTCTCATGACCTGGGACGCGTTCGACTGTGCCGTTAATGCGTACCTGACGTTCTAGCTCATGCCAGTGAAAAAGGAGGGCAGCCTGAGGGCGTTCGGCCAACTCTTTGCCTTTTTGACTGCCGTAATTAGTGAAAAAGGTAAAACCATTTTGATCAGCACCTTTTAGTAAGACAATACGGGCTGATGGATTCCCTGCTTTATCAGCTGTAGCTAGGGTCATAGAGTTTGGCTCTGGGCACTCAGCCTTCACTGCCTGCTCGAACCACAGCTGAAACAGTGGCATTGGATCTGTCGGAACATCGGTTTCGGAGAGTTGTCCAAGGGTGTAGTTTTTGCGAAGTTGAGCAATGGAGTCCATTTAATCAGTATAAAGAGAAGCTATGGCAGAAGACAAGGTTGAGGCGAATTTAGAAGATCGTCGTTTTGGAGGGGTGGCTCGACTTTATGGTCCAGGGTTACGCGAACGCTTTCGCCAAGCGACGGTAGTAGTCGCTGGCTTAGGTGGTGTTGGCTCTTGGGCTGCTGAAGCGCTTGCGCGAACAGGCATTGGCCATTTGGTCCTAATTGACTTTGATCACATATCTGAGAGTAATACCAATCGTCAGTTGCATGCCCTAGAGGGTGAGTACGGCAAAGCTAAAGTTCAAGCGATGAGTGGGCGCATTCGTCAAATTAATCCTGACATCACGCTTACCTCCTGCGATGAATTTTTAGAGCCTGGCAATTTGGATATCTTGATTCCAACTGATGCTCTTGTGCTCGATGCTACCGATTCTGTACAAACTAAAATTGCTTTAGCGGTATGGGCGAGCAATGATAGTCGCGCGCTCGTTATGTGTGGTGCGGCTGGCGGTAAGTCCGATCCAACTTCTGTGCGTTGTGACGATCTTTCTAAAACCGAACAAGATGCTTTATTGGCTAAGGTACGCCAAGGACTTAGACAAGATCATGGTTTTTCAAGAAATTTGAAGAGAAAAATAGGTATTCGGGCGGTGTATTCGCATGAGCCGCGTGCTGGCAGTGCAAATGGTGGCCTTGCTTGTTCGGGCTATGGCTCAACTGTGATGGTGACAGCTGCCTGCGGCCTAGCTGCTGCAGCCGAGATTTTAAATTTGATTGCAGCGCAAGCTTCTGAAGATGTAACAAATCCTTAAGAGAATTCCCTGCAGAAAACTACTGTTTTTTAACGTTCCCAATTCATATTTCAGTATCTGCGCAATGGCTTAAGTGTGCATCGTGAGGTCGTGACTTCAGAACCAGTCGCACAGGCTCAAGGCTTGGATTTTGTTCAAACAGAAACATTGCTGGCGGCGTATAACGGAGCATATTGCAAGACTACTCACCTCATGGCGATGAATGCATGAGGTGAGTCATATTATTCATAGATAATCGAGATTCAAATTACTCACCTTGTTGAATCTATGGACTTTTCTGCTTTAACGTTGTCGGCTGGTGTGGTTGCCTTGGCTGAAATGGGTGATAAGACGCAGTTACTTTCTTTGATGCTGGCTGCGCGCTACCCTAAACAGGCTTTAGCCATTATTGTGGGTATTTTCATTGCCACAATCGCAAACCACGCTTGTGCTGCTTTTTTGGGGCAGTGGCTCACAACTCTGATGAGTCCAGAGGTTCTAAAGTGGGTTTTAAGCTTAAGCTTCTTGGGAATTGGCTTGTGGCTATTGGTGCCAGACCATATTGATGATGCGGCTGGCTCTAAGGTAGCTGACCGAGCCTTTCAGGTGCTTATGTTGACGGTGGGCTTATTCTTTTTGGCTGAGATGGGGGATAAGACCCAGATTGCCACGATTGCTCTTGGTGCTCGCTACTCAGATGTCTTCTCTGTGACAGTTGGCACTACTTTGGGGATGATGTTGGCAAATGCACCTGCCGTTTGGATTGGCCAGAAATTTACCAAGCGAATGCCCATCAAGTGGGTGCATGCCGTAGCTGCAGTCACTTTCATTGCCATCGGTATAGCCACCTTAATCTGGGCTTAAGCTCAAGGGCGATTAAAATTGCCCAATGAAAACTGATCTGCCACAGAGCTTTCGTAGGCTCGAATACCGCCCCCCAAATTACACCTTTGGACAAGTTGAATTAGATATTGCACTTGATCCTGCGCGCACTATTGTTAAGAGTCGACTTCAAGTCCTGCCCGGAAAAAGTTATGAAACCGGTGCACCTCTGGTATTGCAAGGGCAAGAGCTTGAGTTTGTTAGCTTACGCATCAATGGCGACGCTCATCGTCATTTTGAATTAACGCCAGAAACGCTGAGTATTTATTCATTACCGAATGATGGCAAGGATCCCTTCGTTGTTGAAATTATCTGCATCTGCGTCCCTGAAAAAAATACTTCCCTCATGGGACTCTATGTTTCGAATGGCAATTTCTTTACCCAGTGTGAAGCTGAAGGCTTCAGAAAAATCACCTACTTCTTGGATCGCCCAGATGTGATGGCCAAGTTTCGCGTGACTCTACAAGCGCGTGAGACAGAGTGCCCAGTGTTGTTGGCAAATGGAAACTTACTTAGTACCGAGAAGTTGCCTAATGGTTGGCATAGCGCGGTATGGGAAGACCCGTTCCCAAAGCCATCCTATTTATTTGCACTCGTAGCGGGCAAGTTGGATTGCATCGAGGAAACAATTACTACTGGTAGTGGCGCTAGAAAATTATTACAAATTTGGGTTGAACCACACGACCTCAAGAAAACCCGTCACGCCATGGACTCATTAATTGCTTCGATTCGCTGGGATGAAAGGCGTTATGGCCTGGAATTGGATCTTGAGCGCTTCATGATCGTAGCTGTAAGTGATTTTAATATGGGGGCCATGGAGAACAAGGGTCTTAATATTTTTAATACCAAGTATGTGCTAGCCCAGCCCGAGACGGCAACGGATATTGATTTCGCCAATATTGAAAGTGTTGTCGCACACGAATATTTCCATAACTGGACTGGTAACCGCGTTACCTGTCAGGATTGGTTTCAGCTTTCATTGAAAGAGGGTTTGACGGTATTCCGCGATCAAGAATTTTCTGCAGATCAAATGGGTACGCAATCTGGTAGAGCAGTAAAGCGTATTGAAGATGTACGTACCTTGCGTCAACTTCAGTTTCCAGAAGATGCAGGTCCGATGGCTCATCCTATTCGTCCAGATGAGTATCAGGAGATTAATAACTTCTATACCGTAACGGTATACGAGAAGGGCGCTGAAGTTGTGCGCATGTATCAAACCTTACTAGGGGTCGAAGGCTTCCGTAAGGGTATGGATTTATATTTTAAGCGCCATGATGGGCAGGCAGTTACTTGCGATGATTTTTTGGCAGCTATGGCTGATGCCAACCATTGTGATTTAACCCAGTTTAAGAATTGGTATAGCCAAGCAGGCACTCCACGGATCAAGGTTGAGGAGCGATATGATGCGCCTCAAAACCAATATCACCTGACCTTAAGTCAGAGCATCGCACCTAGCCCTAGTCAGTCCGAGAAGCAGCCTTTTCATATTCCACTCAAGGTTCGCTTACTCACACCTGCCGACGATCAAGTGGAGCAATTATTGGAGCTGAAAGCAGAAAAGCAAACTTGGACTTTTGACAACATCAATGAGCGCCCGGTTTTATCGCTTAATCGTAATTTCTCAGCACCAATCCGCTTGGATTTTTCTCAGAGTGAAGCAGATTTATTGGCTTTATTCTCAAGCGATGACGATGCTTTTAATCGTTGGGAGTCTGGTCAAAAATTAGCGATGCAAATGATTTTGGAGAATCGCTTGCCTGATGCTGAACTCATCGCTGCCTATCGCGACATCTTGCTGGATCCAGAATTGGATCCAGCTTTCAAAGAGCTTGCTCTCACGTTGCCAGCTGAAACCTATTTGTATGAACAGTGCACGAGCGTTGATCCGCAACAGATCTTCAAATCACGTCGTGCATTTCGTCGAGCCTTGGCCAGTAGCTTGCGCCTAGAGTGGGCTGCCCTGTATCAGCAAATGCAAACCCCTGATGGATTCAAGCCGGATGCCATTAGCGCAGGTAAGCGCGCACTCAAAAACCTGGCTCTCAGTATGTTGCTAGATGCTGATGCCTTGATCTGGGCTCCTATGGCTGTCAATCAGTATCAAAACGCTGACAATATGACTGACCGCTATGCGGCACTCGCTGGTTTAGTGATCCACGGAGTAAACGCAGCAAAAGAATGTCTAGAGGATTTTTATCAGCGCTTTGCTGGTGATGCTTTAGTGTTGGATAAATGGTTTGCACTCCAATCGAGCCGCCCACCAGTTGACGGTGCCGAGCAAACCCTGACAGATGTCTATCGCTTGCGCGAGCATGTAGCATTTAAAATGAATAACCCAAACCGCGTTCGAAGTGTGATTCATGCATTTTGTATGAATAATCCAGCGAGCTTTCATCAGGCCGATGGCAGTGGGTACGCATTTTGGGCTGAGGCGGTGTTAGCGCTTGATCCAATCAATCCCCAAGTTGCCGCCCGTTTAGCAAGAGCCTTGGATCGTTGGCGTCTTTTTGCTCAGCCCTACCAAGGAAAGATGCATGCGTATTTAGAAGAGGTGGCTGCCAACAAAACTCTTTCCGCTGATGTCAGAGAGGTAATTACAAAGGCATTAGGAAATTAAACCCCAGAACAAGGCAAAATAGACTTTTATTCCAAACGCCGCGCTTACGAAACACTACGGAGAATCATTTTTGAACGCCCCAACCAGCTTAAAAACCAATTTCACGCAATATCTTGAAATGACCAAGGTGAAGGGTGCTTCTGTGCCTGCAGGCCTGCAAGAGCTTTTGCTGGCGGTTGCCGATACTTGCAACACGCTGAGTCATGAAGTGGCCCAGGGCGCCCTAATTGGCCTCTTAGGTTCTGCTGGTACCGGTAATGTGCAGGGTGAAGTTCAGCAAAAGCTCGATGTGATTGCGAACGACTTACTGATTGAAGGTGTGCAGGACTGCAAATCTTTGGCTGGTCTAGCTTCCGAAGAAATGGAATTGCCCGTTCCCGTGAACGGTACCGGTGACTATCTATTGTTATTTGATCCATTAGATGGTTCCTCTAATATTGATGTAAACGTTTCTATTGGGACAATCTTTTCAGTCTTGAAAAAGCAAAATCCTAATGCGCCATTACAAACCTCTGACTTCTTGCTATCTGGTCGTCATCAGGTGGCTGCTGGATACGTTGTCTACGGCCCCCAAACAACGATGGCTTTAACCCTGGGTGATGGGGTAGTGATGTTCACTTTGAATAAAGTGACTGGTGAATTTATTCTCATCAAGCATGCGGTTGAGATTTCTCATGCTACCAAAGAGTTTGCAATTAATATGTCGAATATGCGTCATTGGGCTGAGCCGGTACGCCGCTATGTTGAGGAATGTCTTGCTGGTACGAGCGGTGAGCGCGATAAAGATTTCAATATGCGCTGGATCGCTTCGATGGTGGCTGATGTGCATCGCGTGTTGTCACGCGGCGGTGTCTTTATGTATCCGTGGGATCAGCGCGAGCCAAATAAACCTGGAAAATTACGCTTGATGTACGAGGCCAATCCCATGAGCTTCTTAGTGGAGCAGGCTGGTGGATCCTCTACTAATGGTAAAGAATTAATTATGGATTTAGTGCCAACGGATTTGCACGAGCGTGTCTCGGTGATGTTGGGATCCAAAGAAGAGATTGATCGTTTGCGTCACTATCATGCCTAAGTTTGCAGCTGAATAAACCCCGCTCTCTAAAAACTAAAAAGCCCAATCAGTAAAGTGATCGGGCTTTTTTAACTCTTAAGGCATCTTTTAAGGTTGCACTTTTTCCTTAATGTAGGCGAGTGATTCCTCGACTTGGTCAATCAGTATGAGACAAATATCTCCAGGAGAAAGATTACTAAGGGCTGTATCAATCGCTAAAAATTCACCCCGAATTTCTGTTACCTGTTTTACCTTGGTAGTGCCGACTAAACCTTCTTGCAGAAGTTTTAGTACTTCACCATCTTCGCGACCTCTCTGACATTGATCTTGATACAGAATGACATTGTCAAACGCATTTCCTAGGATGCGAGTTAGGTCTCGGATGTCTTCATCGCGACGATCACCTGCGCCACTAATCACCACATGACTCTTATTGGGTTTCATGCCCTGAATGGCGCTAGCTAGCGCACGCATGGCATCGGGATTATGCCCGTAGTCAGCAATGACTGTAGCGCCATGATGCTGAAATTGGTTAAAGCGACCCGGTACTGCATTTGCTGAGCTTTCAAAGCTATGCAATCCACGCGCAATCTTTTCTGCATCTAAGCCTAAGGCCCAAGCTGCACCAATAGAGGCCATTGCATTTTCAATCTGGAAACCGAGTACGCCATTTTGCGTCAATGGAATTTCACTTACTGGAAAGCGATACATCACGCGCGATCCTTTGGAGGCAATAATGTAAGTGCCGTCAAAGTAGATAACTTTTTTATTTTTGGCACGGTGTGCTGCGATCACAGGGTGGTGTTGATTTTGCGCAAAGAAGATCACGCGACCCGAGCAAACATCACCCATCTTGACAACGATGGGATCTGCTGCATTAAGAACAGCTGCCCCAGTAGGTGCAACGTTTTGCACAATTACACGCTTGAGAATGGCAAGGTCTTCAACGCTGGTGATGAAGTTCAGGCCGAGGTGGTCGCCTTCACCAATATTGGTGACGACTGCTACTTCGCAGCGGTCAAAGCCTAAACCTTCGCGCAACATTCCTCCACGGGCAGTTTCTAGAACGGCGGCATCGGCATCTGGGTGCATTAAGACGTTGCGTGCGCTACGAGGGCCACTGCAGTCTCCTGAATCAATTAACTTGTGATTAATATAGACACCATCTGTAGTAGTCATGCCAACACGCAAACCTGTTTCATTGAGAAGATGGGAGATTAAACGAACCGTAGTGGTCTTTCCATTCGTACCAGTAACTGCCACCACTGGGATGCGGCCATCTTCACCTTGCGGGAACATCATGTTGATGATGTCTTCACCTACAGGGCGGCTTTTGCCATAAGAGGGCTTGAGATGCATACGTAAACCAGGCGCTGCATTGACCTCAACAATCCCACCGCCTTGCGCCTCAAGGGGTTTATAAATAGCTTCACACAGAATATCAACGCCGGCAATATCTAAGCCAATCATCTGGGCTGCTGCAATCGCACTCGCTGCTACATCTGCATGGACATCGTCAGTGACATCGGTAGCAGTGCCACCAGTACTAAGATTGGCGTTATTGCGTAACAACACACGCTCACCTTTTTTAGGAACGTATTCTGGGGTGAGGCTGGAGCTGGCTAAATGCGCTAAAGCAATATCATCAAAGCGAATTTTTGTTAGAGCAGTCGCATGGCCATCACCACGTAATGGATTTTGGTTCTCAATCTCGACTAGCTGGGTAATACTATTAATGCCATCACCAACGACCTGAGCAGGCTCGCGTCGAGCTGCTGCCGAGAGGCGGTTACCCACGACAAGTAATCGGTAATCTGCGCCTGGTAAGTAACGCTCTACGATGGTTTCGCGACCGAATGCTTGTGTTACTACAAAGCCTGCGCGAATCTCATCCTCAGTTTGAATATTGGCTACAACCCCTTTACCTTGATTGCCATCTTTGGGTTTTAGCACAATTGGCCCACCAATTTTTTGTGCAACTTGCCACGCGACATCGGCGGTGGTCACTACATCGCCAATCGGCACGGATACGCCGGCAGCAGCGAGTAAGTTTTTAGTGAGCTCTTTGTCTTGGGCAATGGCTTCAGCAATCGCGCTAGTAGCACTTGTTTCTGCGGCCTGAATACGCTTCTGTTTGCTGCCCCAACCAAACTGCACCATACTGCCTTCAGTCATGCGGCGAAAGGGGATGTTACGCTGGACTGCAGCATCGACTATAGAGCCGGTACTAGGTCCTAAGCGGACATCTTCATAAAGAGCCTCTAGTTCGGATAGGGCGGCAGCCAGATCAAACGGTGCATCATTTAAGGTTGCCTGAATTAAGGCAAAAGCAAAGTCAAAGGCCATGCGACCGACTACTTCTTCGATGTACTCGACGACTACTTGGTAAACACCCAGCTCCAGAGTTTGAACGGTACGACTAAAAGTCACTGGGCAACCAGCCTGGGCTTGTAAACCTAAGGCCGCATGCTCTAAGGCGTGTGCCAAAGAAAGAATTTCATTCTGACCACCACGACGCATGCTACCAAGCTGCGGAAAGCGTGCGCGTATTTTGGTTTCAAACTGAGGAATGGAGTCAATCGAGCGTTCGGATACTTCACAAGAAACAATAGCTTCTAAAGCGGTATGGCGGCTCCATAAATTAGGGCCACGCAGCATCCGAATTCGGGTAATTTCCAATTAGACTCCTGTTGCAGTATGGGTATCGGGGACAAAAGTTTCAGCGCCAGCTTCAATGACATTGAAGGGGATATCTAAACCCCATGCCGCGCCAATAGCCGCCCCAAGATTCATTGCATTCCATGGCGCACTCTCATTTGGCTCTGAGTGACGGGGTACGGGAATACTCTTTTGGTCTGACTTGCCACGCCGCAAAGTAAGTTGTTGATTCCCTACTAAGACTGCGCGACCGTTATTCTTGAGATGTTCTTCAATGATGGGTGAGTTTGCGTTTTGCGTAAAGAAAATTACTTCACCATCACAAAGCTCTGCCATTTGCGCAACCATGGGATCATCAGCGTTGAGTACGGCAACGCCTGTCGGTAAAACAACATCGACTTGGGTGCGCACAATACTAAATACTTGGTCTTCATCAAAGATGGCGTATTGAGGGAAATTAGCTTTGGGGTCTATGTTCAGAACTACGCCTATTTGGCAGCGGTCATAGGCCAAACCTTCAATCAACATCGAGAGGTGGTTGGTCTCTATCACGGCTGCTTCAACCGCGCGATTTAATAAGGTGCGGCGCGCATTTTCCCAATTTGTAACATTGCTTTTTGGGATCGTGCGGTTGCCAAAAGATAGACCCTTGCTACTCGAGAGGCCTACATAGCGATTTGTTAAGCGTAAGAAGTGCGCAATCATTTCAGCGACAGGGGTTTTACCGCGCTCACCACATACGCCGATAACTGGAATTCTGAAATCTGTTCCTGGAGGAAAAAGATGGTTTGCAATTTCTTTGCCAACTGGCTGAGGCTTGCCGCTAGCAGGTTTTAAATGCATCAAAAGACCAGGGCCCGCATTGACTTCAACAATCGCGGCATTTTGCCCCTCAAGCGGCTTACTAATGTCTTGTGCAACTAAATCAACGCCCGCAATCTCTAAGCCAACCACTCGTGCAGCTAAAGCTACTTGGCTTGCGACGTCAGGATGAACTAGATCGGTAACATCAAAAGCAACATTACCGTTACTTTGAATAAGTACCTTTTGCTCAACTGCAGGAACACTGGCGCCAGTCAGCTTTTGACGAGCTAATTCCAACTCTACTGCAGAGTCAATGCGCACTGGATTGAGTGGGCATTCTTCTGTGGTGCCGCGGCGAGGATCCGAATTAATTTGAATCTGTATCAGCTCAAGAACGTTATGTTTGCCATCGCCGTTAACCCAAACAGTTTCACCTTTGGCCGCGGCAACCACTTTGTTGCCAACAACCAAAAGTCGGTGCTCATCACCAATGATATGACGCTCAACTAATACTTCGCTGCCTTCTTCAATGGCAACTGCATATGCAGCTTCAATTTCTTGCTGGGTATAAAGATTAATAAATACCCCGCGACCGTGATTGCCGTCGATCGGCTTCACTACTACTGGTAAACCAATATCTTGGGCTGCTTCCCAGGCATCATCCGGGCTGCTAACAGTCCTACCTTCTGGGGTAGGTACACCAGCACTGGCCAACAAGCTCTTAGTGAGATCTTTGTCTCTGGAGATGGTTTCTGCGATTGCGCTAGTTTGGTCGGTTTCCGCAGTCCAGATGCGGCGTTGTTTTGCGCCATAACCGAGTTGAACTAAGTTACCTTTCGACAATCGAATCGATGGAATGCCGCGCTCTTCAGCAGCATTCACAATGCAGGCAGTGCTTGGGCCAAGCAATAGGTCGTCACCAAGCTCGCGCAGATTTTCAACAATAGTTTGGACTTCAGAAACACAGTCTTTAGTGTCTTGAGCCAGAGCAAGATAGAGGTCACGAGCGTATTTAAGGGCGGTCAGTGTCACTTCTTCATTAATGGCGCTAACCATTACTTTATAAACGCTGCGGCGATCACCGTCACGCGCTTTACCAAAACCACCAGGAATGCCTGCTAAGTTTTGGAGTTCTAAGGTGAGGTGCTCTAGGATGTGAGCTGGCCAAGTACCTTCTTCTACTCTTTTGAGGAAGCCACCCGTCTCTCCATAGCTACAGCGATGCTCTTGGAGGCTGGGAAGGGCTTTTACTAAGCGCTCATAAAAGCCGGGAATGAGGTGGGAGGGATAGTCTTCTAAATCGCCAATATCAATCCAAACCTCAATGACAGGGTGGTACGTCCACATATTGGGACCACGGAGATGCTTCACATTCAGAATCTCAATGGTTTTATCTAGTAATTGGGGCATGTGTGGAATCGCTAGGGTTAGCGCCTACTTGGGCGGGAACCGTCAGATCGTCTCTCTGTTTCTAGTTGTTATTGGAAATCCACAAAATTAGCAAAAATACATAAAAAAACTTACTTTCATAATTTAACGGCTTTCTACTGATTAAAGTTGACAGAGCCTATAAATAGAAAAAATCTAGCTCCACTATACTTTTAAGATCAATGAAGCCTGAAATTTCACTATCTGCCTCCACACTGCCGACCGATTGGCAGTGTGTCTTAGAGGCCTCAGCATCTCCCATCAAAAACCTAGGAGCCATACTGGCTTGGGTTGAATTGGACTTGGATGGTGAATTGCGTTTCCAAAAAAGCCTACTTTTGCTAGCTAATCAAGGCCTGGTTTGGACTGACGGGCAGCGCTTTGAGTCTTGGTCAATGAGCCATGAAGCGCATCTTTTGCATGGAGATCATGCTGGCGTTGGAAATCTCAAGCTTGAGACTGTAGATCGCTTAATGCGAGTTTGGTATTTCACCCTCGCGGTGAACCCTCAGGTTTTGCGTCTTCAGTCTGCCTTTAAGCAGCTTTCTCAGGGGCATGTGCCTAGTGGTGAATCTGCTGAAGTGAGTGAATACGAGAAACAGATCTGCCCGGTTTGCTTAAATCCAAAGCCTGCAAACTCGGATGCCTGTCCTACCTGTGATCCAGAGGACGACAAGCCACCCTCAACTTGGACCTTATTTAAGTTGTGGCGTTTCGCCCGCCCCTATAAGAGGCAATTACTCTTGGGTTTTGTGTTGACCATGCTATCGACTGGCGCCACCTTAATTCCACCGTATCTGACAATGCCCTTAATGGATCACATTTTGATCCCTTATGAAAAAGGTCTGCCAATTGATTTCCATTTAGCTAGTATGTATTTACTCGCCTTATTTGGTGCAGCGATAGTAGCGTGGGGCTTGGGTTGGTGGAAAACATATTTACTTGCGCTCGTGAGCGAACGGATTGGCGCAGATTTACGGAACACTACCTTTGAGCATTTACTCAAGCTTTCTTTGGAATATTTTGGCGGCAAGCGAACAGGCGACTTAATTGCCCGGATTGGTGCTGAGACAGATCGTATTTGTGTGTTTCTCTCGCTCTACGCGCTCGACTTTGCTACCGATGTCTTAATGATTACGATGACTGCAGCCATCTTGGTATCGATTGATCCATTGCTCGCGGTAGTTACTCTGGCACCGTTACCTTTCATTGTTTGGATGATTCACGTGGTGCGTGATAAGTTGCGTTTTGGTTTTGAAAAAATCGATCGCATCTGGTCTGAAGTAACCAACATTCTGGCCGACACAATTCCAGGTATTCGGGTGGTAAAAGCTTTTGCTCAGGAGGATCGTGAGCTCAAGCGTTTTGTCGACTCCAATCTTCATAATTTGCAGATCAATGATCGCGTCAATCGCGTATGGGGTCTATTCTCTCCAACGGTGACCTTATTAACGGAGACTGGCCTATTGGTTGTTTGGGGTTTCGGTATTTGGCAGGTGGCACATCAAAAAGTCACCGTAGGTGTCTTGATTGCATTCCTTGCCTATATTGGTCGTTTTTATATTCGCCTAGACTCGATGAGTCGGATTGTTTCGCATACGCAAAAGGCGGCTGCAGGAGCCAAGCGTATCTTTGATATTTTGGATCACGTCTCTAGCGTTCCTGAGCCAATAAATCCAGCCCCTCTGGTTGACGTCAAGGGTCGCATCTCTATGCGTGGCGTGGGTTTTCGCTATGGTAACCGTGCCGTTTCAAAAGGCATTGATCTTGATATCGCACCTGGTGAAATGATTGGCTTAGTGGGTCACAGCGGTTCCGGTAAGAGCACTCTGGTGAACTTGATCTGCCGCTTCTATGATGTCAGTGCTGGCGCAATTGCGTTAGATGGGCGTGATATTCGGAGCATTGGTATTGCGGACTATCGCAAGTGCATCGGTCTGGTATTGCAAGAACCATTTTTGTTCTTTGGCACTATTGCCGAGAACATTGCGTATGGCAAACCTGATGCTACGCGTGAAGAAATTATTGAGGCCGCACGCGCTGCTCATGCCCATGAATTTATTCTGCGCTTGCCGCTAGGTTATGACTCTTTGGTAGGTGAGCGCGGCCAATCTTTATCGGGTGGTGAGCGTCAGAGGATTTCAATTGCTCGTGCGCTACTCATTAATCCAAGCATCTTGATTTTGGATGAAGCTACATCTTCAGTTGACACCACCACTGAAAAAGAAATTCAGCGCGCTTTGGATAACCTTGTAAAAGGTCGCACCACGATTGCTATTGCGCACCGCCTTTCTACCTTAAGAAAAGCAGATCGCTTAGTAGTATTGGATAAAGGTGAGATCGTGGAGATTGGCTCTCACGATGAGTTGATGGCGACACAAGGTGCTTATTACACCTTGTATCAAGCCCAACTGCGCCATGCTGCTGAGTTGGTTGAGGGCGGCGCTATCGGTGAGAGTCTTGATGAGCATCAAGAAGAAGCTCTCCAAGAGGCTGCCAAAAATATTGGTGGTGGCGTATGAGTTATGTCGGTAGCAATATCAAAACACACCAGCTAGAGCGGGATTCATTAGGGCGCCTAGTCTTAATCGATGCTATTGGTAGGCGTCATGTGGGCATACACCCAGTAAGAGCATTTCCGATTACCGCTCCAGGGGCTGGTATTTGTTTAATGGATCAATCGGGCAAAGAGCTTTGCTGGTTCCCGGATGTTTCAGCTATTCCAGAATCTGAGCTGACACTTATTGAAGAGGAATTGGCTGCGCGTGAGTTCATGCCCATAATTAAAAAAATTACCAAGGTCTCTACCTTTGCAACCCCCAGCATCTGGGATATTGATACTGACCGTGGACCAACGCGCATCAGACTCAAGGGTGAGGAGGACATTCGCCGAATTGCGGGAAATACCCTCCTAATTGCGGATTCTAATGGTCTCCAGTTTTTGATTAAAGATGCCACCAAACTTGACAAGATCAGTAAAAAGCTACTTGATCGCTTCCGCTAGAATAGATTCACCGCCGCTTTAGCTCAGTTGGTAGAGCAGTTCATTCGTAATGAAAAGGTCGCCAGTTCGATTCCGGCAAGCGGCACCAAGCCTAAGCCACAAGGAAATTTCCCCGGGCTAAATTCCTAAAATTTTAACCGTATTGCACACTATTTTCATTTAAATCAATGTCTTATAGGTTAATTATTACTAACAAACTAATACGGCCAAATTAAGGGTTTACCCTTGATCTTCGGTTTTATTGGGGTACAATATAAGTACTAACCCTTAAGGAGATTCAAATGACACAGTTATTGAATATGTTTAACCAGCTTTTTTCTGAAAGCAGACCAGCCGTTAAGCAAGCACGTCACTATGACTGTGATGGCGCTTATCGCGGCATGTAATATTTCAATGTATTGAAATGAAAGCCACCTTCTTTAAGGTGGCTTTTTTCTTTGCGCTCGATGGCAATATCGGCGCTAGTTATTAGGGTTGAATTGATAGATGCAACCTTGTGGGTTAGGGCTTGCAGTGAGGGTAATCACTAGTCTGGAAATCAACTTTTCTTGATGTCCATCAAGATAATAAAAGTGTTAGTGTTTGAGAATCATTAGGCTCAAATTATGGGCAAGCGTATCCATAAAAAAGATTATTAGAAGGAGTACAAATAGTGATTAAGCCATGGCATAACCGTTGGGCACAGTTGGTTTTCGGAATCATTTGCATGGGACTGGTGGCAAACCTTCAATATGCTTGGACTTTATTTGTTAACCCTATTCAAGTCAAAACGGGCTGGACCTTGTCCGCAATTCAATTATCTTTTTCCGTCTTTATTGTTGTGGAAACTTGGTTGGTTCCGGTTGAGGGTTGGATGGTTGATAAATTTGGCCCTAGAGTCGTCATTCTGATCGGCTCCGTATTTGCGGCTGCTGGTTGGGTTCTAGATAGTTACGCAAACTCTATTGAGATGCTATATGTAGCCGCTGTTGTTGCAGGTATTGGCGCAGGTTGCGTTTACGGTACATGCGTCGGCAATGCTCTCAAATGGTTTCCGGACAAGCGTGGCTTGGCGGCAGGATTGACTGCTGCTGGTTTCGGTGCTGGTGCAGCGGTTACTGTGATTCCTATTGGCAACATGATCCAAACTGACGGATACGAACATGCCTTTCTATTTTTCGGTCTTTTCCAGGGGGCATTAATTTTCTTACTGGCTTTGTTGATGACAAAACCAACGCCTCCAAAAGGCGTGCAAGCTGCTCCACGGATTGTGACCACTAAGGTGGATTACACTACCGGTCAGATGATTCGTAAGCCGATTTTTTGGCTGATCTATGTGATTTTCGTTGTTGTGGCTGCAGGCGGTTTGATGGCAACAGCGCAAATTGGGCCGATTGCAAAAGATTACGGCTTGGCTAAGTTGCCAATGGTGTTTTTTGGAATTTCACTGCCATTGTTGACATTGACTTTATCTATCGATAATTTATGCAATGGCTTTACTCGCCCACTCTGCGGCTTCATCTCCGACAGAATCGGCCGTGAGAACACGATGTTCTTTGTGTTCTTGGGTGAAGGCCTAGCGATGTTGGGTCTGATGAATTTTGGCCATGATCCATATGCATTTATGACATTTGCTGCGTTGATCTTCTTGTTCTGGGGTGAGATTTTTTCAATTTTCCCAGCAATCTGTGCAGATACGTTTGGTGTAAAAAATGCGGCTGGTAATGCTGGCACTTTGTACACTGCTAAAGGTACGGCATCCTTAATTGTGCCTTTGGCTTCGTTAATGTCTGCTGGTGGAAGCTGGGATATCGTGTTCATCGTCGGAGCGACTGTAACAATTGGCGCTGCAATTGCTGCTAAATTTATTTTGGCGCCGGCGCGAAAGCGCTTTATTGAGGAAGCAAATAAAAATAACGCATAAATTATTTGGTCTTTATGAAAAAAAGGGGTCTTAGGACCTCTTTTTTATGAATCAGACTTAATAGAACTCAGATAAAATATACACATCATGATGATTCGTAACCGCAAACTCGTTCACTGGCTTGCTGCAATAGCAATCGCGATGAGTGCGCTTGCGCCGGCGCTTTCACAGGCGATATCCATTGCAAAGGGTGGTAGCGGTTTTGCCATGGAGATTTGCTCAGTAGATGGCAGCAAAATGCAGATCAGTGTTCAAGCTGATGAGCAGGCTGACCAGGTCAATTCAACCCAATCTTGTCCTTACTGCGTTAACCATTTCAGTGTCACACCAGCATTTAA
>CAIOIX010000394.1 GCA_903858445.1 uncultured beta proteobacterium
ATAAATGCTACCAAGCACTAGGCCATTGATGATTTGCTGAAGAAAGATGTCCATTAATTGAATAACCGATCAGGTATGCTGCGCGATGAGGTCAAAAAAAGAGCACCGCAATTGCGGTGCTGCTTTAGTCGAAATCTTTTACATCTTTATGACTTCAAGAACTGATTTCTTCTTGTCTTTAAAATCGTACAAAGTAATCACGCCTTCTGGCATATCGCCTTTGCTATCAAAGGCGATATTACCAATTAAGCCTGTCATCTTGGTATCTGGCATCACCAGCAAAATTTTGGCAGGATCAGTAGAGTTCGCGCGCTTCATAGAGTCAACCAAGACATAAACTGCGTCATAGGTAAATGGAGCATAAATCTGTACATCAGAATTAAAGCGCTCTTTGTAGCGCTTCTGGAAATCTGCGCCTTGTGCCATTTTGGAAAGAGACATACCTGCCTCAGAGCAAATCACATTAATAACTGCATCACCAGCGAGCTCCGCCAGTTTCTCGGTACACATACCGTCACCACCAACCACCTTAGCCTTAATACCGAGTTCGGCCGCCTGCTTAGTTAATGGACCACCAGTAGCGTCCATACCGCCATACATGATGACATCTGGTTTAGTGCCTTTAACTTTAGTCAGAATCGCCTTGAAATCAGTCGCCTTATTATTACTGGCTTCACGAGTAACTACCTTAATGCCTGCTGCCTTGATAGTTTTCTCAAACTCATCAGCCAAACCTTTGCCGTATTGCGTGGAGTCATCAATGATGGCAACGGTTTTTGCCTTCAGAGTTTTAGACACATAGTCGGCCAAAGCCGGACCTTGCTGTGCATCAGTCGCCACTAAACGATAGGTTGTTTTAAAGCCCTGCTTGGTGTAGTCAGGGTTGGTTGACGATGGTGAAATTTGTGTAATGCCAGCATCACTATAAATTTTGGATGCGGGAATACTGGTCCCTGAATTCAAGTGACCAACAACTCCAGCTACTTTTGCATCAACTAATTTTTGCGCAACTTGAGTGGCTGTTTTTGGATCTTCCGCATCATCCTCTGGCAGCAAGGTCAGTACGATTTTTTTGCCGTCAATTGTCAAACCTGCCTTGTTGATTTCTTCAAGAGCGAGGCGTGCCCCATTTTCATTATCTTTACCCAAGTGCGCAATAGGTCCAGTCAATGGCGCTACGTGGCCAATTTTTACCTCGACAGCATCACTTGGAATTGATGTGGATTTATCGCCACCCTTTCCACAGCCAGCCAGCATAAACACGGCTACAGTTGAAACGGCTAGCGTACTCTTAATAAACTTCCCTTTTGATTCAGTCATGAACAGCTCCTCTGTAAATGCTTCAATTAATTAAGTTTTTGGGCAATGAAAATATGACATCCTCGACTACGCCATCTAGATTACGAACCTGCCTAGGACCAAATTCTTGAATGCGTCTCACGATAGCTTGAGCAAGACTCTCAGGTGCAGAAGCACCGGCGGTAAGACCAACCCGTTTTTTGCCTACAAACCATTCAGACTTGAGTTGCTCAGGCGCATCCACCATGTAGGAAGGGACACCCAATTTTTCAGATAATTCTCGCAACCGGTTAGAGTTTGAACTCGTAGCACTCCCCACGACAATCACCACCTCAACTTGGGGCGCCATAAATTTCACAGCATCTTGGCGATTCTGAGTGGCATAACAAATATCTTGCTTACGGGGCTGAACAATCTTAGGAAACTTTTCGGTTAATGCGGCAACAATTTCTTTTGTTTCATCTACAGACAAAGTGGTTTGCGTTACGAAAGCCATTTTTTCATCCGCCGCAAACACCAAGCCCGCCACATCTGCGAGTTTCTCAATCAGATATATACCCTTCGTCACCTGACCCATGGTGCCTTCAACCTCAGGATGCCCTGCATGACCAATCATCAATACAGTGAAACCATCCTTACACATCTTAACGACCTCTAGATGCACTTTGGTAACTAAGGGGCAGGTTGCGTCATATACCTGCAGACCCCGCCCCTCCGCATCCCTGCGAACCTCTTGGGAAACACCGTGAGCACTGAACACCACAATTCCGCCTTTAGGCACTTCATGCAGTTCTTCGACAAAGATCGCGCCTTTTTCGCGCAACTCATTTACAACATAGGCGTTATGCACAATCTCATGTCGCACGTAAATTGGGGCGCCAAATCGGACAAGCGCCTCGTCTACGATATGAATTGCCCTATCCACCCCCGCACAAAAACCACGCGGCTGAGCCATTAAAATTTCTGCGGTGTCTTTATCGCTCATGGTTCCTTAAAGAATTCCGATGATCTCGGCTTCGAAGGTTACCGATCTTCCAGCCAAAGGATGATTGAAGTCAAACCAAGCACCCTCTTCATTAACCGATTGCAAGACGCCCGCATATTGAGCGCCACCTGGTGCATTGAACTCAATCACATCCCCAGGTTTAAATTCAACATCATCATCACGACCTTCTTTGAGAGCGCTCAAGGAGACCCATTGCACTAACTCGTCTTTGCGTTCACCAAAACTTTCTTCAGGTGGCAACATCGCGCTTTTTTTCTCGCCCACCCCGAGGCCTAACAACACCTTTTCAAAGCAAGGAGCAAATTGTCCAGACCCCATCATCACCGTCGCAGGCCGATCAACAAAGGTATTAATGTAATCATCCCCGCTGGGTAAAGTCAGCCGATAGTTGAGGGTCAAGTAGGAATTAGGCAAAACCATAAGCTTAGTCATGGAGTTATTGTATCTAGGCTCGAGGCAACTTTACATCCCCCGATTTCAGAGCGGTCCAAGGGGGTGGCTCCAAGAGAAGGCTCTTAGTCATGGGGCTGCTTTTTTAAGTGATGCCGAGCTGCTGGCAATTTCCCTCAGAGTGGCAACCAAAGGCAAAACAGTAGTAGCGCTTGCAAAAGACCTGCCCAATCAGCTTGGAAGCGTAGCAAAACTATTGAACTCCGACGCCACATAACTCGCGAAGATTCATGGCATAGGTCTATCTAAGTAAGGCAAATCCAGGCTACGTATAAACTCTTAAAGCACAGCCTTGGGTGGCTAAAACTCAATTTTTTCTCCGCCGCCTCTGTCCGTGAGTTTCTTCAACCCAAAATGGGGAGTCTGCTCCACCAAGGCTTTTCATGCCTTTATCTTGACCCCCTGCCATCACCTCATCGAGTAACAAGAGCTCTTTCAGGGTGCCATTACCAAGACCGCCGCCTACCCCAAAAGATCTTCAAAAAGGTTTTAGCTGGAAAAGACAGCGCCTTGATCATGACTCAGAACTACCCCAGCGGTAACCCACTTCCCAGAGATTCCAACCAAGCCCTTACGAAAATTCTCAAAACTGCACTTTAATATGTAGATATTCCACTGCTAGATCACTGCATTGTTAATGGTAGCTATTTTTTCTCGTATTCAGATCAAAGTATTATAAAAGATACGCATGATCGATAGCGAGCGCTAACTTAACTGGTAATTTAACTCCTTTAAGGGCGTTTAATTAAGCAAACTCCAAAACTAAAGCGCATTGGGGGTAGATCAAATGAGGCTTAGCCTGATACAATCTTCTTTTTTCGCAATTAATGGAGTTATGTCATGGCAAAAGTTTGCCAAGTCACTGGGAAGAAGCCGATGGTTGGCAACAATGTATCCCATGCAAACAATAAAACGAAGCGTCGCTTTTTGCC
>CAIOIX010000395.1 GCA_903858445.1 uncultured beta proteobacterium
CCCAAGTAATTTTTGGTAAATTTGCCGCTTGCAGCCGCATCAGCTCACTTGGATTGACTGGATGCTGAACATCTATCTCAGGATTTCTGCCATAGCGCCAACTCTCTATTTTTGGATATGGATATCTCTCTACTCCATTCTGACTAAATACATCATCAATCCGTTGCAGGATTTCCTTGTCGCTGATTGTCTTAAGAGCGAATAATTCCCAAAGTTTGGAGTTAAAAACAATCGCCGTTCCCTGAAAATCTGGATGTTGATCAACAGCCTCAACAATCTCAGGAAGGCTTCTTTTCAAACCATTTCCCTTGCCTCGTGGGTACATCCCCACTTTTTCTATTCGTTCAAAGATTTTTGCTGGTGTATTTTTCAAGCAATCGTCAGCACATCTCCATACAAACTTTTCATCTAATTTTGGATTTGTTAAATCCGTCAGATCTTTAACCCCTTTACACCAAAGCATATTCCGAGCTTTGGCTTGAAGCTCTACCTCTTGGCCACCCCGAGATTTCTTTATTTTTACCTTGGCAATTTCGGGAAGTTGAATATCTTTCATATTCCTGTAGATTTTATTAAAACCAAATAGGAAAATTTCAAAAATTTGGGAAATATTTAAATGATGCCAATTGACTCCACCTTAAGCTGCCAGCTATTACGAGAATATGGCCCCATGATTGGGGGGCGTGATCTTTATTCTGCCCTAGGATTTAAATCCTATGGCGCATTTAGGCTGGCTAAAGAACGTGGAGAAATCCCAATTGAGATATTTAAGATCCCAAAAAGACGGGATTGGTATGCGCTAACTACTGACTTAGCTCAGTGGCTCATCAGCCTTAGCTACACAACAGAGTGCAGTGCGCACAATAAGGAGCTCCAAATGTAAAAAAGTCAGAATTAACCCAGAAGGTCAACCTGACTTTTTTTGATGCTTTGGTAACTGCGATTCGAAACAACAGTATCTCCAAACCCCCACTCAAAGTCAATTTTTTTGAAGCTCATTTGCGCTGACACGGGAGAAATGCATTCAATTGATGCCTTTTGACGGTTCAGTTCAGAAGAATTGGAGATGCATGTGGCACGAAAAAAACGAAAAGTAAAAAAACCGGATCCTAATGGGCCGGCTAGAAAGCTTATAGAAGTCGCTTCGCACAGAACTACTGGCGGCATACATATTGATGGAGTAACTCCTTACCCTGCAGAACATGAATCTTATGTAGGCCGATATCCATTGAACAAGTTCTATCTGCGAGCCGGTATGGTCCTGCTCTGGAGCAACTGGCTGTGGGTATTACGCCGACAGATAAACGAATGTTGGCTGCTGGAAAGAATTGGCGATCGAAAAAAGCTGAGCTTAACGCATTTAGCTCTGCAGGAGGATTTCAGAGACAGAAAGCTCTTCGTGATCTTACAGAAGACGAATTGCGAGTTGGAACGATTTGGAGTCGACGAGATCGAGCCCCTGGTAAAGCACCTCATCAAACAAACAATAAAAAGGTAAGCCAAGATGACTAATCACACTAGAGCTAAACAGGGTGCATCGTTCAAATTGCCTTATCCCCTATTGATATTTTAGTTATTGACACGAATAACCGAAAA
>CAIOIX010000396.1 GCA_903858445.1 uncultured beta proteobacterium
TATTAAAATCAATAGAAATTATTCCAGTCGATCAGCCGATCATTGATCGATCGCTCAACGCAGAGCGCTTTTATCATGCCACAGGTTATATTGCGCCTAATTGGCAAACTTTGATAGCTACAATGAAATTGAGTAGTTAAATAGAATGATGCGAGGAAATAATGTTTAAAGATAAGATACTGCTGATAACTGGTGGAACGGGTTCATTTGGGAAGCAAATATTAAATAGATTTTTGTCAACAAATGTGTGCGAAATTCGAATCTTCAGTCGCGATGAAAAGAAACAAGAGGATATGAGGGTTGAGCTAAATAACCCTAAACTAAAATTTTACATTGGAGATGTGCGTAACTACGATAGTATTCGCCAGGCTATGAAAGGTGTTAATTATGTATTTCATGCAGCAGCGCTTAAGCAAGTTCCATCATGCGAATTTTATCCTCTTGAGGCTGTTCGAACAAATGTACATGGAGCTGAGAATGTGATGGATGCAGCAATTGAATGCCGAGTAGAGAAGGTAGTTTTGCTCAGCACAGATAAGGCGGTTTATCCTATTAATGCAATGGGATTATCGAAGGCGCTAATGGAAAAATTCATGATTGCCAAAGCTCGAATGCAGAGTGATGGTGAGACCTTATTGTGTGCCACTCGTTATGGCAATGTAATGGCTTCACGTGGATCAGTGATTCCACTCTTCATATCTCAAATTACTAATGGTAAAGATATAACTGTGACAGACCCTAATATGACGCGTTTTCTTATGTCGCTGGACGATTCTGTGGATTTAGTGTTGCATGCCTTTAGCAATGGTCGTCAGGGCGATATTTTTGTACAAAAAGCCCCCGCATCATCTATTGGCGATCTGGCCCAAGCGGTTAATGAAATTTTTGGAAAGACCAATCCAATCAAGATTATCGGAACACGGCATGGTGAAAAGCTTTATGAATCTCTTGTATCTCGCGAAGAAATGGCAAGAGTAGAAGATATGAAAGAATACTATCGCATACCAGCAGATAATAGAGACTTAAATTATGCCAAATATTTTAGCGATGGAGAGAAGCAAATTTCTGAATTAAATGACTACACATCGCACAATACAAAACGCCTTAATATTGAGCAAGTTAAAAAGCTCTTATTAAAACTCACTTACGTACAGGCCGCACTTCATGAGTAAGCAAGTGAAAGTTGACGGAGTTCCGTGCTGCTCCTTTTGTAATAGTATTTCTATGACTAAGGTGATGGATTTCGGTGAAGTTGCTTTAGCGGGAGGCTTCCTTCGATCGGATCAATTTACAGAAGAGCTTTATTATCCATTGCGTTTATTTTTTTGTCGTGATTGTTATGCTGCTCAAGTTATTGATAAGGTAAGCACCCAAGTATTATTTAAAGATTATTTTTATTTTTCTTCATCAATACAAACCCTGCGAGAACATTTTGTTAACTATGCTAGAGAGGTGACTGCTCGTTTTTTGACCCCTGAGTCATCAACTGTTCTTGAATTTGGCTGTAATGACGGCGTTTTATTGCGCCCACTCGCTGATCAAAATATTAAAACCGTCATTGGAGTGGATCCAGCCACAAATGTTGTTAGCACGATTAATGATCCAAGAATAAAGATAATCAATGATTTTTTTAGCGAAAATATTGCACAAGAAGTCGTCGCTAAGTACGGTCACGTAGATTTAGTGGTGGCGAATAATGTATATGCTCATATACCTGATATTCAAGGCGTCACTCGGGCTGTTCATGAAGTATTGAGTGATGATGGAGTGTTTATTTTTGAAGTGCATTATCTTGGAAATGTGATAAATCAACTTCAATATGACATGATTTACCATGAGCACCTTTATTATTATTCGCTACTATCGGCAATTGAGCATTTTGAACGCTATGAAATGGTGATATTTGACGTAAAATCTGTGCCAATACATGCGGGATCGATGCGTTTTTATGTTTGTAAGAAGGGAAGCAAGCATAGTCATTTTATTTCTTCAGAGGTTACGAAACTAAAAAATGATGAGCTATCGATGGGATTTAATCTCCCGGAGACTTTTGAGCACTTTGCTGCAGAAGTTGATAGTCGAAAAAGGCAGTTAATGGATTTGTTAGGAAGTCTGAAGAAGGAGGGTCATTCAATCGCAGGTTATGGCGCGTCTGGACGTGCTAATACCATGATTCAATATTGCAAGATTGATCATGGTCACCTTGATTATATTATTGATGATGCGCCAGCAAAGATTGGGTTCTACACACCAGGATCCCATTTTAGGATTTTCTCAAGAAGTATTTTGGAAGAGCCTAACCCGCCAGATTATTTGCTCATCTTTGCATGGAGTTTTTTGGAGGAGATTACAAAGAGAAGTAAGAAATACTTGGAGTGCGGTGGGGCATTCATTATTCCTTTACCCGAGGTGAAAGTATTGTCAAAACTAAAGTAACATGGTCTATTACTTCTATTGTCTAATTAATCTGGAGTTATAAATGAAAGTCATGTCAATTTTTGGTACCCGACCCGAGATGATTAAGATGTGGGGCACTCTAAAAAAGCTTGATGAGCTTAACTTTGAACATGTAATGGTCCATACTGGCCAAAACTTCACTCCAGAGTTAAAAGACTTTTTTTTTGAAGACCTGCAATTACGAAAACCAGATTATGAGTTAGGTATTGATACCTCTAGCTATGGCAAAGAGGTTGCAGATGTAGTGCGAAAATCTGATGAGCTGATGGAAAAAGTTAAGCCA
The DNA here is from genome assembly GCA_903858445.1 of uncultured beta proteobacterium. Taxonomy (GTDB): domain Bacteria; phylum Pseudomonadota; class Gammaproteobacteria; order Burkholderiales; family Burkholderiaceae; genus Polynucleobacter. The sequence goes on from CAIOIX010000396.1 coordinate 2,741, forward strand.
GATGCTTTATTAATACTGGGCGATACTTATAGCGGGTTATCTGTTTTGCCTGCCGCTAATCGTGGCATCAAAATATTTCACATGGAGGCTGGTCTTCGTGCATGGGACCGCAGGATGCCAGAGCAGCGCAATCGAATCTTAATAGATCACATTAGCAATATTCTTCTTCCATATAATCAGTACCATCGTGAAAATTTAATGAGAGAGGGCATTCACCCCTCAAAAATTATTGTTACTGGCAATACTACATTTGAAGCGATGCGTGCATTTGCCCCACAAATTGAAGCAAGCAATATATTGACAAGGCTACAGTTGGAGCCAAAAAAGTATATTTTGGTTACCGCTCACCGCAGTGAGAATGTTGATAAGACTGAATCACTGGCAATTATTTTTGACGCCCTCGGAAAATTAGCCGAACGTTTTAACCTTGAAATTATCTACCCAATGCACCCCCGTACTAAGAGCAAGTTGAGTGGGATGGAAATTCCTTCTCGTGTACGGATTATGGCCCCCTTAGGGTTTTATGATTTCAATCGATTGCTCAAAGACTCATTCTGCGTGTTATCAGACTCTGGTACCGCTGCGGAGGAGGGCCTTTTTTACAAAGTGCCCAATGTGAGTCTACGAATGGCGACTGAGCGCATGGAAACTATTGAAAGCGGAGCCACGATTGTTTCTGGCATGAATTCGGAAAATATAGTTGAGTCTGTAGTTACCGCAACAACTCAGCCATGGTGCGCGCGTTATGAGCTTGAGGAAAATTTTTCCCCATCTGCAGTCGTTGTAAATGCTATTCGCACACAGATTACAAACTTTTTCTGAGTTAGTTTTTTGATTGGGGTACAGAAAAATGAATGAGCGCAAGCTCCGTGTTGTGCTCATTTCGATTCACTATCCGCCATTACGCACATCAGCAGCAGTTCAAATGAGTGATTTGGCTCGAGAATTTGTACGTCAGGGTCATGAAACATTAGTTATTACCCCACCTGAGGGCCTAACCTCCCGTTGGTCAATTGAGGTTATAGACGGGGTGCAAGTGCTTCACCTTGCTGGTATGAAAATATTGCTCACAAGTCACTTGCGACGCACTATATTTGAACTGTCTTTACCCTTTCTGATGATTTTAGGGCTTCGAGCAAGTCCGTACAGAAATACTAAATGGGACCTAGTAGTGTGGTATTCACCCACTATTTTTTTTGGCCCTTTAATTTTTTATATAAAGTGCAAGTTGGATTGCAAAGCATATCTTATTTTGCGTGATATTTTTCCTGAATGGGCTTGTGATTTAGGAATAATACGAAAAGGTTTCGCCTATTATTTTTTCAAAATTGTGGCAAATTTTCAGTATGCAATAGCTGATACCATTGGCGTTCAGACGCCATCAAACTTGAGCTACTTTGCTGGATGGAAAAATTTGAATAGCAAGCATCTGGAAGTGCTTCAAAATTGGCAAACTCCAATTCAAGATGTTGGCTGCAGTATTCAGGTTAAGGATACTGCGCTCGCAGGTCGAAAAATTTTCGTTTATATTGGAAATATGGGTATAGCTCAGGGTATGGATATCATGATTGATCTTGCCTTCCAGCTTAGGCATCGTAATGATATGGGCTTTCTCTTTGTGGGTCGCGGTTCTGAAGTGGATAGATTGAGGCTTCGAGTTGCTGAACTCTCAATACTAAACACTTTGTTTTTTGAAGAAATCAAATCTGATGAGATGCTTGGGTTATTAGCGCAATGCCATATAGGCTTGCTTGCTCTAGACCCACGTCATAAGAGTCACAATATTCCGGGCAAGTTTCTTACTTATTTAACTGCAGGACTTCCAGTCTTGGCGCGAGTCAATGCAAATACGGATTTAGTAGGTTTGATTGAGGGGGAGGGGGTGGGGATAGTTTATGTTGGGCAATCTATCAAGGATTTTAAAGAGGCGGCCGAAGAGATTGTTGATAATTCCATTCAATATGAGATGATGGCATGTAGAGGACCTAAATTGGCTAAAGAAAAATTTTCCACCTCTAATGCTGTGCGTCAAATTATTCAAACAGTTGAGTAAAGTACGTTCAAATTGAGAATCTGAGTAATAATTTTCCTCAATCATTCATCTGCGCTATGGTGTACGTTTAAATTAATGAAATCCAATCAGTATGACTAAAAACTCAATGAAGCCGCAAGTTCTTGTGACGGGATCAACCGGTTTTATTGGGCGCGCTTTACTTGCACGATTGTCGACAGAAAATTTGCATATATGTGCCACAGTACGCAATAACACGGAGAATACTTTTAATAAGAATGTTAAAGTTATTAGTGTAGGCGAACTTACTCCCTCCCTTGATTGGCATCAAGCATTACAAGGTACTAATGTCGTAGTTCATCTTGCATCTCGGGTTCATATCATGAGCGACAAGGCTAGAGACCCACTCGCTGAATATCGCCGTATTAATGTTGATGCCGCATTAAATCTCGCCCATCAAGCTGCTGAGGCTGGTGTTAAGCGTTTTATTTATTTGAGTTCTATTAAGGTGAATGGCGAATTTACACAACCAGGCGAGGTATTTGCAGCAGAAGATATCCCTCTGCCACAAGATGCTTATGGGGTAAGTAAGCATCAAGCAGAGTTAGGGTTGAGAGTTATTGCGTCAGAAACTGGGATGGAAGTTGTTATTATTCGTCCGCCACTAGTATATGGTCCGGGGGTAAAGGCAAATTTTTTTAGCATGATGTGCTGGCTTTCGCACTCAATTCCCTTACCGTTGGGTGCTATTAATAATCTACGTAGTTTGGTTGCCCTTGATAATCTTGTAGATTTAATCGTCAGATGTATCGACCACCCAGGAGCTACAAACCAAACATTTTTAGTGTCTGACGGCGAGGATATTTCAACAACATCTCTTTTATATCGCATGGGAAATGCGCTGGGTCAGCCCGCCAGATTGATTCCGGTACCCGTTTCCTGGCTACATATTTTTTCTACATTATTTGGCCGACAGGCTGTAGTAGTGCGGCTTTGCTCATCTTTGCAAGTTGATATCTCGAAGACTTGTAAAGTCTTAGATTGGTCGCCTCCAATTAATTTGAATGAAGGCTTGCGTAGGGTTGCTCAGGATTTCAAAATAAAATGAAACGAGTTTTTGATCTGGGGGTTAGTTTTTTTTCAATCATCGTATTCTCAATACCCCTGGGGCTAATAGCCCTACTTATAAAGATCGGCTCAAGAGGACCAATCATTTATTGGTCCGACCGAGTGGGTAGATGCAATATTATTTTTAAGATGCCCAAATTTCGCACGATGCAAGTAGGTACTCCTACTGTAGCTACCCATCTACTATCTGATTCTACCCAATATTTAACTCCAGTCGGTTCATTTTTACGAAAATCTAGCCTAGATGAATTGCCTCAGCTATGGAGTATTTTGGTGGGTGATATGAGTTTTGTGGGGCCGCGTCCAGCGCTTTTCAATCAAAATGACTTAATTACTTTGCGAACGCAATATGGTGTTGATAAATTAATGCCGGGATTAACTGGCTGGGCACAAGTCAATGGCCGCGATGAATTGTCTATTCCAGTTAAAGTCCAGTATGAGGTGGAGTATCTGCAAAAACAGTCTTTTTGGTTTGATCTGAAGATATTGGGTCTAACCTTCCTAAAGGTGGTTCGGCGAGTAGGAGTTTCTCATTAGTTTGGGTTTTTTTGAGTGCGCTTTCTTTTTTTTGCTGACCCACTTCTGCTAAAAGGATGGCTATCAACTTGGCATTAA
>CAIOIX010000397.1 GCA_903858445.1 uncultured beta proteobacterium
CATTTTTATCTTTGCCCTTTTTGGCTTCTGCGGATATTTATCCTTATGACGCAAAATAATTCAAATTCAGATTCGAGCTCGTCAGAGCCAAACGAGGGACTGCAGGAGTCATTCCTCTCTCACTTATTTGAATTGCGTGACCGCGTTATTAAAGCTGGCTTAGCAATTATTATTGTCTTTGTCAGCCTAGTTTATTGGGCCCCAGATATTTTTCACCTCTTTGCACAGCCTTTATTACAAGCGCTACCTGCAGGCGGGAAAATGATCGTGACTGATGTCACTGGATCGTTCTTCGTGCCCATGAAAGTTACCATGTTGGTTGCTTTCATCATCGCACTTCCAGTGGTGATGTACCAATTGTGGGCATTTATCGCTCCCGGCTTGTATATTCATGAGCGCAAACTCATTTTGCCTTTGGTGGTGAGTAGCTACAGCCTATTCATTATTGGTATGGCGTTTGCTTATTTCTTGGTATTCCCGACAGTTTTCAAATTTATGGCAAGTTATAACGCACCACTGGGTGCCGAGATGTCTACAGACATTGATAACTACCTGAGCTTCGCAATGACAACCTTCCTTGCCTTTGGTATTACTTTTGAGGTGCCGGTAGTTGTCGTGGTGTTGGTACGAATGGGTATGGTGCCCTTAGCTAAGCTGAAGGAAATTCGCCCTTATGTGATTGTCGGCGCTTTTGTTATTTCTGCGATTGTGACGCCACCGGATGTGTTGTCACAACTCCTATTGGCTGTGCCAATGACTTTGCTATATGAGCTGGGTCTTTTGGTTGCGCGTTTCTACGTGCCTAAGTCATCTGAAGATGAAGCTCAATCTACCTCTGCGTCTGCTTGAGTTTTAAACCTTTGACTTAGCCAAGTAGTCGCCCTATCAAAGCGATAGCGTCTTTGGCGTAAATTCCCTTCGATATCTTGCTCTGCTCCTACAAATGCTTTTCCAGCAGCCAGTAGGGCGCGGCGCTGTTGGATTGTTTCAATCTGAATCAGTCTGGGCAATATCTTAGGGAGTTCCCAACGAATATCCACCACTACACAATGCTCATGCTGTAGTTGACCTACTTCACAAAGCAATAACTCCGCCTTGCTGAAATTAAATTGGTTTGCAATGATGAGTCGATGGCAAAGTAACATCCAATCCACATCGAGCTTATGTTCAGCGTGATGATTTAGGGCTTGTTCTGCGCATAGCGCTAGTTCGTGCCATTCATTCTTTTTTGGGTTTGGACAACTTTCTAAAATCTTGCTCAATAGTTCTTTGGCATCAGGTACGCCTTGCTGGTTGGCTTGCCACACCCAATAAGATGCCTGCAGTCCACGCACCTTCTCTTCGGTTTTTTCACGCTTACGCCAAAGATTGGCTCCTTTGCGCAATTGTGCCTGCGCATGACCAAGATCTGCGGCGCGATCGAAACAGCGATCACTTTCATTAGCGTTATATCCTGAGAACTGCGGGCGTCGATAAATTTCACCAAGCGCATACCAAGCATCGCGATCACCATCTTTAGCAGCTAGCTCCAACCAATGTGCTGCCTTCTTAAGTGAGGCATTAGATTTAGTGCGTATATCTTGTTCGGAATTTAAGACAATACCTAACCGTGCTAGACGCAAGCCGTAGGTAAGCTTGGCTGCGGTGAGCCCAAGTTCAGCCGCTTGAATAAGAGCCCCTTCATTTTGATCATTGACCCACTCCGTCCAAAGGATTGAAAGGGCTGCATTTTTAGGTTGCAGCTTGATGAGTAATTCTTTTGCTTGAATCGTAAAAGGAGATTCGTTTTCAGAAAGCTCCAGCAGGTATTGCCTTGCAACTTTTTGTAAACCACTAAAATCTAGATTGACGAATTGCGGTATTGGCGTAGAAAAATTTCTTTTCTTTAACCATTCAACTAGTTGTGACTGGGTTTCTTGGTGAAGCGGGTCAAGCAATAAGTGAACGAGTTGCCATTTAGCTGCAGCTTGCGATTCTGAAGCTTCTTGAGCTGTAGCTAATTGCCAAAAAGAGTCCCAGCCGAAGCCAAAGGCAGGGGAATTAAAGGTCGAAGCTAAGGGGACACTAGCAATATTTGATAAAGCCTGCAGAATTTGAAAGTTACTTGAGTTTTGATCTTCAAGTAATTGATTTTGAATAGAAATATAGGATTTCTCTAGCCAAATCTAGGCATTAGCATGTTGAATGTGGGTTTTAAAGTTCCCAGTAAGATATGCAGAAGCCAGTTTTTGTTGCGCAGAAACATCACCCAACCGAGCTGAACTGAGGATTTTTAAGAATTCGCG
>CAIOIX010000398.1 GCA_903858445.1 uncultured beta proteobacterium
AGTCATTGGCGGTGGAATTAATGGGGTGATGACCGCGTGGGAGCTTGCAAAAAAAGGTCATACAGTTTCTTTGTTTGAACGAAAAAAACTCTTTTCTGAAACAAGCTCAGCCACCTCCAAGCTAATTCATGGCGGTCTTCGTTATCTAGAATTTGGCCATTTTTCCTTGGTGTTTCAGGCGTTAAAAGACAGGGCATGGTGGCTTAAAAATGCCCCCGAATTTGTGCATCCCGCTCGATTTATAGTCCCTATTTATAAGGGTTTTTCTAGATCGAGGCTCTCCCTTTATGTGGGAGTAAAGGCTTATCAGTATTTGGCCACGAACAATTCATTGGGCCCCAGTGAGTGGCATAGTGTTAAGGCGGTTTTAAAGATGGCTCCAGAGCTCCAGAGCTCTGGATTACTGGGGGCTGTTAGCTATTTTGATGCGCAGATGGATGATGTTGCTTTAGGCGATTGGTTAAAAAGCCAAATTTTGGCCGGTGGGGTAACCGTCAGAGAAGATGTCGCAATTTCAAGAATTGATTCCATAGGAAATCTTTTCTTAGATGATGGCCAAAAAATCAATTTCGATATGATCGTCAACGTTGCTGGCCCTTGGGCAAAACAACTCTTAGATATTAGTCTAGTAGGCTGTGAGAACGATCTAGAGTTAATTCGGTGCAGTCATTTAGTCATTGATAGAGAAATAAGCTCTGCTTTTGTTTTTCAAAATAAAAAAGATGGGAGGATCATTTTTGCCCTCCCAATGAAAAATCAAATGCTGGTGGGAACGACAGAAATTAGCCATTTACTGGAAAATGAAAATCAATGCTCCTGGGATGAGGAAAAATACTTGCTTGATGTAATTAACACATATTTCCAAAGAAAAGTTTTGTCATCTGAGGTTGTGGGTAAATATTCTGGAGTAAGACCGATTCTAAAATCTGGGATTAAGAAATTGAGTGCTTTGAGCCGTGAAACTTTAATTGAAAAAGAAAATAGACTGATTAGCATTTTTGGTGGGAAGTGGACTACATCACCCTCGCTGGCAAGATCAGTCGCCAATCTCATTTAATAAGGATGTAGAAAGATGGCATTGCTTTATCAATTCGCGAGGGTGGGGATTCAATCATTAATAAGCTAAAGATAAATTCTGTATTGAGTGAGTTAGTAAGGCTATGGCATCACTTGTCACCTGCCAAGCAAAGAGATTATGCGATGCTGACAATTCTATCAACTGCCGCTTCGATTGCGGAGGTTCTGAGTATCGGAACTTTGTTCCCTTTTTTAGGGGTTTTGACTGCTCCTGAGAAGATCTTTAGCAGTCCTTATTTAGCGCCCATATTTTCATATCTTAATATTACAACACCGCAAGAAATGCTTTTTCCGGTTACCATAATTTTTTGTTTCGCCGTCCTCATGGCTGGTGGAATGAGAGTCTTATTGGTGAAGTATGGGGTTCAACTATCTTTTATGACTGGTGCTGAGTTAAGTAACAAAATTTATTACTTAACTTTGTATCAACCCTATTCGGTTCATGTGTCGCGCAATAGCAGCGAGGTAATTACAGGAATTTTATCCAAAGTAGATAGAGTAATTTATCGCATTCTACTTCCGGCAGTATCAATTACTAATGCCTCTTTAATGCTGGTCGCTATTCTTGGGATGCTAACTTGGATTGAGCCACGTGTCTCGATGTCTCTTTTTGGGTGCTTAAGTGTCATCTATCTTTCCATCATATTTTTGACGAGAAAAAAATTAAAAGCTAATAGTG
>CAIOIX010000399.1 GCA_903858445.1 uncultured beta proteobacterium
ATCAATGTTGCGGCAGGCCATGAGGTCGAAATCTCAATAATCGGACCAATGCTTAATGCAAATTCTTAAATCCTCCAAGCCTGCTTTCCACATAATCTAATATTGCGGCAATAGGTATTTCACGCCCTTTGTCTTCCACCATATTAAAAGAAGCCTCATCCTCTATCAACGCAATGGCTTCTAAAACAAGTTTTTCAATTTGAGATTCGGCATTTTTAAGCTTTAAATTAACCATGAGTACTCTCCTTCAACAACATAGAAAAATCATTTATGTCAGATAATTCTTAAATCGAGCACGCTCTCGGCGTTTTTTAATTTGACGTTTTAATTGTTCATCGTGACGCTTCTAATGAGAAAACATCATTAGATGCACCGACCCATAAGCAATCGTTATTAAGCTAGCACCTGCAATAATTGTCATGAGCATCAGAGTTTCCCCAGCTAATATTTGTCATAAAAGGTTCATAAAATCTAAATAATTGATTACATATTATATAATTAATAAGTATTCGTCTACTATAAAAAGAAATTTTTTATAGTATTTTTTAACCGTCATGCATATCAACTTAAAAAGCATTAATTGCCAATTCTGAGGTTGAAAAGTTGCCGTTTCCTCGATCTCAAAATGATTAGCTAGCCTACTTGTGTATCTATTGATGCACGCTAGCCACCATATACCCTCAGAATTGAACGAAAAAGGTTAACTATGCCATCTAAGGATGTACTTAGCGTTTAAGTAAAGAAAAACGGAATCTTTTATGCCAATGATTAGTTAAAAAGAGGTGTGCAGATAAATTAGGCAAAAAAAACCCACTTACCAAGCTTAATATCACGATGAAATAATCTTAAGTAACTGATTTATATATATTTAAAAAAATATGGGGCTCAACAGGATCTGCAAAACCAATAGATATATAGATCTCAAGGTGAAATATCGATAATTAACTGCAATTAATCACTATCTATCAAGCCACCTCAAATTATCCGCTTCTGAACCATCAAATACGTTAGCCCCTTTTTTTTATTCTCCACAGAATATGAATTCTGTGAGGTGGCGTATATGAGCTTTATTGCTGGTTATTTGGTGAAAGTAACAATTGCTCCAGATGGCAATGGATCCAAGGGGCCGTTCACAGTTCCTTCTAAATGCATAATCACGCCTTTCTCATTTTGCAAGGTTGATTGACCGCCCGTAATAGGCATAATGCTTCCCCCCGTCTTGACATATCTCCCAGAAAAATTAGCTAGATCGTCCAAGCCATAGATTTCACCTTTGGCAATTAAATGAGAAGCCCCAATGTTATTAGCCCCAATTGTCAAACCGCTCACATTAAAGGGATATTGCTTTCCTTGGAATGTCAAAACCCCGCCAGACGACTCAGCCTGTTGTCCGTAGGTCAAAACAACTACTTTTAAATTAAGGGAGACTGTGCCAGAGGGGTTCTTAGCTGGGTCAGCGGCATACGCGAAAACACCCCATGTACAGAGACTTAGAGCTAAAATTACATTTCTAAAAAAATTCATCGAAATTCTCCGTTATTTAAGAATCACAAGTGTGGCTGTGGCTCGAGCACCCCATCCAGATGGTCCGCCAGGCGTGTTGCTAATGTAATACATTGGACCAGCACCAAATGAAATCGGCACACCATCAAATAGTGATAATTTAGAAACGCCGAGATACAGTGGATTAGTAGTGCGGTGGGCGTCATAGTTATAGAGCGCCTCCATGTTGGCCGTAAACGTCCAAGCGGTTTTCGTAGTGAAGGCTAGAAAAGGTTGTCCATACAAATTATTTTGCGTACCAAAAGTAGGGTTGCCGCCCAAACTCCATGATTGATAACCTAGTAATCCATAAGTCCAAGGACCAGCACGATTTAGAACAACGGCAGTAACGCCAGCAGCAGTTTGCTGGGAGCCAAAGTGTCCGCTATTGCCTGAAGGCGATTGAGCATAAGGACCAATGCCCCAAATCCAAGAAGAGTTAGTGTTGGGGGCATAAAAAGACTCAATGGTAACGCTTGCAATACCATAGCCAGAATAAGGCTGACCTGTAGCGCCCTGAACGCTCACTTCACGCACTCCAGCAACGATTGGACGCACAACAAAAATATCGCCGCCACCTAAATTAAATGGAGCTACCGGCTGAAACAGCAAAGTTTGCTCTGATCCACCCTGATTTTTTCCCACCCCACGACTGAATTCATACTGCAACGGCACAGAAATCATGTTGGCAATTGGATTAGCTAACTTCTTGGCAATATCCTCTTTATCAACTAACTCGCTGGCTGGCTCAGCATTTGGTGCAGCCTGTTGAGCAAAAGCACCATCATTAAAGCTTAGAGCGATCAGAATGGCCAAAATATAGCGAATAAAGATTTTCATAAAGTTTTTATCCCAAAGGATTAGTTAATCTTGAAATAATTACTTATACCTAGAACTCATGATTAATTGGCAAAAATCTCTTTGCCACCCTTAATAGTCCTGAGAACTTGAATATTTTTGATGTCATTGATATCTATTTTCAATGGGTTTTGATCTAGTTCAACTAGGTCGGCCATTTTATCAGGTGCAATTGTTCCCTTTTTTGACTCTTCTCTATATTGATAGGCGGCATTGCGTGTAAATGCTTTTAAAGCCAAATATGGGCTAATACGCTGCTCTGGCCCCAATACCTCTCCCGACAAAGTCCTTCTATTAACTGCGCTCCACACAGAAAAGAGTGCATTAGGACCAGAAGAAGGAGTGTCGTTGTGAATTGCAGTAACAACGCCTTTTGTATTTGCAGAATTTAAAGGGCTTAGATTCCTGGCTCGCTCCGCCCCCAATATCATAGAGTAAATGTCACCATACAACCAGGTTCCATTTGGCATCATCACCGCCATAATATTTTTCTTTTTATACTCTTCCAATTGATCATCACGCACAAAAAATGAATGTGCAATGACCGTGCGACGATCCTCTGTAATGCCGGTCTGCTCAATCGCTTTGCTTATGGCAGCCAGTGTCATATCAATACCACCATCACCATTGCTATAACCAAAATACTGAATATTTTTCTCATAAGCGAGCTTGGCGTATTTATCAATCAGAGCTTGTGGGTAATAAGGAAAACCATGCCAATCATTTGGGAGTCCTGTAGTCATAACATAAGGCTTAGAAAAATAAGCTAATCGCAATTGCGGCGATCCATCTGTGGGTACCTGAATACCCGCCACCTTAAAGCCGTGGTCTCCATCACTGTAAACGCCAAATTTAAGATTAGGGTTTGCAAGCAACATTTGATCAACCGTATCAAACGTCGGCAAGGCAATCAAATCCACAGAGATGATTTTCCGCTCAATTGCCAAGCGTAAATTATGCATATCAGAAAGACTCGATTCGTAACTTTGCACGGTGGTAAAGCCATTCGAAATGTAAATCTTTTCAGCCTTACGGTAAGTCTGAAAAGTTAAATCCTGAGAATATCTACCCACTGCCTTTGCGACCGAACTCAAATAAGGCACACCAATTAATTCGCCAGTAAGCTCTCCCGTTTTTGGATCAACAGGTATAAATCCAGACACGGCTTTGGTTGATTTGGTAATCCCAAGCTTGCGCAGTCCTGCAGAATTTACCATCCCAGTCAAAGTAGAAATATTCTCAATTAATACCGGCTGATTAGGAAATGCATTATCAAGCTCCGCCTTTGTAAGGGCACCATCGCTTAATAAAACATCTGAATACCCAGTCCCAATAATCCAACCATTAAAAGGTTTGCCTTCTTTTTTCAATTTATCAATTAACTGCTTTTTATTCTGCGGAGGATTTTTAGAAAAGTAGGCAACATTTACGCCAAGGGTATCTTGAGCAATTAATGTGAAATGCCCCCAAGTATCAATAAAACCTGGTAGCAATGAATGGCCTTTTAAGTCATGCAGGGCTGGATTAAGACCGGCTTGAGTTAAGGCCTCTGTCATTTTTCCTGTAAAGGTAATCTTGTCATCCTTGACAATAATTGCCTCAACATAATTAGGGGTCTCACCCTCCATCGTCAAGATATCCCCATTGAAATAAATAGTAGGGGTACTTGCAAAAGCAGTTACTGAAAAAATTAAAAGAATGACGGAGAAAATTTTATTGGTATTTTTCATAAATACATATTAAGTAAAGAATTTTTCGTAACTATACTGAACCTTACAACGCATCATACAAAAGGTAGCTTTGCTTTTGGTGGCCTCACTACACCTTCAGCCAATTGGTTGTTTTTAGCTGATTTACGCCCCCCACCATCCAGAAAATTTAAATGATTTAATTAGCCGCACTTACTCATAGTTAATTATGAGTAGCTAAAATGGGGTCTCACAGATAAAAAATAGGCAACAAAAAACCCCAATGAAGGGGCTTGATGCTCAAATGAAACTATCGTATCTCATTAATTTCATTTACTAATTTGGCGGAGCGGACGGGACTCGAACCCGCGACCCTCGGCGTGACAGGCCGATATTCTAACCAACTGAACTACCGCTCCAAATTACAACGCTTTACTACCTATGTCACATACTTCAACAACTAGCCAAAATCTTTGGCGTCCCCAGGGGGATTCGAACCCCCGTACTCACCGTGAAAGGGTGATGTCCTAGGCCTCTAGACGATGGGGACCTGGACTGCTTTTAAAACTTAAAACATGATGCTTATTTTAATA
>CAIOIX010000400.1 GCA_903858445.1 uncultured beta proteobacterium
CTCCGATAGCTAAAAATTTCAACTTCTCCGCTTCCATGCTGAAGTTAAAAACAGGCTCTGATTTTCTCTTTCTTAATTCTTCGGGTAAAAGGTTTATCTCTATCATTACTTCCTCATCGCTAAACCTAGCGCTACGGCAAACTGCCCCGGATAATTCATGAGGCCTTTGTCGATTGATCCGTCCTGTATCTCAATCCCTTCAAACGGGTTCCACGAAACAATCTCTATCCCGAGATTATCTTTCAGAAAATCCTTCATATTAAAAAGATACGACGCGCCGCCGCTTATATAAAGCTTTTCCGCATTCCTGCCAAGCTGCGTTTCAAAGTAATCAAGAGACATGCGGATCTCCAAGATGGGTAAGAATCCCAAGACTTACACCCAAAGACGCCATGCAGGTTTATATAAGCGGGTGATCGAGCGAGCGAGAGATCAGGGGCTTACCTCGCAACATCGTAATATCCCCTTACTAGAAATCACTGGTGGTGCTGCGCAGGTTAGGCCAGCATTTAATCAACAGGAGGTCGATTACTTATTGAAATACATGCAGGACTGGGAGCGTTTTGGCCGCAATCAACGCAGTAACCATATGCGTAGACTTTGCCGTGTGTATGTTGAGTTCTTGCTGGGAACAGGCATAAGGCAAGGAACAGAGAGCATGCCGATCCGCTGGAAAGCCTTGCAATGGCATTGGATTGGAGAGCAGCGATACCTAAGAATTTGGGTATCGGGCAAGACGGGGCCAAGGTATTTAATTGCTCGACATTTTGTGATTGAGGTCTTAGAGCGATTGATTGCTTGGCAGGCCTTACCTTATGCCAATCTAGATGCGGTCATTGAGGCCAAGTTAGATCGCCGGGTATTTGTATTTCCCGAAGGAGACGCCCCCCATAGTCTGGACAGCGTGTTCGAACGCTTGATGGTTGAATCGGGTTTGTTTAAGGATGCCGCCGGTAAGAATAGAACTCTGTATAGTCTACGCCATACTTATGCCACCTTTAGATTGGAGGAGGGAGTTGATATTCATACGCTAGCAAAGCAAATGGGAACAAGCGTGGGAATGATTGAGCGCCACTACAGTAAATTGACGCCAATGCTTAGTGCAGAAAGATTGGCAGGGTAGATCATGTAGTGTCGGTTTTACCCGACGCTACTTAGCTTAGCCACATGCCTTAAGGGTAATTAAGTGAGTTTCGTGCTTTTCTCTTACTTCTTGATTAACACTCATCACAATGTCGGAAAAAATACTTCGAGCTGAACCTCTGCCAGCTTGAACTACTTGATCAAGAACGGCATCAGGAGGTGCTGGCAAGCCTGCATTCTCATATACGCGACGCAAAATAGGTCGCCAGTCGTTAATAGGCGGAACATTCATATCAATCAAAATCGATCGATTCTGAATGCCTTTATCAATTTGATCTAAGTTATTACTAGTCATGATGAATATGACGTCTTTACGATTCATAATTGATTTGAATCCAGCTTGAGCGGCAGGGGTTAAAACATCTACCTCATCCATAATCACATAATGAAGGCCGCTACTATTAAATGATATATAACTTGTTCGATTCTGAATTGCTTGAGTTAATTGAGCGCCATTCTGACCTTGTGCGCAGGCAAAATAATCTGAATTAGGATCCTCTGTGTCAACGATTGATCCAGCGCTCATTGAAGTACTAGCTGGATTGACTTTGGCTGTTTCAATAAGTCCTGGCAGTAGGTTCGCTAAGGTAGTCTTGCCGGTCCCATAAAGACCGTAAAGAACGATCCCGCAAATACCATTCGCGGGAATGGGTAGGCTTAAATCAAGTATGGACTCAAGCTTAAATCGACTATTAGGTTGAAGGGCGAAATCATCTAAACACTGAGGTGCTTGGATGACGATAGATGGTGGTCTAGGGTTATGCATTGCAATCTCCTTTGTGTGGTGGAAATGATTGCTGGATTTATCTTGGTGAGTAAATACCA
>CAIOIX010000401.1 GCA_903858445.1 uncultured beta proteobacterium
GACCGCGCTCAACCCACCACTGAACCGATAGGCCACACATTTCGCCATTTAGAAAGGAGATGTGGGCTGTAGATAATTTGACTACTTCAGAGCGGCGCAATCCCAATCGATACGCTAGGGTGAGGACCACCAGGCAAATATTACGCAATTGCGGTGAATCCATATTTTTTGTGTACAGCGTTTCTCGCGCGAGTTCAAACTCCGGCTCGCTAATATAGGCACTACCGACCCGCGACATCTTCGAATCTTTTTTAATCGGGGTAAATTGATCTTTTTCAATCCGCCCAATCTCTATGAGATATTGGAAAAACGAGTTCCATGCTTGCCGTAGCTTTTCTTGATTCTTTTTGTTGTAGCGTGACTCGGTTTCCAACACATCGTATTCATCAATGCCACTTTCGGCATCGATGTCTTGAAAATCAACATACATCTCATAGGTTTGCACCATAGGCGGTATGAAGATTTTGACGAGTTCTAGTTCGCCACGATTTTTCTCATTGGCACTGGTATTGGCATTGGCAATGAGCCATCCTGCCCAATCAGAAAGCAAGGGGAATACGGTCTCTGGAGGCAATTCCAATGGCGCTTTGTTTTGTTCGAGTTGCGTGATGGCTGTTGGTGCATCACACTTAGCCTTGGCAAAGTCATCGACAATATCTAATATTGACTGGGCCCAATAATTTTGCAAATCCAAATCAACCATTGGGTATGGCTCAATCTCTTCCTCGCTAATGGGTTCATCTACGGGGAGGCTCGTCACTTTGACTTTGACTTGTTTGCCCACAGTCTTTTGAGGTGCAAGCTCAATCACCCCTAAGCGGTCTAAGCTGGGATAGCCCAAGCCCTTAGTATCAAAATCGCGCGCTAAGCGATGCCAAACAAAGCTGGGTAGGGTGCGTCGTTGGTAGGCTTTGCTAGCGCTAATGAGTAAAGATGTGCTGGTGAAGTGCTGCAGGGCATGTTTAAGTAAATAGATCTGACCGCCCGTTAAAGACGATTTACTAGAGCTACTTTGCTGGTGCAACATGGTTTTGAGAACACCCAAAAATTCCTGGATACATTGACTGTTAAAAGCCGAATCTGGTGATGTAAATTTCCAGTTCTTGCGTAGGCGCTGATATAGGCCAACACTTACCGGATCTGGAATCCAGCGGTCTGTTTGATTTTCTCCTGACGCTAGTTTCTCAAGATCGTAGACCTCGCCTAATCGCAGGCTCGAATCAATGGGTAGCAAGAGGCTACTCAAGGGGGCATCTAAGGATTGCTTCATCAAGCTCATATCGGCAATCACTTTAAGCTGAGCGTGGGTCACGCCAGATAAGCAAATGACAAAGAATAAATATCCACCAAATTGTGCCTTGGGTTTCAGTTCCCGCCAGGGGATTGCGGACAGCTGCCCTGTTTCAAAGGCAGACAAAATATGCATTAAGCAAAGGTAGCCTGCCTCATCCTCTTGGGCGTAGGCATTGGGCTCGAGAAGGCTAATGCGAATATTGGAGGTTTCATTAAACCCAGTATGGGTAATTTGCTCGTAATCTAAGCGCCACTGATCTGTGAGCTCAAAGAGCGCGCGTATTCCATCACTCTTATTTGAGGCTTGTGTTTTTAAAACCCTCAGTAGGTGCGACAGAAAGGCGCAATAGAATTGCTTGAGTCGATCGATTTGCTTTTTCGATTGCTTGTTTTGCAATGGGAGCAATAGGGCTGGAAACGCAAGTAAGCCTAAAGCCCAATCGGTAATGAGGCTGGGCCCATTTTTTTCAAACTCGTCTATGACCGCTAAGGAAAGGATTTTGCGGATGTGCCGGGCAATGTCCTCAATGCTGTCAAACTCTTTGCTCTCCAGCAGGAATTTAGACGCTGGTAGCATCTGAATGCGATTAATCAAGTCCTGATCAACGTTCTTGGCTAGGTGGGATTTAAGTTGAGCCTTAAGGTCAGCTATGGGATCGGCGATAGTAATCATTACTAGCTTGGTCGGCACTTCGATCTTTGATTGGATCTTGCGAGCTGGCGAATGGATCGGCTTTTCTAGTGGGATATTCATGCTAGATGCCCTCTTTCTCAGAAGCATCTAGATCGTAGGCCAAATTGGGTAATCGAAATTCAAAGGCATGAAAGCCTAAGCTAGAGATCACGGTTTTAATCTTGTTTTGCATGCGCGCTACCAGCGATAAGGGAGAGGTGCTCGTAAATAGATGAAATGGAGCGGTGCCGGTCATCCAGTGACCCAGCCAGCGATCGACATCTTCTGGACTAACGGGGTCGGGACCTTCTCGCAGTAAGTCAGATAGCAGTTTGCGATAAAAATTGGCTTCTACTTGGAGTTCATCGCCAATCTGTTTTGCAAAATAGCTCGAATCTAGTGGCTTGATGCGAAGGTGCTTTGAGCTGTTTTGATCAAACTCTAAAAATATTAGTAGATCAGCTTGCACTTCAATATCTTGCTGTCTTGCCCAAGAGATGAGGGTGTCGATCGTATAGGCATAGTCAAACATCTGGAGTCGCAAAGCCTCGGAGAGCCAGGCCAATCGAAATTTATTACCCTCAGCATCCGATTTGTCCTTGAGTTTAATAAAGCCATGTAAAGGATCGATTTGAAAGACGTCACCAAAAGGGATGTGGTGCGGGCGATGGGACGTTTCAAGGCAAAACCAAAATGCCACATATTGGCTATAGGCATTCAGTGCCTGTACAAACTGTACTAACTCACCTTTGGAATGGATCGCTTCGGGGCAAGTGGCTATCTTTTGATGTAAGGCCAGAATGTAGGCTTTTACGATCTCCGGTTTGACTAAGCCA
>CAIOIX010000402.1 GCA_903858445.1 uncultured beta proteobacterium
AAAAAGATGCGCTCTCGAATGTCCTCTGGAATGCCAGGTCCGTTATCAATTACATTCAAATCCATTGCTAACTGGTAACGATGTTTTGCTATCGTGACTGAACGCGCAACCCGAGTCTTCAACTCAATTTGAGCAACACCAGTGCTAATCTCATCTGAAAGTGCCTGAGCCGCGTTATGCGCGATGTTCAGTACCGCCTGAATTAACTGCTCGCGATCACCAAGGATCTCAGGAAGACTCGTGTCGTAATTACGAATAATGCGCAAGCCCTTAGGAAACTCTGCCAACACCAAACTACGGACGCGCTCCAAAGCCTCATGCACATTAAAAGACTCCATGGCATGCGCTTTGCGATGGGGCGCCAATAAGCGATCAACCAAAGTCTGTAAGCGATCGGATTCTTTAATAATGACTTGGGTGTATTCCCTTAAATCCTTCTCTGGTAACTCAAACTCGAGAAGCTGTGCCGCCCCCCGAATTCCACCCAAAGGATTTTTGATTTCATGCGCCAAGTTACGCATGAGTTCCTTGTTGGCCTCGACTTGTTGAGTAACACGCTCATCGCGCTCACTACGGAGTTGCTGATCAATCGGAAACCATTCCATCAAGATCAATGCTGGATCATCCAGTATTGCGACAACAACATGCGCAGGCATAGACTCTTGATGAATGCTACCTGGCATCGAATGCAAGACCATCTCTTGGCGTTGCACGGAAACTTGACCGCGCTGGACTTCTTCGATCATCAAATTTAAAGGGATATTATCCCCAAATAAATCACGCACAGACTGACCCTCAAGTGATTTACGCGATAGATCCAGCGCAGACTCTGCAGCGGGATTTACATAAACCAATTGTTGGTTCTCGGCCTCAAATACCACGATGGCATTGGGCAACTGATCAAGCAATGTCGGAAAAAAAGGAGCAGCCGAAGCTGCTCCCTTGAACGAATTGCGCAATAGTCCTGCGCTCAAGTTCTCACCTTCGCTTACAGGGAGTAATACATATCAAATTCGATAGGATGAGTAGTCATACGGAAACGTGTGACATCCTCCATCTTCAAATTGATATAAGCATCAATCATGGACTCAGTAAACACACCACCACGAGTCAAGAACTCACGATCTTTGTCCAGGGCTGCCAATGCTTCTTCCAGGCTTGCACAAACAGTTGGGATTTTTGCATCTTCTTCTGGTGGCAAGTCATACAAGTTTTTGTCTGCAGCTTCACCTGGGTGAATCTTGTTCTGAACACCATCTAAACCTGCCATCAACAATGCAGAGAATGCCAAGTATGGGTTAGCCAATGGATCTGGGAAGCGAGTCTCAATACGACGACCCTTAGGACTAGAAACGTGTGGAATACGAATTGAAGCAGAACGATTACGTGCAGAGTAAGCCAATTTGACTGGAGCCTCAAAACCAGGAACTAAACGCTTATATGAGTTTGTGCCTGGGTTGGTGATCGCGTTCAATGCCTTAGCGTGCTTAATGATTCCGCCGATGTAGTAGAGGGCGAACTCAGACAAACCAGCGTAACCATTACCAGCAAAAAGGTTCTCGCCATTTTTCCAAACAGATTGGTGAACGTGCATACCAGAACCGTTGTCGCCAACTACTGGCTTAGGCATAAAGGTTGCTGTTTTGCCATAAGCATGGGCAACGTTTTGAATGACATATTTCTGCCAGATAGTCCAGTCTGCGCGCTGTGTCAATGTGCTGAACTTAGTACCCAATTCGTTTTGGCCTTGACCAGCAACTTCATGGTGATGTACTTCGACTGGAATACCCAATGATTCGAGAATCAAACACATTTCGGAACGCATATCGTGGAATGTGTCTACTGGGGCAACGGGGAAGTAACCGCCCTTCTTGCCTGGACGATGTCCTGTGTTACCGCCTTCGAGCTCTGCAGCTGAAGACCATGGAGCCTCTTCGGAATCAATCTTCACGAAGCAGCCCTGCATATCAGCACCCCAACGCACACCATCAAAAATAAAGAATTCTGGCTCTGGACCAAAGTAAGCAGCATCGCCTAGGCCAGTGCTTTTCAAGTAGGCTTCAGCGCGCTTAGCGATAGAACGTGGGTCACGATCGTAACCCTTGCCATCTGATGGCTCGATCACATCACATGTGATAACCAAAGTTGACTCTTCATAGAATGGGTCAATGTAGCAAGCTGTTGGATCAGGCATCAACAACATATCGGAAGCTTCAATACCCTTCCAACCGGCGATCGAGGAACCGTCAAATGCATGACCGCTCTCAAATTTGTCTTCGTCAAAATGGGAAATGGGCACTGTTGTGTGCTGCTCTTTACCCTTTGTATCTACAAAGCGGAAGTCAACAAAAGTACATTCTTTCTCTTTAACTAACTTCATCACATCTGCGACGGTTTTGGTGGTC
>CAIOIX010000403.1 GCA_903858445.1 uncultured beta proteobacterium
CAGGGACCAACCGAGTCTTGTCGACCTCGGCTAAAGAAAACTCCAATTGAGACTCGGCACCATCGGCACCTTCAAACAGCAAACCAAATTTCGCATCAGGTGAATTCAATTCACCACTCAGCAAACCTTGCAATACACCACGAAAATGCTTACGGCCGCCAACGGCAACACGCAGTTTCATATCCACTTCCATACCAGAGAAGCGCTCAAAATCAGCAGCGGACTTTACTGGACGATCTAAACCAGGCGAGGAGATCTCTAAGCGCTCATAAGGAATGTTTTCAACTGGCAGTGTGTAGCTCAGTTGATGGCTTACCTTTTCGCAATCCTCAACGTTAATCAAGCGCTCGTAATCTAGGTTTTCAATCGTGACGCGCAGCAATCCTCCGGCTTCACGCTCAATATCCACCAGCGTGTAGCCTAAGTTTTCCAGCTCTGCAGAAATAATCTGCTGATCTTTCACGACAACCCCTCATGCCAATTTGGCAAAAAAAAATGGGCTTTGAAGCCCATATTCTCAAAATTCAGAACAGGCCGACTTACGTTGATCGCAACATCAGTCGGTAACAACTAACAACAGCAGCAAACTCCTGCAAGACCAAAATTATAGCCGATTTAGAGGAAAACCGATAGAAATCAGAAGCTTTCGCTTGGATTACGGGGCTTTCTTGGACCCTTATTAAAAGGTTTGCGCCCTTTTGGTGCACTCCGTTTAGCTCCATTAGCTGGTGTTTGAGGGCTAGCTGACACAAAAGCAGACTGTCCGTGATGCACTTTTGCTGTTTTATTGCGATTTTGGCCATTTCTACCCTGCCCGCCTTGTCCACCTTGGCCACCAGCTTGACCTGGTCTGCCACCTTGGGTACGACCCCGGAAAGAACCGCGCCCTTCAGCGGAACCGCCGCCAGCAGGTTTGCCACCTCTACCTTGGTGGGTCAGACCATTATGGCCATCAGCCATCGTCAAGGCATCCCGCGAACCCCAATAAGACACAGAGGTTTGCATTGGATCCGGCTGGAAATCTTCACCAGCAACACCCGCATGACGATCGCGACCATGTGCACCCGGGCCTGGACGACCCTTATCTTGAGCTTGAGGTACTTTTAAGCCTGCAGATTTCATGAGGTTTGCGACCCCATCAGGAGAAACTTCTTCCCATTTACCGCGTCTGAGACGTGGAGGAAGTAGGAACATGCCATAACGTGTACGAATCAAGCGAGAAACAACGTGACCAACCGCCTCAAACATTCGGCGCACTTCGCGATTACGACCCTCAGTCAAGGCGACCTGATACCAGCGATTAGCACCATCGCCTCCACCCATACTTAAGCGCAAGAAGCGCGCTTGCCCGTCATCAAGTTGAATACCACTCTTGAGTTGTGCAGTGTTCTCTTGGCTCAACTCACCCAAAATACGGACCGCATATTCTCGCTCGACGCCGTAACGTGGATGCATTAAACGATTGGCCAACTCACCTGAAGTGGTAAATAACAATAGACCTTCTGTATTGAAATCCAAACGCCCCACCGCAATCCAGCGACCTTGTCGTGGCTTAGGCAAACGATCAAATACGGTTGGACGACCTTCTGGGTCAGATTGGCTGACGATTTCACCGGAAGGCTTGTGATACATGATCACGCGTGGTGGCTTAGTCTGAATCTTGCGATGAACTTGCTTACCGTTAATGCGAACTTGATCTGTAGGCCCAATGCGTTGGCCAATATGTGCAGGTAAACCATTGACAGATACACGACCTTGAATAATCAGATCCTCCATGTCGCGGCGTGAACCCATACCAACATCAGCTAATACTTTATGAAGCTTAACGGTATCCTCATCGTCAGCATCATCATCCAAACCATCTAAGTCAGACCAGACTTCATCACGCAAACTAAGCGGTAAGTCATCAACATTTGCAAACTGCAAACTGCTCATCTCATCATCGCTTGGCATATCAGCATCTTCATCGTGACGCACGCGCTGCGCACGACGCTCCGCTCCGGTCTGATGGGATACTTCATTTTCATTCACGCCATCTGGATTTTGGGCTTCAAGTACTTCAGGGGCATCCAGAGCAGCATCAAACTCACCCGAGACTACGGAAGCGAACAACGCCTCGCTCTCGGCTGGATTTGGGGCTAACTTAGCTGACTGATGACCACCGCCTTCACGAGGAGCATTGGTATCACCCCCCTCTCTGCGCGGTTTATCTTTATTAAATGGGCGCTTCTTATTAAAGGGGTGCTTACCGGCACCAGCCCCTGCTCGACGTGGACGGCGTTCGCCACCCTCACGACCTTGAGTAGAAGTACCATCAGTACTTGATGGGCTTGACTCAGTATTTGTAGGGTTTGCCGGTGGATTAACTGCCGGGGATGAATCGTTTTCGTTAGAGCTTGTCATTAATGATTATTTTGTTTCGTCTGTTTTGTCTTCAGACTCAGAGGGAACTTCTTCTATTACTTCTTCCATTACTTCTTCAATTGTTTCTATTGTTACTTCCGTTACTTCTACTGTTGTTTCATCAAAGTCTACTGCAGTAATCTCTTGACCATTTTCATCCAACTCAACCACTGTCTCAACCGTAGCGCTAGGATCAAATTCCATAACTGCTTGGCCTAAATGTTCAGCGGCAGCCATCGGCGCAGCATCTTCCAGCATTGGCAAGCTTTGCAGATTAGTCAAACTCAGATCATCTAAAAACTGTTTAGTGGTGGCGTACAAACCAGGACGGCCAATCGTTTCTTTATGGCCAATAACTTCAACCCAACCACGATCTTCCAATTGCTTCATCACATTGCTGCTGACAGCAACACCACGAATCTCTTCAATTTCGCCACGCGTCACCGGCTGACGGTAGGCAATAATTGCCAAGGTTTCCATGACCGCACGAGAATATCTTGGTGGCTTTTCCGGCGTTAAGCGATCTAAGTATTCGCGCATCGACAGGCGGCTTTGAAAACGCCAACCCGTAGCAATGTGCACCAGCTCCATGCCTTTGTCATGCCATTCTTTTTGCAGCTCAAGTAAAACATCTTCAATCTCTGTAAGTACAACATCTTCCGTAAATAAGCGGGTGATGTCGTTTACAGCGAGTGGCTCCTGCGCGCACAGGAGAGCTGTTTCAATTACGCGCTTGTGGTGATCATCCATAAAATTCGGGCTATCAGGCAATATCCTGATTAGTCTTTAATAAGGTATTTCAGTAATGGGTTTGTGGTGTTATCTAGCTACTACGGACATTCCATCTCTTTAATTCTGATTTGGGGAGCCATCCGCGCTGAAACGATTTATCTTCGTTCACTATCCCGCCATTATAGGGTAGGCTCAATACAATAGCTATATGCCTCAATTTAAGCCCAAAACTCTCATATCCATCC
>CAIOIX010000404.1 GCA_903858445.1 uncultured beta proteobacterium
GGATCACCCCCAATACCAACTGCAGTGGATTGGCCTAGGCCAAGTGCAGTCAATTGACCAACCGCCTCATAAGTCAAAGTAACGGAACGGCTATCAACGCCAATACGGCCTTTCCTATGAATATGACCAGGCATGATACCGATCTTGATTTCGTCTGGAGTGATGATGCCTGGGCAGTTAGGACCTAACAACAAAGTCTTCTTGCCGCCTTTCGCCTCTTTTGCCTTCATCTTGTTACGCAGCTCCAACATGTCACGAACCGGAATGCCTTCAGTAATACAGATCACGAAATCGAGATCGGCCTCAACGGCTTCCCAAATCGCAGCAGCAGCTCCGGGGGGCGGCACATAAATAACAGAGGTTGTTGCACCTGTTTGCTGAGCGGCTTCCTTAACAGTTCCATAAATTGGAATATTAAAAATAGATTCACCAGCTTTTTTAGGATTCACGCCAGCAACAAAACAGTTCATGCCATTTGCGTATTCCTGACATTTTTCAGTGTGGAATTGACCAGTCTTACCAGTAATACCTTGTGTAATGACCTTGGTATTTTTATTAATCAAAATAGACATATTGAAATTCCTTGATTATTTATTTTTGGCAACAGCAGCAACTACCTTAGTAGCAGCCTCAGCCATTGAATCGGCGCTAATAATTGGCAAACCGGAATCAGCAAGAATCTTCTTGCCCAATTCTTCGTTTGTCCCCTTCATGCGCACAACCAGAGGCACAGTTAAGTTCACTGCTTTACATGCCGTAACAACGCCGTCGGCGATCACGTCACAACGCATGATGCCGCCGAAGATGTTTACCAAAATCGCTTCGACGCTCTTATTTTTGAGCATGATCTTAAATGCTTCAGTTACCTTCTCCGCAGTAGCACCACCACCTACATCCAAAAAGTTTGCTGGCTCGCCACCAAACAATTTAATGGTGTCCATAGTTGCCATTGCTAAACCAGCACCATTCACCAGGCAACCAATGTTGCCGTCTAAAGAGATGTAAGCGAGGTCAAACTTAGAAGCCTCAATCTCCGCAGCATCTTCTTCATCAATATCGCGGTAAGCAACGATCTCTGGGTGACGATATAAAGCATTTGGATCAAAGTTAAATTTCGCATCAAGCGCTTTAATCTTGCCATTGCCTTCGAGGATAAGCGGGTTGATCTCAACTAATGAAGCATCCGTATCCCAATAGGTTCGGTATAAGTTCTTAAATACGTCACGCGCCATCGGAATAGAAGTCTCTGGAACGCCGATGCCCTTAGCAATGATGTCGCAATCTGCATCCGTCAATCCAATCAATGGATCCACAAACACTTTGATAATTTTTTCTGGGTGGGATTCGGCAACTTCTTCGATATCCATGCCACCCTCGCTAGAGGCCATGATCACATTTTTCTGTGTACCACGGTCAGTAACGATACTGAAGTAATACTCTTTTTTGATATCAGCGCCATCTTCGATCAAGAGGCGATTTACTTTTTGACCTTCTGGTCCTGTTTGGTGGGTCTTGAGTTGCATGCCCAAAATTTCAGAAGCATATTTCTTCACTTCATCCATGGTTCTTGCCAACTTCACGCCACCACCTTTACCCCGACCCCCTGCATGAATCTGTGCTTTGACAACCCAAACTGGGCCACCTAATTTTTCGGCAGCCTTGATTGCCTCATCAACACTAAATACTGGAATGCCGTTTGGAACGGGCACATTAAATTGGCGAAGAAGTTCTTTGCCCTGGTACTCATGGATTTTCATAACTACTCCCGAAACGGTATCTATTTAGCAAGCGATGAGGGTTAATAAAACCGATTTAACCTGAATCTCAGATTTACCCTTTATTGCTAAATCTAGCTTTTTGTATAAATGAGATCGGTTTTACCGACTGTGTAAGTCTAGCATGCTGCAACGCGGCAATTACACCCTCTGTAATCCGTACTTGCCCTAGTCAACGCGTCCACCCAGTACTTTTGATACGACCTCGGAGCTAAAACCCTTAGAGGCTAGAAACCGGTATTGTCTTGCCCGCTCTTTCTGCTCCTGAGCCAGCACCCCAAACTTTTTAAACCAAAGAGTTTTTGCGCGTTGATATTCAGTCTCCCGTAAACCCTTTATGAGGTCGGCAGCCTGGTTGCTATCAACCCCCGCTCTTTGTAACTCATCTTGTATCTTACGTACCCCATAGCGTTCGCTTCTACGCCGCACTAAAGCTTCAGCGAAACGTTGATCCGATAGCCATCCTCTGGCTTCAAAATCATCAAGCACCTCTTCGATTTGCACCGCCAAGGGTTTAACTACTTCTACCCCCTCTTGCTGGCCCTGTTTAAGTCCAAGCTTGGCATATCTTTTAGAGGATTCTTCAAGCTTAGTTGCTAAGCCTTGGCGACTGTATTCACGCAAAGATAAAAGGCGCAAAGCCCGAGCTTTTAGACTCGGGCTTTGTTTGTTTATTTCTTTGCTTTTGCTGTCTAGCTCCGACATGAAACTATTCGACTTCCTCTTCTTCGCTCAGCACATCGGTAACTACTGCTGTGCCCGTTTTTACACCTAACTTTGCACGAATTTTTGCTTCAATATCCTTAGCAATTGCTGGATTTTCCTTCAAAAACTCTCGGACGTTATCTTTTCCTTGACCTATACGATCACCGTTATAGCTATACCAAGATCCTGATTTATCAACAATATCAGCCTCTACGCCCATATCGATAATTTCACCCTCTCTAGAAATACCGGCACCGTACATAATGTCAAAAATCGCCTCACGGAATGGTGGGGAGACCTTGTTCTTCACTACCTTCACGCGGGTTTCATTGCCGACAATTTCATCGCCCTTCTTAATGCTACCAATGCGACGAATATCTAAGCGCATAGAGGCGTAGAACTTCAGTGCATTACCACCAGTAGTCGTTTCTGGGGAGCCAAACATCACACCAATCTTCATACGAATCTGATTAATGAAAATGACGGTTGTATTTGTTCGCTTAATGGCGCCAGTTAACTTACGTAAGGCTTGACTCATCAAGCGAGCCTGCAAACCTGGTAATGAGTCACCCATATCACCCTCAATTTCAGCCCTTGGAACCAAGGCCGCCACTGAGTCAATAACAATCAGATCTATTGAGCCTGAGCGCACTAACGCATCAGCAATTTCGAGTGCTTGTTCGCCAGTATCTGGCTGAGAGATTAAAAGATTGTTTACATCTACACCCAAGCGAGATGCGTACTGAACATCTAGCGCATGCTCAGCATCAATAAATGCGCAAGTCCCACCTAGTTTTTGCATCTCTGCAATTGCATGCAAAGTTAACGTTGTTTTGCCAGAAGATTCTGGTCCGTAAATCTCAATGACGCGACCGCGCGCTAAGCCACCGACTCCTAGTGCAATATCTAAACCCAGTGAACCACTAGAGACAACCTGAATATCTTGATTAATTTCAGCATCACCCAATCTCATGATTGAACCCTTGCCAAATTGTTTCTCAATTTGAGCTAAGGCTGCTGTCAATGCCTTTTGCTTATCTCCACTCATCCCCTCAAATTCTGATGAGGCTGATTTTTTCTTATCATCCAGGGCCATTTTTAATTCCTTTTCGCTATGTATTAGGCTTTTTTCCGAAATTTCATCTACTGTCTTACAACTTAGAGGTTACTGTATATAACAACAGTAGTATTTGCAAGTAACTTTTTTGAAGAAATTACGGATTTTTGATTGCTCCCTGCTCCAACGGCATTCTATCCCAATAAAAGAATAGGGGAATTGCCGCACCCCAGATAAGTCCTATCAAGAGAAGTCCCATGGTTTGCCCCCCAGAAACCCAAGCTCCAGCCCCCATCCGTATCCCAGCCTCATATGACATCGGGCCAGAAATCGCCCCTAGCACCATACCCAGAATCGGCCTACCTCTAAGCCAAGAAAGTGATCCATTAATAGTTGTAGCCACCAAAACCCAAAGCACCCACATCCATGCTGGGGAAAGATAGGGGCTTGGCCATTCGTCCTTAAAGTCCAGTAGGCCTAAATACATAACAAGTGTGTCAGCACTCACTCCGTAAATAAGAGCCTTAACTAATAAGCTCATTTCTAAGCTTGGAGAATGAGCTCGCCAAATATGAAAAATAATATAGGCCAAAGTACCAAGAACAGCCCAGAGCACCTTTTGATTGGCTGCACCCCAAACGCATGCGAACCAGCCAAGCTGAAATAGGACGAAGTTCCAAAATTTAGCCATATTGAAAACTCAAGAGACCTAAGAAAAAGGCCACCGCCGCTTGGCAATGGCCTTTTGATTTGGTGGCGATTCAGGGATTCGAACCCCGGACCTGTGGATTATGATTCCATCGCTCTAACCAACTGAGCTAAATCGCCGAAGGTGTGATTGTAGCAAACATAAGCCCCAATCGCTATAAGCCACCACATCATCAAAATAGATAAAGCCCGAATGCAGCGTCACGCATGATCCTGAATTAAGGTGCATACTGATTAGGTATAAACCCTAACCATAGGGTCAATTACGCCTCACTGATAACCCCTCAAGAAAGGAAGAAATCATGAAAAAGCTAAATCAATTGATCAAGCAAGTATTTGAAATATGGTCTGAAGTACGTCTTGCCTATGCAAAACGCTACATCGGCCACCAAATGGGGTCTTAAGACCTTAAAAACTTTTGGGTCTTGATAATTCAAGGCCCAAACGTTCCTTAAGGCCTCGCTCTCAGCAGTGAGCTAATACTTTTCAGGCTCTTGACTTGTTCAAGCATCAGAGTTGCCTCTATCAAAGTATTTGACTGTCCCTTACCCAAAACAGGCCCCATCAAGTCTTGGCATTTTGCTATCACCTCATCTCTACTCATTGGATTGCGAGGGGTGCCACGCACAGCATCAACACGCTCCGTCAAAATTGAACCATTTTTTAATTCAATCTCAACAATCGCAACTCTTACCGGCAGAAACTGTGAAAGCTCTGGATCGGATATCAACTGTACTTTTGAGCGCAGGTTGATGACCTCCTGGTTTTGCATCCTTGCAACGTCATGCGCAGCTTTAAAGGAAGCCGTTTTATCTAACAGCATGACAGTAGCCATATATTGGAGACAGATATCAGGCATATCTCGGTTATCAACCACCTTGGCGACGGCTGGCTCAAGCCTTACCCGCACTGCCGTAATTTGACTAAGCTCGAAAGAGTGTTTGCGATAAATGATCTCGATCGCATCCAAGGGGCCTTGTATTGGAGAGCCAACTGACCACTTCTTAATATCTGTCTGAGTAATCTCAAAACGCTCACCTAATTGCTCAACTAATTGAGCTCGATCTGCATTTGGCGCGGTAGCTAAAAAATAATTGTCAGGCCCAGAAAAAACATCATCCACGCCATTCCAACCCGAGTGCACAAGCAAAGCAGAAATCACAGCATTTTTAGCAGGCATTCCACCAAAAACAAACGCCTTTTCAATATGATCGGTATCTCTACCCCAAGAAGCGATTCCAGAAGCTTGTTGCGCTGTGTAATCTAACAACCAGCGCATTTGTTGGGCGTTGAGGCTGGCCGCACAACCCGCTGCCGCTGCAGCGCCAAAGATACCGGCAATACTATGTGAACTTTTATGACTCTCATAGCTAAATTTTGGGCCACCCATTGCCATCAATAAACGAGTGCCAACGTCATACCCCAATGTAACCGAGCGCAAGAAATGTGCACCGCTAATATTTAACTCCTCACCCACTGCAAAAGTGGCTGGGATAATTGCGCAACCAGGGTGAGAGCGAGATCGCCCATGAGAATCATCTGTCTCATCAGCATGACCCATCACACCATTGGCCATCGCAGCATCGGCGGCTCCAGCACTCAATCGGGATGCCATTACAGTTTGACGTCCTTTGCTGCCATGGAGCTTGATATATCTAAGTGCCGCCTTGCCAGGCAAAAGCTCTGAGCCAGAAATAATGGCGGCAAAGGTATCAATCACATGTAACTTGGCTTGCTCCAAAACATCAGGAGGCAATGCCTGGCTTGCAGCTGCGCCCATATAGGTGCTCAAACCAAGCATCTCAGCGCTCAAAATACTATTTTGAGCTTTCGCAAATTTCACTGGCATTACTAAGCCAATTGGTGCTAAACCTATGCCACCCAAAAATTCTCTTCTCTTCATACTTTGTACTTCCTTTTATTTCATACTATCTGAAAGTAAGGCGCGAGACTTATCTGGAGCGGAATGGGAAGATCCGCCAACTTAGTACTACTTAATCTGAAAAACGCTAAGCCCTTGCTCTCGACCATAGCGAACATAAACCTCAATTTTCTTGGCTAGAAATAATCTCTTAAGGACCTCATCCTTATTTTCAAAAGTAATCGCTGTCTGCTCAGGATAATGTGAAAAGGCGTCGCTCATAACTTCTAGAGCCACGCCATCTATTTTGATCTGGCTAATGGAGCGCTTATAAAAATGATCTTTTTGGATAAAGATCATGCGTTTGATATATTTATCCAAAACCAGTTTTTGACCTTGCTCATTGACCTTATAGTAGTAAACAAAATCTTCCTTACCATTTGTGGTGACATCGCGCTCCACATCCCACTTAGCATTTGCAATCTGAGTTGTCACCATACAAAATAACACCACTGCAATCTTGCGATATAAATGCATTATTTACTTTCATAGACTTATGTTGTGATCTTATCAGGCGAATACTCTCATGCGCATCTTATCTATTTCTTCTGGCAAAGTAGCCCCACTCTTTGGCGACCATCACCCCAATTACAAGACTGTGGCTTCGGGAATTCGCAAATACCCGATCAGCCACCTAGGTAATCCTGCGGCAGTAGAAATTACCAGGCTGGGAGTTAAAGGAGATCAACAAGCAGACCTCTCGGTACACGGCGGGATTGAAAAAGCAATTTATGTTTATCCAGCAGAGCACTATACCTTTTGGAATGAATTACTCACGCGAGAAACTAAATCTCCAGTGGAACTTCAATATGGCGCTATTGGAGAAAATTTCACGATCGAAGGTTTGCTAGAAACTAAGACCTATGTTGGAGATATCATGAAGATTGGCGATTTAGAATTTTCTATCATCAAGCTTCGAGAACCTTGCTTCAAGTTTAATGCCATCATGGGATATAAAGGTGCAGCCAAAGCCATGCTCCAGTCAGGATTTAGTGGCTGGTATTTACGCGTCAATCAAGTCGGTTTTCTGAATGCAGGTGCTGATATTCAGTTGATCCCAGGCCGACAAGAAATTTCTATAGCAGCGCAAAATAACGCACTACTCAATCGAAACCAACAAAAAAATTTGTGGGAATAAAAAAGCCCGATCAAACAATGATCGGGCTTTTAATTTACCGCTGACTAAAACTACTTAGTCACGAGCATAGATATCGACATCTTTTGTTTCGCGAACGAAGAGTACACCGATAACCAAGGTCATTGCTGCAATGATGATTGGGTACCAGAGACCGTAGTAAATATTACCGTTCTGCGCTACCAAAGCGAAAGAGATCGTTGGCAACAAGCCACCAAACCAACCATTACCGATATGGTATGGCAAGGACATCGATGTGTAACGAATGCGGGTTGGGAACATCTCAACCAACATCGCTGCGATTGGTCCATATACCATCGTTACCAAGATTACGAGGTAGAACAAGAGCAAGAAAACAGCGAAATAGTTGATCGAAGCAGGATCAGCCTTCACAGGATAACCCTCTTTATTCAGCGCCTCTCGAATTGCTTTCTTAAACTCTGCATCTTTCGCTTTTGCATCAGCTGGATCTAAACCTTTGGCTGAATAGCCAGGGATTTCGATATCACCAATTTTCACAACAGCCACAGTGCCAGCAGGAGCGACAACAGTGGTGTAGCTAGCAGAGTTAGACGCCATCACTTGTTTTGCAATATCGCAAGAACTGGTGAACTTGGCTGTACCTGTTGGATTGAACTGGAACGAACATTCATTTACATCAGCAGTAATTGTTGCC
>CAIOIX010000405.1 GCA_903858445.1 uncultured beta proteobacterium
CGTAACAACGTAGTGTTGTCACGTCGTGCAGTTGTTGAAGCTAGCCAAGGTGAAGAGCGTGCGAAGTTGATGTCTAACCTTAAAGAAGGTGCAGTGGTTACTGGCCTCGTTAAGAACATCACTGATTACGGCGCATTCGTTGACCTCGGTGGTATCGATGGCCTCTTGCACATCACTGATTTGGCATGGCGTCGTGTGCGTCACCCAAGTGAGATGTTGACGGTTGGCCAAGAAGTTACCGCTAAGATTTTGAAGTTTGATCAAGAGAAGAACCGTGTTTCACTCGGCGTGAAGCAATTAGGTGATGATCCTTGGGTTGGTATCGCTCGTCGCTACCCACCAAACACCCGTTTATTCGGCAAAGTAACTAACTTGACTGATTACGGCGCATTCGTTGAAATCGAATCTGGTATCGAAGGTTTGGTACACGTTTCTGAAATGGACTGGACTAACAAGAACGTTGCTCCAAGCAAAGCTACTGCATTAGGAACCGAAGTTGAAGTCATGGTTCTGGATATTGATGAAGACAAGCGCCGTATTAGCTTGGGCATCAAGCAGTGCAAAGCCAATCCATGGGAAGAGTTCTCACGTGCACAGCAAAAAGGCGACAAGTTAACTGGCGCGATCAAGTCTATTACTGACTTTGGTGTGTTCATTGGCTTGCCTGGCGGCATCGACGGTTTAGTTCACCTCTCAGACCTCTCATGGAATGAGCCGGGCGAAGAAGCTGTTAAGAAATTCAAAAAGGGTGATGAAGTTGAAGCCACTGTATTGGCAATTGATGTTGATAAAGAGCGCATCTCTCTCGGTATCAAGCAATTGTCTGGCGACCCATTCAATAACTACACATCGGTTAGCGACAAGGGTAGTCTTGTCACCGGCACTGTGAAGGCTGTTGATGCTAAGGGTGCAACGATTCACTTGGCTGATGAAGTTGAAGCTTACTTACGCGCTTCTGAGATCTCAACAGATCGCGTTGAAGATGCACGTAATGTACTGAAAGAAGGCGATAGCGTAACTGCAATGATCATTAATATTGATCGCAAGTCACGCGTTATTAATCTTTCAATTAAAGCTAAAGACAGCTCTGACCAAAATGATGCTATGAGCAAGCTCCAAGGTGATGCGCAGTCCGGCACTACCAACTTGGGTGCTTTGTTAAAAGCGAAGTTGGACAATCAAGGCTAAATCAATATCGCCGCTTCCTATGTGGGAAGCGGCGGTTTTTATTGATAGATCATGTCAGACCAAGAGCAACAAGCAATCACTCGCTCCGAATTGGTGGAGAGCTTAGCGGAGCAGTTTCCGCAGCTTTTACCCAGGGACGTCGAGTTAGCGGTAAAAACATTGTTAGACACCATGACTCACTCTCTAGCCGAAGGAAAGAGGATTGAGTTACGTGGCGTTGGTAGTTTTGTATTGCATCACCGCCCAGCACGTACTGGTCGCAACCCTAAATCTGGTGAAAAGGTATTAATTCCAGAAAAAAGGGTTCCGCATTTCAAGCCCGGTAAGGAGTTGCGTGAACGCGTTGATTACAAGCCGTTAAAGCAAGCGAGCCCTAAAGAGGGTTCTGATGCCTAATCAGCAAGCGCATCAGTGGTCCATTCGGGCCATTTTTTATTTAAGCTCTTCATTTAAGTTATCTCCACGATGATTCAAATTGCAACATCTTGGCTATTGTTACTACCTATCTTATTTGGTTTGGGTTGGTTGGCTTCACGCTGGGATCTGCGTCTTGAGAATCGGATGGATGAGCGAGAGCGCATGCGTCAACAGCGCTCCACCTTTAAAGGTTTAAGCCTCTTGCTAAATGAGCAGCCTGATCAGGCTATTGAGACATTGGTCAAGATTGCGCAATTGGATCCTGAAACTATTGAGTTGCATTTTTCATTGGGTAATTTATTCCGTCGCCGTGGTGAGACTGAGCGAGCTATTCGAGTGCATCAGCATTTGGCTAATCGCGATGACTTAAAGCCGCGTGATCGTGATCATGCCGCCTATGAACTTGGGCGCGATTTCTTGCGCGCAGGTCTATTAGATCGCGCGGAAGCTTCTCTCAATCGTGTGGGTGATGGTAAATATGCTGCCCCCGCCAAAGTGAGTCTGTTGGAGATGTACCAAATTGAGCGGGATTGGAAAAAAGCCATTATTGCTGCTACTGAGCTTGAGGGTTTGCAAGGCAAATCCCATCAGACTGAGATCGCACAGTTCCATTGCGAATTGGCGCAAGAGGCTTTGCGTCGCAAAGATTTGGTGGATGCTGAGGAGTCAATCGAGCGTGCGCTTCAAGCCGTCCCCAATCATGCACGTGCATTGATTTTGCAGGGTGATTACCTGGTAGCGTCAGATCGTCCGGCTCAAGCTATTCAGGTCTGGAGTGTAGTTGCTGATACTCACCCTGCTTATATGCATTTGTTGGCCGATCGTTGGATGGCTGCTCATACTGCTTTGGATAAAGCCAATATTGGCTTAGAGAAACTTTGCGAGTTGTTAAAAACACAGGCCTCTGGCGAGTTGTTAGATATTGCACAAAAGCATGTCATACAAGTCCGCGGGCCACAAGCAGCTGAAAGTATGCTGGTAGATATCATGCAGCACTCGCCTAGTTTGAGTGCCTTATCAAAATTGGCCGAGACGCGTTTGGCTCTCGCCGAAAGTAATGGTACGCCAGAGAAAATTTCTGAAATTCAGTCAATCTTAGGCTTATTGAAGCAGCGTACAAATAGTTTGGCACGTTACACCTGTGGTAATTGCGGCTTCCGGGCCAGACGTTTTTATTGGCAATGCCCTGGCTGCAATCACTGGGAGGCGTATTCTCCCAGACGAAGCGAGGGTGCAGTTCCCAGCGGCCCTTCGATGTAATCATTTAGTTGTAATCAGTTTTGTGTTTAATAGCATTAGATTAATTAGAAAATAAATTGGAGCTCACTTGAAAGTCACCATTATTGGCAGCGGTTACGTAGGTCTTGTTACTGGTGCTTGCCTGGCTGAGCAAGGTAACAACGTCTTTTGCGTAGACGTAGATCCTAAAAAGATTGAGATTCTCAATTCAGGTGGTGTCCCCATTTATGAGCCCGGTCTTAAAGAGATGATTGAGCGCAACCGCGCAGCAGGGCGCTTACAGTTCTCCACCGATATAGCGGCTTCTGTAGCCCATGGCGAGATTCAGTTTATTGCGGTTGGCACTCCTCCTGATGAAGATGGCTCTGCTGATTTACAGTATGTTGTAGCGGCTGCTCGCAATATTGGCCGCCATATGACTACCCCTAAAGTGATCGTAGACAAATCCACCGTTCCAGTAGGCACTGCTGATAAGGTTCAGGCGGCAGTCATTGAAGAACTTCAAAAAAGAGGCTTGAGTCCAGAGTTATGCTCGGTGGTCTCTAACCCAGAGTTCTTAAAAGAAGGCGCTGCAGTAGAAGACTTTATGCGTCCAGATCGTATTGTGATCGGCACTGAGAGCACACCATCTGGTTTGCACGCTAAAGAGCAAATGCGCAAACTCTACGCACCATTTAATCGTCATCACGAGCGCACCTATTACATGGATGTCAAAAGTGCCGAGCTCACCAAGTACGCAGCGAACGCCATGCTAGCGACCCGCATCTCCTTTATGAACGAGCTGGCCAATTTAGCCGATCTCGTGGGCGCCGATATTGAGTCAGTACGACAAGGTATTGGTTCAGACTCTCGAATTGGTTATGGTTTTCTGTACTCTGGAACGGGTTACGGTGGCTCATGCTTTCCAAAAGACGTATCTGCACTCTCTAAAACCGCCATTGAATATGGCAGGGATCTGAAGATCCTTGATGCCGTAGAAGCGGTTAATGAAGCCCAAAAAACCATTTTGGTAGAGAAGATCGAAAAACGCTTTGGCAAAGATCTCTTGAATATGAAATTTGCTCTCTGGGGTTTAGCCTTTAAGCCAAACACAGACGATATGCGCGAAGCCCCAAGCCGCGTCATCATTAGTGAGCTCGTCAAGCGTGGTGCTCAAGTAGTGGCTTATGATCCCGTAGCGATGCCGGAAGCCTTACATTGCCTAGAAGTGGATTTTAAAGATAATCCAGAAGGCTTAAAGAGGGTATCGATGGTGGCAAACCCAATGGAAGCATTAGATGGTTGCGATGCGCTCGTGATCGTGACTGAGTGGAAAGCCTTCCGTAGTCCTGATTTTGATCTGCTTCTAGAAAAACTCAAGCGCCCGATTATTTTTGATGGCCGTAATCTCTATGAGCCAACGGCTATGAAAGAATTAGGGATTGAGTACCAGGGTATAGGTCGTCATAATTAAAAGTAACTCAATCAAAGAAAAAAGTCTTCCCGTGGAAAAAGCTAACCGAGAACAGTTCTCTAAAACCCGCTTATTGGTTGTAGGCGATGTCATGCTGGATCGTTATTGGTTTGGGGATACACATCGCATCTCTCCAGAGGCGCCCGTTCCAGTAGTTCAGGTTGCCAAAATTGATGAACGTCTTGGCGGCGCGGCGAACGTTGCTCGAAATGTTGCTGCTTTGGGTGCAAAGACAACCATTCTGGGTGTGATTGGCGATGATGAGTCTGGCCGTCGCGTAACAGAGTTATTGAAATCAAGTGGTGTGGATAGTCAGCTAGAAATTGATCCAAAAGTTCCCACAATAGTAAAGCTGCGTGTGATTGCACGCCAGCAGCAACTCATTCGCTTGGATTTCGAAGAAGCTCCGAGTGACGCTGCTTTAGCTCACAAGTTGGAGCGGTTTGAAAAATCCCTCGGCGATGCTGATGTCGTGATTTTGTCTGACTACGGTAAGGGCGCTTTAGGACAAGTTGCTTTAATGATCGAGCAGGCTCGTGCACACAATAAAGTGATCCTCGTGGATCCTAAGGGCGAGGATTATGAAAAATACCGTGGTGCCACAGTCTTAACTCCAAACCGTAGCGAGTTACGTCAAGTGGTGGGGCAGTGGACCAGTGAAGAGGATTTAATACAGAGAGCCCAAGCCCTCCGAAAATCTTTGAACTTGCAGGCCTTACTTCTTACGCGCTCTGAAGAGGGCATGAGTTTATTTACCGACGCAGGTGTCAGTCATGTCAAAGCACAGGCGCGTGAGGTATTTGATGTCTCTGGCGCTGGCGATACGGTGATTGCGACTTTAGCGGTTGCGTTGGCCTCCAATTGGCCCTTAGAAAAAGCAATGGCTTTGGCTAATCGCGCTGGCGGTATTGTGGTTGGTAAGCTAGGAACGGCAACTGTTACTTCTGAGGAATTGCAATGACTATTATCGTCACTGGTGCAGCAGGTTTTATTGGCGCCAATATTGTCCAAGCCTTGAATGTGCGTGGCGAAAAAAATATTATTGCCGTGGACGATCTTCGTCCTGCAGATAAGTATCGCAACCTGGCTGATTTAGACATCATTGATTACTTGGATAAAGATGAGTTTTTAGAAGCATTCAGAAGCGGTCGCTTTGGCAAGGTAAAAGCAGTGTTTCATGAAGGGGCTTGCTCGGATACGATGGAAACCGATGGCATCTTTATGATGGCGAATAATTACCGCTACACCATGGATCTATTAGATATTTGTACTGAGCAAAAAGTACAGCTCTTGTATGCCTCCTCAGCTGCAACTTATGGTGGCTCAGATGTATTTGTCGAAAGTCGCGAACATGAAAAGCCATTAAATATCTACGGCTATTCTAAGTTTCTTTTTGATCAAGTGATGCGTAAGCGTTTTGCTGAGAATGCTAATGCCGCTCAAGTAGTGGGCTTTCGTTATTTCAACGTTTATGGACCACGTGAATCCCATAAAGGCCGCATGGCATCGGTTGCTTTTCATCAATACCACCAATACAAGGCCAACGGTCAAGTAAAGCTATTTGGGGAATATGGTGGCTACGGACCCGGTGAACAAAGTCGCGACTTTGTGTCAGTTGAAGATGTGGTTAAAGTAAACCTCTTTTTTTTGGATCATCCCGAGATCAGCGGTATCTTTAATTTGGGTAGCGGTCGAGCGCAACCCTTCAATGATGTTGCGCATGCGGTGGCTAATGCAATGCGTAAGATCGATCAAGCAAACCCAGCAAGCTTAGAGGAATTGGTAAAAGAAAAAGCGATTGAATACATCGCATTTCCGGATGCGCTTAAAGGTAAGTACCAGTGCTTTACCCAGGCTGATTTAACAAAATTGCGTGCTGCAGGCTACACAGAGCCATTCCTGAATGTGGAACAGGGCGTTAGCCGTTACATTGACTGGTTAGTCGCTAATGCTGAATTTCTAGCATCGCCCCTATAAATCCCTAGTGCCCTGTTAGCGATGTGGCAATTGACCTCTTAAATGGGGTCAGCTTTGCACTAAGATGCAGCAGTACTTTTCTTAAGAGCTTAGCTGGAGGTGATTCCTTTGTATAAATCTCAGTAATCAATCTAGTCATTAAAAAGAGTGGTTTCGTTTTGAGTCTATGCGTTCTTTCATAGCGTAGCAGGAGTGCTGGGTCGCCAATATCTTTTCCGATTCTATGTGCACTTAGAATTTCTTTTGAAAGTTTTTGTACGCCTAGTAGGCCAAAGTTAAAGCCATGTGCCGTTACTGGGTGCATACCTACTGCAGCATCTCCAACTGTCGCAAATCTAGTGCTCACTAATCTTTTTGGATAGACCGATACAAGGGGGTAAGAGTGAATAGTACTCACTAAATCCATTTCTCCAAGGCGATTACCAAATCGTTCTTTTACATCTCTGGAGAATTCAGCGGAACTTAATTTCATGAGCTCCTCTGCTTCATCGCTGGCAACAGTTATAACTACGGAACTTCGATGGCGACCAGTTTCTGGATCTGGATTCATGGGGAGTAGGGCAAGCGTTTGACCATAGTCGAACCACTCCCAAGCAATATGCTCATGGGGTACATCATGAGTCATACAGCAGACCAGCATATTTCTACCAAAGTCATGCATGTCAGTAGCAATACCCATCATGCGGCGCGTAGTCGAAAATCGGTTATCAGCAGCTACTACCAATTTAGCACTCATTTCTGTTTGGTCATCTAAGACTACGCCTGCTATTTTCTGGCTTGCATTAACTTTAACAACCTTGCGCCCAGGGATTAGCGTAATGTCATGATTGAGCTTATTAGCTTCTTGTACGGCATCGTAGGCTGACTTTCGAATGAGGTGATTTGAAATTAACCATCCAAGTTCTTGATATTGACTCAGTTGATGGGGGATGAGCATTTCAAACTGGGATCTCCCATCCAAAATCTTGGCATCGCGCAATTGTGAAATCGCTTGGGGCTCGATAAATTGCCATAGCCCAAGCTCTTTCATAACGCTGGCTGAATGCTGCGTTAGCGCAATTTCCCTACCGTCAAAAGCGGGATTTGAGATGGCATCTATTGACTGTTGTTCAATGACCGCAATTTTGATACCTTGTCCACTAAGTGACCTTGCAAGACAGAGTCCGGATGGGCCTGCACCAACGATAACAATATCAGTATCCATTTTTTTCCCAATCAGTGAAATAGAATCTCATTGAGTATAGGTATACAAAATCCACTATTTGATCTGAGAAATAATTAGGTATCTGAGTTTTTGATTTGGATCAATATTTGCATGGGATATATATTTTGCTGATGAGCTCTGGGAGTTATTTCTGATTTCCCTGAGGCTCGTTAACAGTCGATTCTTTGCTTTGTTGTAATTGTTCTGCACATATAAAGGTATCAGCCCTTCAAAAGCTAAGACAATCATCGCAGAACGATTTGATGGGGGTGCCTTCAAGATGCCAATGATTTACAAAAATAAATACGTAGCATTGGCACGAAATCACTCAATAAAATGGTGGATAACGTTTTAACCATCAAAGGTTCAGGCTCATGTCGCGAACCCAATAGCAGAACCAATAAAGAGGGTCCTGGAGCTAGTTGACCTATCTCTCACGGTCAAAATAGTTCTCGTCCTGATATGTGTCGCGAGGGGACCGGTCGTCATAACTAGGTCCATACGCGTATAGGCGCGCTTACGGCTAAAATACCTTGATGAGTGCGCCTTCTTACTTAACCATTTCACAAACTGTGGGCAATACGCCCTTGGTTCGCCTGCAACGTATCCCTGGTCTTGAGAACGAGACTCGAGGCAATGTGATTTTGGGTAAGTTGGAAGGAAATAATCCAGCTGGTTCGGTCAAGGATCGACCTGCGCTCTCAATGATCATACGTGCACAAGAGCGCGGTGAAATTAAACCGGGCGACACGCTGATTGAGGCAACGAGCGGCAATACTGGTATTGCCTTGGCAATGGCTGCAGCTATGCTGGGTTATAAGATGGTCCTAGTAATGCCAGAGAGCCAAAGTATTGAGCGTCGCCAAAGCATGGCGGCCTATGGTGCAGAATTGATTCTGACGGCGGCTTCTGGTGGCATGGAATTTGCTAGAGATTATGCTTCGCAACTGCAAAAAGAAGGACGCGGTAGGTTGCTAGATCAATTTGCTAATCCCGATAATCCGCGCGCTCATATCGAAACCACTGGTCCTGAAATTTGGCGAGATACTGATGGTCAGGTAACACATTTTATTTCTGCAATGGGCACTACAGGAACTATTACCGGGGTATCAACTTACCTCAAGTCTATGAATCCTGAGATTCAAATTATTGGTGCGCAACCGGAAGAAGGCTCACAAATTCCTGGTATTCGTAAATGGGCGCCTGAGTACCTTCCTAAAATCTATCAGGGCGATAGAGTAGATCGCATTGAGTATGTAACTCAGGCTGAGGCAGAGGAGA
Source organism: uncultured beta proteobacterium (assembly GCA_903858445.1). Taxonomy (GTDB): domain Bacteria; phylum Pseudomonadota; class Gammaproteobacteria; order Burkholderiales; family Burkholderiaceae; genus Polynucleobacter. The sequence continues at coordinate 8,760 of CAIOIX010000405.1, forward strand.
TGGCGCGTCGCTTGGCTGCGCAAGAAGGGATTTTCTGCGGAATTTCTGCTGGCGGTGCTTTAGTGGTAGCCTTGCGGATAGCTCAGCAAGTTGAGAATGCTACGATTGTATTTATTGTTTGCGATCGCGGTGACCGATACTTATCCACGGGCGTTTTTCCTGCCTAAGATCGATTCAGTTTTTCTAAGGGGACTTTGCTTTTTTCTTGGCCTTGGGTTTTCTAGATTTCGCCCCGCTAGTTTCAGGTACCTTTGTTCCCTTTGCTATGCTATTTACAGGGACGACACTCTGATTTTTATAGCCCAAAGCTTCAGCGAATTCAGCAACACTTTGCGCATAAAAATAGCTGCGGTTATATTGCACAATCGTCAGAAAATTATTTAATCCTACGAAGTACTGCACTTGATCTCTGCCATCTGCATCTGGGTAGGGTAGATCAACAATAAATGCTTTGCTTTGGGGTGTAACGCCACCCGTTTGAAGATCGCCTTGCTCTGGCTTCAGAATACCTTTGCCAATCAGCGCTTCGACGGTGTACTTCAGCTGAGGCTCGCCATCAGCCAAGATTTTTGCTTCAGTCACGCCAGACTCTTGAACAGGGAAGGAGATCGGCATCCCTGCTTCCCAGCCATGTTTTTTCATGAAATTAGCAACGCTAGCAATTGCATCTTGAGGGCTTAGCCTGAGATCGATACGCCCATCCCCATCTCCGTCTACAGCAAAGCTTCGAATGCTGCTCGGCATGAATTGAGGTAAGCCGATGGCTCCAGCATATGAGCCATTTTGATTCAGACAGGCGCTAAAGCGACTATTACTTATGCCTTGGGCGCTATTACTGGCTGGGAGCTTGCCTCCTGCATTTGACCAGCACATCAAGATCAGTTCTTTGAGTTGATCTCTAAAAAGCTGCTCTCGACTCACTTTATTGGGGGTCTCTGGGTAGCTAAAGGCTAGGGTTGATAAAACATCTTTTACTCTAAAGTTGCCGGTTTGACGCCCATAGATCGTTTCAATGCCAATAATGGCAACGATGATCTCTGCTGGCACTCCAGATTCTTGTTCAATCTGACTTAAAAATAGCTGGTTTTGCTCCCAAAAGGCCTTGCCGGCTTTTAACCTTACTGGCTCAATAAAACGCTTACGGTAAGCCAACCAATTTTTCTTAAATGTTCCGGATGGGGGTAATACCAATTTGCGGATAGAGGGAATGGTCTTAACATCAAGAAAACCAGCTTCGAGGGTGGGAAGGGGCAGTTCCTGGGTTTGGGCGACTTGGACTAATAATTCGTGAATATTTTGCGAGAAAAGGGCCTCGGACGCCACCTCATCTGTTTGGTTTACGATAGTCTGAGTAGCGGCGCTTTGTTGAGGGGTACTCGAACATGCCCCCAGAAGTATCGTTAGGACGATGCTGGAGGCAAGGAGTCTGATGTTTAGGTGAATTCGGTTTTGGGTGGTGGGCACGTTGATTGAATTAAAAAATAGCAGTTTCGTTATCGAAAGTTTCAAGTAATGACAACAGGATACATAACTCATCCAGATTTTCTAAAACACGAGATGGGCAGTCATCATCCCGAGTGTCCAGAGCGCATTCAGGCGATTAATGATCAACTCATTCGTAGCGGAGTGGATCAGTTTCTTCATCATTTGGATGCGCCTTTGGCTACCGAAGATCAATTGGAATTAGTGCACAGCCCCGAGCATATTGCTTTTGTAAAAGAGCGGTCTCCAGAGAGTGGTTATTTTATGCTTGACGGCGACACCATTATGAATCCCCATACTTGGAGGGCATGCTTACGTGCGGCGGGCGCTGCAATTGCAGGTGTGGATGCCGTCATGAAGGCTGAAGTGAAGAATGTGTTCTGCGCCGTCCGTCCACCGGGGCATCACGCTGAACCGACTCGTTCGATGGGCTTCTGTGTTTTTGATAATGTGGCTATCGCAGCGCGCTATGCCATGGAGGAGTACGGTGTCGAGCGTGTGGCGATCATTGACTTTGATGTGCATCATGGCAATGGCACAGAAGCGGCATTTTTCAATGACCCTAATGTTTTGATGTGCAGCTTCTTTCAGCATCCGTTTTATCCTTATAGCGGCTTAGATGGCGCAAAAAATATGGTGAATGTGCCGCTACCCGCCTCGACTCGCGGCGATGTGGTTCGTTCTATTGTTGAAGAGCAGTGGCTACCGCGCTTAAGGGATTTTGAGCCAGAGCTCATCATCATTTCAGCTGGTTTTGATGCGCATCGGGAGGATGACTTGGGGCAAATGGGTCTGGTTGAAGATGATTACGCCTGGATCACTAAGCAGTTGAAAGTTATTGCGGATCAATATTCGCAAGGTCGTATAGTGAGTTGCCTAGAGGGTGGGTACAACCTCTCTGCATTAGGGCGTAGTGTTGTGGCACACATCAAAGCCTTAGCAGACATCTAATTAAGATAACCAATATCAAGGGTAGAAGATGGCCAATATTTTTGAACAAGGTTTAGAGCGAAATCCAGCGAACTTCACCCCGATAACCCCACTATTATTTTTAGAGCGATCTGCTGAGGTTTATCCAACTCGCTTAGCTATTATTCACGGAGAGCTCCGTCAAACTTGGGGGCAGACCTATGAGCGCTGCCGGCGCCTTGCAAGCGCCTTAGGTCAGCATGGCATCGGAATTGGTGATACGGTCGCCGTGATGTTGCCTAATACACCGCCAATGGTGGAGGCTCATTTTGGTATTCCCATGATCGGTGCTGTATTGAATGCTTTAAATACCCGGTTAGATCCAGAATCAATTGCCTTCATGTTGAATCATGGCGAAGCGAAAGTGATTATCGTGGACCCAGAGTTTTCCGGGGTGATGAAAAAAGCACTCGCAATAGCTAAAAAGGAAAGTGGTCGCGAATTCTTGGTTATTGATGTCGAGGAAAAAGAGTTTGATGTGCCTGGTGAAAGGCTGGGCAAACTTACATACGAACAATTATTGGCTGCAGGCGATCCACACTATGCATGGCAGGTTCCAACGGATGAGTGGCAGGCGATTTGTCTAAATTACACGTCTGGTACAACTGGTAACCCCAAAGGGGTTGTTTACCATCATCGTGGTGCAGCAATCAACGCCGTATCCAATATTTTGGATTGGGATATTAATAAACATCCAGTGTATTTATGGACCTTGCCAATGTTTCATTGCAATGGTTGGTGCTTCCCTTGGACTATTGCTGCTCGTGCTGGTATTAATGTTTGCCTGCGTCGTGTTGATGCGCAGCATATTTTTTCCGCCATCAAAGAACACAAGGTCAGCCATTACTGCGCAGCTCCAATTGTGCACAACCTTTTGGTGAATGCCCCAGACGAGTTAAAGGTGGGTGTCCCAGCAGGCGTAAAAGGTCTAATTGCGGGCGCCGCACCTCCAGCATCCATCATCGAAGGAATGGAAAAATTAGGCTTTGATTTAACCCATGTCTATGGGCTGACTGAGGTATATGGGCCTGCAGCGGTTTGCGTTAAACAAGATGAGTGGAATGATTTGGATATTGGTGAACGAGCTCGCTTAAATGCCCGTCAAGGCGTGCGTTATCACATGCAGCAAGCCATTGGCGTATTAAACCCAGAAACTATGGAGCCTGTACCTGCTGATGGTGAGACCATGGGCGAGATTATGTTCAAAGGCAATATCGCCATGAAGGGATATTTGAAAAATGAGAAGGCGACTCGAGAGGCTTTTGAGGGTGGCTGGTTCCATTCGGGCGACTTGGCGGTAATGAGTCCCGACGGCTATGTGAAAATTAAAGACCGCAGTAAAGACATCATTATTTCTGGTGGCGAGAATATCTCTTCTATTGAAGTCGAAGATGTACTTTTTAGACATCCCGCCGTGATCGCTGCTGCAGTCGTGGCTATGCCTGACCCTAAGTGGGGCGAGACGCCTTGCGCATTCTTGGAAATTAAACCCGGGATTGAGGTTACGGTTGAGGAAATTGTTACGCATTGCAAGAAGCATTTAGCCGGATTTAAGGTACCAAGGGCGGTTGTCTTTGGGGAATTGCCTAAAACCTCTACTGGCAAAATTCAGAAGTTTGAGTTGAGGAAAAAGGCGGGCTCCGCCTCTGCTATTGACGTTTAGTAAAAATCATCACGAGATGGATAAAATAGACGATTAGCCCGTTTTTGATAAATAAATATTGTTTTCGTACAGATTGAGAAAAGCAAGATGAAGATTTTAGTGGCCGTAAAACGTGTGGTTGATTACAACGTTAAAGTGCGCGTGAAGTCCGATAACTCTGGTATCGACATTGCGAACGTCAAAATGAGCATGAATCCTTTTGATGAGATTGCAGTTGAAGAGGCGGTTCGCTTAAAAGAGGCTGGCATTGCTACTGAGGTGGTGGTGGTTTCAGCTGGCCCGACTCAATGTCAGGAGACCTTACGTACGGCTTTAGCGATTGGTGCCGATCGCGCCATTCTGGTTGAAAGTGATGCCGAACTCCAGCCTTTAGCAGTTGCCAAGATTCTCAAGGCGCTATGTGAAAAAGAACAAGCCCAGATCGTGATTCTTGGCAAACAAGCAATTGATGACGATAGCAACCAAACTGGTCAAATGTTGGCGGCTTTACTGGATATCCCGCAGGCTACTTTTGCATCCAAGGTGGTGATAGCAGATGGCAAGGCTAGTGTCACGCGGGAAGTTGATGGCGGCTTGGAAACCATTGCAATTTCATTGCCCGCAGTCATTACTACTGACCTGCGCTTAAATGAGCCACGTTATGTGACTCTACCTAACATCATGAAGGCCAAGAAAAAGACTTTAGAGATTGTTAAGCCAGAAGACTTGGGGGCTGATATTGCTCCGCGTCTGAAAACGATAAAAGTAGAGGAGCCACCTAAGCGTAGCGCTGGTGTCATGGTTGCTGATGTTGCTGCTCTTGTTGAAAAATTAAAAAATGAAGCAAAGGTAATTTAAATGACTGCTCTCGTTATTGCTGAACACGACAATAAATCCCTAAAGGTGGCGACTCTTAATGCGGTTGCCGCCGCTTTGCAGTGCTCCCCTGAGGTCGATGTTTTAGTTTGTGGAAACGGTGCTGATGCTGCTGCGCAGGCCGCCTCTCAAATCGCTGGTGTGCGAAAGGTGATTCAGGTTGAAGCTGCTGCCTTGGTAGACCAACTGGCCGAGCCTTTGGCTGCCCAGATCCTCTCGATTGCAAAGAACTATAGCCATATCCTAGCCCCAGCAACGGCTAATGGTAAAAACGTTTTACCTCGAGTGGCTGCTAAGTTAGATGTGGCTCAATTATCAGATATCACTAAGGTTGTGAGTGCCGACACCTTCGAGCGTCCGATTTATGCTGGTAATGCGATTGCTACTGTGCAGTCTGGTGATTCAGTCAAAGTGATTACTGTACGGACTACTGGTTTTGATCCAGTAGCCGCAATGGGTGGATCTGCCACTATTGAGAAACAAGCCGCAGTTGCCGATACTGGAAAATCTTGTTTTATAGGTCGCGAATTAACCAAGTCAGATCGTCCTGAATTGACTGCCGCTAAGATTATTGTCTCTGGCGGCCGTGGTTTAGGTTCTGGTGAGAAGTACCAAGAACTTATTGCCCCTTTAGCTGATAAGTTAGGTGCTGCATTGGGTGCATCACGCGCAGCAGTTGATGCCGGTTATGTTCCAAATGATTATCAAGTGGGTCAAACAGGCAAGATCGTCGCACCACAACTTTACGTTGCGGTCGGTATCTCCGGTGCGATTCAGCACTTGGCAGGCATGAAAGATTCTAAAGTGATCGTAGCCATTAACAAGGATCCTGAAGCGCCAATCTTTAGTGTGGCTGATTACGGATTGGTTGCTGACTTATTCACTGCGGTTCCGGAGTTAACTAAAGCGCTTGGGTGAGTTCGAGTAAATAACCAATCAATCCATTGAATTATGCGATCTGAATAAAGAGGAGTTTTCATGCCCTATGTAGCCCCAGTGAAAGATATGCTGTTTGTGATGAACGAATTGGCGGGGCTGTCGAATGTTGTTGCTTATCCTCAATATGCCGAAGCTGGTGCTGATGTGGATTTAGCCCAAGCCGTTCTCGAAGAGTCTGCTAAATTTAATCAAGATATCGTCGCGCCACTCAATTGGCCTGGTGATCAAAACCCCAGCATCTTACGCGATGGTGAGGTCTATACAACGCCTGGATTTAAAGCTGCGTTCGAACAATTTGCTGCTGCTGGTTGGCAGGGCGTTGTTCATCCGCCTGAGTTTGGTGGCCAGGGCTTACCGAAGTTAATTGCCACCGCCTGTTTTGAGATGGTTCATTCGGCCAGCCTTTCTTTTGCTTTGTGCCCAATGTTGACTGATGGTGCAATTGAAGCATTACTCACTGCTGCAAGCCCTGAGTTAAAAGAGCAATACGTGCCGAAGATGATTTCTGGTGAGTGGACTGGTACGATGAATCTCACGGAGCCACAGGCAGGCTCTGACTTATCAATGGTGCGCTCGCGTGCTGTGCCACAAGGCGATGGTACTTATAAGATTTTCGGTACCAAGATCTATATTACTTATGGTGAACATGATATGGCAGAGAATATTGTCCATCTCGTGTTAGCGCGAACTCCTGATGCGCCAGAAGGTGTGAAGGGTATTTCTCTATTTGTTGCTCCCAAGTTTATGGTCCACGCAGATGGTTCATTGGGCGAGCGCAATGATATTCAGTGCGTTTCCTTGGAGCATAAGCTTGGCATTAAGGCGAGCCCGACTGCGGTATTACAGTTTGGTGATCATGGTGGTGCCATTGCCTATTTGGTTGGCGAAGAAAACCGTGGCCTTGAGTACATGTTTGTCATGATGAATGCGGCGCGCTTCTCTGTTGGCATGCAAGGCATTGCAGTTGCTGAACGTGCATATCAAAAGGCGGTGCAGTACGCCAAGGATCGCGTTCAGAGTCGTGACCTATCAGGCTCGCCTGGTCCTGTGGCGATTATTCATCAGCCTGATGTGAAGCGGATGTTGATGACGATGCGCGCCTATATTGAAGCTTCTAGAGCTTTGGCGTACTACGCAGCATCGGAATATGATGCTCAGCATGCATCTCCAGATGAGGCAGCTCGTCAGGGTAGTCAGGCGATCTATGAATTCTTAGTCCCTATCGTGAAGGGTTTTTCTACCGAGATGTCAATTGACGTAGCAAGTCTAGGCGTTCAAGTGCATGGCGGCATGGGCTTTATTGAAGAGACTGGTGCGGCACAACACTATCGCGATGCTCGTATTTTGACAATTTATGAAGGCACTACTGCCATTCAGGCAAATGATTTAGTAGGTAGAAAAACCGTGCGCGATGGTGGAGTCACAGCTCAAGTCTTATTTGGAAAAATTAAACAAACAGAGAAAGACCTGTCATCTGCTGGTAGCGCTGACGCTAAAGCTGTCCTCAAGCAGTTAACTCCTGCCCGTGAGGCTTTTGAGGTTTCCGTTGCTTATATTTTAGCGAATGCTAAAACAGAAGTGAAGGCTGTATACGCGGGTAGTTTTGCCTATCTGCGTTTGTGTGGATTGGTTTTGGGTGCGTGGCAAATGGCGCGCGCCCTGTTGGCTGCAGAAACTTTGCGCGTCGGTGATCCGAGTTTTTATGATGCCAAGATCGCTACTGCACGTTTCTTTGCAGAGAATTTATTGCCTCAAGCGCAAGCTCTGGCCACTTCTATTTTGGAAAGCGGACACTCTACCAATGCTTTAGAGGTGGAGCAGTTCTAAGACCTCTAAAATTTCTGTTTTATAAAGCTATCTGCAATTACTGGGATAGCTTTTTTGCTTCTGAAATTTGAGAGATGAAAAATTGCTCAAAAGAAATAGCTAAGAAGGTCATCATTACTGCTGCCCCAAAAACCAGTGAAAAGATCACGGTGAGAATTGCAGGCCAACCCGATTGCGTTTTACCTGCCGTATTAAATTGCGCATCCCACTTCTCATCCGCACGCAATCCAAAGGCAATCGTGGTTAACCAGCTCGCCTCAATAGCGATAAAGCCTAAGGTGATCAGAATCCAACCTGGCGCAGAATGAAAGTGCGCTGCTTTTAAAATGAGCCAGCCACCAACGCCCCCCAATAAAGAAAGCAATTGAGCCCATGCCCAAAAGGATTTGAAGCCTTGCAAGTAAAAGCAGTTAAAACCTGAGCCTGGAAAAAATAATCCTAGTGCGCAGACAATCAATTTAGAGCGTTTCATTAAAGCCTTTGATGTTATTTTTTTTAAATTATTTCTTGCTGATATCGCGTTGTGCAAAGCTGAGTACTTCACGATCGCGACCAATAATGAGTAGTCGATCACCATCTCGAACAATAGTGCGGTAATCGTTCAGTTCGTACAGAAAGTCATTCTCTAATTCCATGCGTTGCGGACTGCAGGCCATCTTGGTGCTTGCAATTTTTTCTAAAGTGAAGCCACGCTCATCTTCGCTAATTTGAGCAGTAAAGCGATTACAGCCCGTAGAGCCACTAAGACGCTCACCATTCGCATCAAATGCAATTTGAATGGGGTTGCTACTTTCGCCCTGAGGAATTTGTCTCCCCCGTACTTCGCCATTGGCATTCGGGGTTAAATTCCAGCGAATGAGTTCCCATTGGGTATTTTTCAGCTCTCGGGCGGGAGGACTGATTTTTGCGCCACATGGAGGAATGATGTTCGCGCAGGCAGTCAGGAGGCTCAAACCTAAGCAGGAAAACGCAAGAAATAGTCGATTTAAGCTACTTCCGATCGAGGTGGATAAGCTTATTTTTCTAGACATTTTTTCCTAATGCGTTGTTTTTAAATAAATTTTTATAACTCTGACCTAGCTATTCTACTGATTTAGAAGTTGAAATAGGTGGAATAAGAAGGGGTTTTCGTCTAGAATATGAGGCTTTCCACCATACCGTGCATTTGTTTTGTTCATTTGCGTAGTTGGCTGAAGCCCAAGATTTTGTAGAAATTTCATTGGGTTGTAATCAACCTGTTTTTAATTTTAGATTTTAAGGAATAACTATGGTCGTCATTCGACTGGCACGTGGCGGCTCTAAGAAGCGCCCTTTTTATAGCATCGTTGCTACTGATAAGCGCAATCGTCGCGATTCAAACTTTATCGAGCGCATTGGTTATTTCAATCCTCAGGCAGCTGAGTCCGAGCAAGCCATGCGTGTTGCTCAAGACCGTTTGACCTATTGGACTGGTGTTGGTGCACAAATTTCACCAACTGTTGCTCGTTTGATTAAGAATAATCCTGCAGTCTAAAGACTATTTTTCTAGAAACCCTGTCCACATGATGGGGCTTCTAGTAGCTGGATTCATTGGTAGTTTTATTTGGGGAAATCAGTATGAGCACACCATCCCTGAGTGATTTAATTGAGCTTGGTGCAATTGCTGAAGCTCAAGGCTTGCAAGGTCAGGTGAAGGTTCGCCCTCATTCTTCAGATCCTGTAGCACTTCTATCTTCAAAAGAAATTTGGCTTTCCCTGATTCCTCGTCGGGATGCTGGCGTGTCTGCTTCTCAAGAGCAGGCTTCTTTGCGCGCGTATAAAGTAAAACAGGCCAAGATGCATAGCGGAACGGTTGTTATGGCCTTAGAGGGCGTAACAGATCGCGATCAGGCTCTTGCATTAAAGGGCGCGCGCATCTTAGTTGGGCGCGATGATTTCCCTCAGGCCGATAAAGATAGTTATTACTGGGTTGATCTCATTGGCTGTCAGGCAAGTAATCTTCAGGGCGAGCATTTAGGTGAGGTGTTAGATGTCACTGAGAATGGTGCTCATGGCGTGATTGCTCTTGGAGATTCTGTGAGCAAGACGGTCAAGCAGTTGGTCCCCTTTGTTAAAGAAGTTATACAAAGCGTAGACTTGCCAAATAAATCCATTACGCTAGATTGGCAATCTGACTGGTAAGTCGGTCAATACGTCAGTTAATACTGTTGGTCTCAATATGCGCTTTGATGTTGTCACTCTTTTTCCAGAAATGTTCTCCGCTTTAACGCAATGGGGGGTTACTGGTCGCGCTTGCGATAGGGGCTTGGCTAGGGTCAAACTTTGGAATCCTCGGGACTATTGCGGCGATCCACGCAAAACTGTAGATGATCGCGCTTATGGCGGTGGTCCTGGCATGGTGATGATGGTTAAGCCGCTGGAAGATACAGTCAATGCGATTAAAGGCGCCCATCAAGTAGAAAACGTCACATCTGGCCCAATTTGCCTTTTGGCACCTCAGGGTGAGACCTTTTCCCAGAAGATAGCGGCAGATATTCTCAATTCAGGCAATATCACCTTTATTTGTGGCCGCTATGAGGCAGTTGACCAACGGTTTGTAGATCGGAATGTTGATTTACAGCTATCAATAGGTGATTTTGTAGTTTCTGGAGGCGAATTACCCGCCATGACCATGATGGATGCGGTTATTCGGCTTATTCCAGGGGCTTTGGGGGATGGTGATTCTGCTGTCCAGGATAGCTTTATCAATGGCCTTTTGGATCATCCGCACTACACCCGCCCTGAAATATATGAAAATTTATCTGTTCCGGATGTCCTTTTAGGCGGACATCACGCTAAAATAGCGAGTTGGCGTCGGCAGAAGTCTTTGGAGCTGACGTTAAGGCTAAGAGCGGATTTAATTGAGTCCGCTCGAGCCAAAGGGTTGCTAACCCGAGAAGATGACCAATTTCTTCGTACGCTATGAATTATTGCAGCGTGGAATTAAAAGTTTGTATTTTGGTTTAGTGAAATTGTTTTAACTACATCCTCTGTCTGGTCCGTTGATTTATATCTCGGGATTAAACGCTTACAAGATGTTTAAGGATCTAAAAATGAATTTGATTGAAAAAATTGAGCAAG
>CAIOIX010000406.1 GCA_903858445.1 uncultured beta proteobacterium
GATCTATTGGTGTAAAAAAGGCGTAAAAATGAATTTGTCGTTTTAAACGACATTACAAGCACCGACCCTAGATGAGCGTCGCTTAAATCGACACTTGAACGACGCAGGGATGAATTATTGATTTGTCCTTTTGAAGGACAGTTCAGATATACGAGACTAATGGCGCCTAACCTTGCCAAGCCCGAAAAGAAAATAGCCCAACAAGTGGGCTATTGAGATTCTTGGTGGCCCGGGGCGGAATCGAACCACCGACACAAGGATTTTCAATCCTCTGCTCTACCGACTGAGCTACCAGGCCAAGACAACGAATTATAAATGAAACTGCATTCCAGCCTGAAAAATCGTTCAATTGTGGGTAGTAACATTGATTTATTGGGAATCCTAGCTGACTATAGCTGGCATGTTAGCCCGCGCCGCATGTAATTTTTTATAGCTGTCAATCATACGGTGGTGCCTATCTAGCCCCTCCAGTTTTATGCTGGTTGGCGTCAACCCGAAAAAGCGCACACTTCCATCCACCGAACCCATTACCGCATCCATCCTAGCATTACCAAACATCCGGCGGAAGTTAACCACGTAGTCATCTAGCTCCAAGTTGTTATCTAGCAGAACCTCCAGCACCACATTCAAGGCCTGGTAAAACAGTCTGCGCTCGATCGTATTGTCGTTGTACTGGAGAAAAGTGCCTACCAGCTCATGCGCCTCATCAAATTGCTGTAAGGCGAGATGAATCAGTAACTTTAACTCCAGTACTGTTAGCTGACCCCAGACCGTGTTCTCATCAAACTCAATACCAATTAATGTAGCAATGTCACCGTACTCATCTAGTTCGTTATTTTTTAAACGCTCGAGCAGTGCAACTAATTTGGCATCATCTAAAAGAGATAAATTTAAAATATCAGTGCGGAACAGCAGGGCTTTGTTGGTGTTATCCCAAATGAGATCCTCTATCGGATAAACCTCAGAGTAACCAGGCACTAGAATCCTGCAAGCAGTTGCTCCCAACTGGTCATACACCGCGACATAAGCTTCTTTGCCCATACTCTTAAGAATGCCAAACAAGGTTGCAGCCTCCTCGGCATTAGAGTTTTCTCCCTGGCCGGAGAAGTCCCAGTCAACAAAATCATAATCTGATTTTGTACTGAAGAAGCGCCACGACACAATACCGCTGGAATCAATAAAGTGCTCAACGAAGTTATTTGGCTCAGTCACTGCTTCACTTGCAAAGGTGGGTGGAGGCAGATCGTTCAGCCCCTCTAAACTGCGCCCCTGTAGCAATTCCGTCAAACTCCGCTCCAGTGCCACCTCTAAGTTAGGGTGTGCACCGAACGAGGCAAACACACCGCCTGTACGTGGATTCATCAGAGCGACGCACATCACAGGATAAGCTCCGCCCAGAGATGCATCCTTCACCAGCACCGGAAAGCCCTGCTCTTCCAGCCCCTGAATGCCGGCCAGAATGCCAGGATATTTAGCCAGCACTTCTTGTGGCACATCCGGCAAGGCGATCTCCCCCTCCAGAATTTCACGTTTGACCGCTCGCTCGAAAATCTCCGACAAGCATTGCACCTGCGCCTCGACCAGCGTATTACCCGCGCTCATACCATTACTAACGTATAGGTTTTCAATCAGATTCGACGGAAAGTAAATGATTTCACCATCTGACTGGCGTACATACGGTAACGAACAAATACCACGCTGTACATTGCCAGAATTGGTGTCAATCAAATGTGAGCCCCGTAATTCGCCATCGGGATTAAAGATATTGAGGCAGTACTCATCCAAAATTTCTGTTGGCAGCCTATCTTTAGGTCCCGGCTTAAACCAGCGCTCGTTCGGGTAGTGCACAAATGTGGCATTTGCGATATCTTCACCCCAGAATGTACCGGCATAAAAATGATTATTACTGAGTCGCTCGATATACTCGCCCAAGGCTGACGCCAATGCACTTTCCTTTGTTGAACCCTTACCATTGGTGAAACACATGGGTGAATGCGCATCCCGAATATGCAAGGACCAGACATTGGGAATGATATTGCGCCATGAAGCGATTTCAATCTTAATACCCAAGTTCGCCAATACACCAGACATATTCGCAATGGTTTGCTCTAGCGGCAGGTCCTTGCCCGCAATATAGGTGCTGGCGTCAGAATTCAGCTTCAACGTCAACAAGGTCTGCGCATCGGCATCGAGGTTCTCCACCTCTTCAATAACAAACTCTGGTCCAGCTTGCACTACTTTTTTAACTGTACAACGCTCGATAGAGCGCAAAATGCCCTGTCGATCATTGGCAGAGATATCTTCCGGCAATTCAACCTGAATCTTGAAAATCTGCTTATACCGGTTATCTGGATCGATAATATTGTTCTGTGAGAGCCGGATATTTTCGGTAGCAATATTACGAGTGTCGCAGTACAACTTTACAAAATAAGCTGCACACAAAGCAGATGAGGCCAGAAAGTAATCGAAGGGGCCGGGGGCTGAGCCATCGCCTTTATACCGAATTGGCTGGTCAGCAACTACTGTGAAGTCATCGAATTTGGCTTCAAGCCGGAGCTTATCGAGAAAGTTGACCTTAATTTCCATGGGGATCATTCCGAAAATGGTGTGGGCGCTATTATCCATCGCAACGCCGATTCTGCGTAATACATCGATACTTTCAACAAACCCTAAGGCAAAGAGATCAGTTACTAGCCACTTCCGACAATTGATGCTCTTGCAATCTTATTGTTCGCCCTTGTTACGGGATGTATCGATACCCAAAGCTTTGAGCTTGCGGTAGAGGTGCGTTCTCTCGAGACCGGTGTACTCAGAAATCTTTGTCATGCTACCGCCCATGATCTGCATCTGATGCTCAAAGTACGCTTTCTCAAAAAGATCTCTTGCCTCCCTTAGCGGAAGATCATAGTAGGTCTTAGCGATGCCGCTAATGAATTCACTATCCTGAAGCGTCTGCGCTTGCTCCGTCAATACCGGCTTTGAATTGATGCCATTAGCTGCTGAAGGCTGGGCAACCCTCTCCTCTTCGGGCTCGACGTATTTTGGAGAATTTTCTAGAGCCTTACTAACTGTTTTGAGTAGCTTTTGTAGCGCAATGGGTTTTTCTAAAAAGTTCAACGCCCCAATGCGAGTTGCTTCAACAGCAGTATCAATAGTGGCGTGTCCAGACATCATGACTACGGGCATCGTAAGCTGGCCAGTTTTAGACCACTCTTTTAATAAGGTAATGCCGTCAGTCTCCGGCATCCAGATATCCAACAGAACCAAGTCTGGTCGCATTTGCTCGCGAATAGTTCTGGCCTGTGCCGCGCTCTCTGCTGCATAAACAGTATGGCCTTCATCGGTAAGAATCTCATTAAGAAGCTCACGAATCCCCATCTCGTCATCAACCACCAAAATACTAGCCATCCCTACGCCGCCTCTTTTGCTAGATTCATAAACAGAATTGATACTTGTGCACCAATCACCTCTTCGCCCTGCATCCGATTCCGGATTTCTATTTTGGCAGAGTGATCATCAATGATTTTTTTTACTACTGCTAAGCCCAATCCAGTACCTTTACTCTTAGTTGTGACATAGGGCTCAAAAGCTCTTGCCAATATCTTAGCTGGAAATCCAGATCCCGAGTCACTTATTGTTAATCGCACCGCATTTTGTGGTGTGCCATTCAGCTCACCATAGGGTACTAGCTCTGTTTTTACTTCGACTGGCTCGCCTCGATGCGCGCCCTCTAAAGTTGCATCTTGAGCATTCTGCAGCAAGTTATGTATTACCTGCCGCAACTGAGTAGAGTCGCCCATGATGTCAGGACAATTAGCGTCAAGCTGGGTGCGTAATGGGCTACCTTCGTACAGACCTAAAATTTCTTTAGTCAAAACATTAATGGAGACTGGTTTTAATTGCGGGCTCGGTGTTTTAGCAAAATCCCTAAAGTCATTTACCATCTCCTTCATTGCTTGCACTTGGCCAATAATCGTCTCCGTACTGCGATTCATCATTTCTTCTTGCTCTGGACTAAGCTTACCGGCAAGCTTATGTTGGAGTCTTTCGGCGGACAGTTGAATGGGAGTCAGAGGGTTCTTAATCTCATGTGCCAAGCGTCTTGCCACCTCACTCCAAGCAATGGATCGCTGTGCACTAACCACATCTGTAATGTCATCAAATACAACCATGCGGAGTTCTGGTGTCAGTTCGGTGCCGCGCACAAATAAGGTAACGCCCAACTCATTTTCAAACTCATTGGTGGTGTGTAATTGAATTTGTTTTTGCCAAACTGGCGAATCTTGATGTTGACCTTTTTTCACGCCCTCTACAACCGAAAGCTTCATGGTAGAGAAGCCATCCTTCAACGCTTGCTCAAACTCGATTAATTCAGGAATATTGCCAAGAGGCTGACCGTCAAGCTTGGTGAGGTCTTGACCAAAAATACGGTCTGCGCCAGCGTTACTAGAAACCACGTTAAAAGCCCTATCAAAAATACATACGCCTGCCGTTAGGTTTCCAAGTACGGTCTCTAAAAATGTTTTTGATTCTTGCAAAGAGGTGCGGGTATCAGCTAATTGGCGAGTCATTACATTAAATTGGCGAGTCAACATACCAAGCTCATCACCAGTATCCAATTCTGGCTTAGGAGATAAGTCCCCCTGAGCAACGGCCTGGGTACCCCTTAGTAACATCAGCAAGGGGCGCGCTAATTGGCGCCCGAGCATTAGTGCTAAAGTTACCGCAACAAACAAAGCGAAAAAGAGTGTGAGTGTCAGCGTGCCAACAAACATCTTGCGCAAACCAGTACGCCCCAATGATTTTTCTTGATAGTCACTATAAGCGGCTTGGACTGCCTGGGTGTTTTTTGTAATGCCCTCGGGAACCGATTTAATCAACTGTAAATACCAAAGCTCTTTTTGATACTGAACATTCAGACCAAAACCACGGCCCGCTGCAGAGCGCTCTTTTGATAAAGGAATAACAGCCCGTAAGCGATATTCCTGCGGGCCTGCTGTATTGAGTGGCTCATCAATAAAACCAGCGCCATTCACCTTGGAAGCCTGATTCATCACCTCTGAGTTTGGCGGGGAAGATGGGCTAAGCAGAGCACCTGACGCAACAGAAGCGACCACCATTTGCCGACCATCAAAAATAGTAATTTCTTGAATGCCAAACTGATCTCTCAAGCGCGACAACAAGAGCGTCAGCTCTGCTGGACTTACGTTGTTTGGTAAAGATTGCACTTGATTTGCAACAATCCGGCCTTCATCTTGAAGCTCTTGAAGCGAGGCGCCTAAAGTCGCGCGCCCAAGCTCTAAACCTGCCTCTAGGGCGGACTCAACTTGAACATCAAACCAAGTTTCAATACTTCTAGAGACAAACTGTAAAGAAACGCCGTACAAAATTAGCCCAGGGACCACGCCAACCAAGGCAAAAATCATAGCTAATTTAGCGATCAAACGTGTGCCAAACCTGCCTTGATGCCAGCGAATTGCGATCACGATAACTAAAGTCAAAATCACCAGCGCCAAACATACGCCAACCACTACATTGGCCGCGTAAAGCCAAATAAAGTAGTTGTCAAAGAATTCAGTATTTGAAGATGCAATTGACAACATGACTAGCAGCAATAATGCGAAAGCGCCGATGAATGTCGCAGCAATAGTAAGCGCCTGTTTTTTCCATATTTCTTTTTGGAAAAAACGGGATTGAATTAGCGCGCTAAGATTGATCATCGCTTAATGAGGTTTGGCCCATTTGGCGCAAAGGGGAAGCGCAACCAGTCGCTCGAAACATTCCAATCCCTATTATTCAATGCATTGACTTGAAAGGGCTTTGGTAACTTACTCAGATCTAAAGTGATTCGCAAAGCTGCAGTGTAGGATTTAGTAGGATCAATTTGATTGTTATCAATCACTTTCCATCCGCCGATAGTCCCGACCGCTTGCAAGGCTTCCGAAATAGTCTTTGCAGAAAAAGTGAAGCCTTCTGATGCAATACGATATTGCTGCGTTAAGGGTTGATAAGAAAGGCGCGTTTGTCTTTGTACCGCCGCAGGTTTTTCATCAAACCAATACCAACGTGAGCGGGTTAAATCAAACTCAGTCTGAAAATAGAGGACTACTCCTTTTTGAACCGCATCCTCTAGGCCAGGGGAAAGCTCAATTTTAAAACTGGTGTTAAGAAGCCAATCGTTATCCGCCCGCTCTAGTTCCACGGAGGTGATTTTGATACCCTCTGCGCCAGCTGCAAGAGAGAGAAAGCTCAGCGCAAGCAAGCAGCAAAAGATGAGTCGTTTAATGCTTTGGCTCATGACCCATTTTTCTTAAACAAGGCATAGAAAAAACCATCATTTGTTCCGGATGGCAGAATCTGTCCCGGAGCGCTCAATCGTAACGCATCGCTATGCTCCGCTGCAAACCATATGGCTTGAGCTTCACCCTCCTCCGGAAAAACAGAGCAGGTGACATATAAGAGTAGGCCATTGGGCTTTAGCATCTTCCAAGCCTGAGTCAAAATACCGCGCTGACGTAGCTGCAACGACTTCACGTCAGCCTCGCGCCGTAGAAAAGGAATATCCGGATGGCGAGTCACGATTCCGGAAGCAGAGCATGGGGCATCAAGCAAGATTTTATCGAAGAGTCTCCCGTCCCACCATGCCGTCTTAGAAGCATCACCCCTAGTAATTTTGACTTTATCTGAGTGCAAACGCAGGCGATCCAAGTTGCCGCCAATTTTTCCCAGACGGGCTCCGTCTAACTCTAGGGCCACTATTTCGCAATCAGCCAGCTCTAATAAGTGGGCGGTCTTACCTCCGGGGGCAGCGCAGGCATCTAGGATAAGCTCCCCTGGTTTTGGGTCAAGCAGGACTGCGGCCAGTTGAGCACCAGCATCTTGAACGGATGCGGCACCACTATAAAAACCTGGCAGCTCTGATACGTGCACTGGTTCACTTAATAACAGTGCTGAACTGAGCTTAATGCCAGCAAGCTCTTCGATTGGCTGTGAAGAAATTCCCGCCTGGGCTAGTGACTGTTGATACTGATCGCGATCGGACTGTTTGACATTCACTCGCAAAATCAGAGGGGCTCGGTGCGCCTGCTGAATTAATAGCGCCTGCCAAACTTTGGGATAATTTTTCTTTAGACTAGCTCGCCACCAGGGTGGCACAAACATGGGGATGGGGTCAGGCGGATAACGCTTCTCACCTGCCGGGGGCTCCATCATTAAGCCAACCTTGCGCAGAACTGCATTCACCATACCCTTGGCATACATGGTCGGCTCGTACTCTCCACAAGCCTGTACAGCCTGATCAACAATGGTGTGCGCCGCATATCCTTTGCCATCATGATTGCCCTGCAAAAAAAGAGCAATCGCGACACTTAATAAATGCTCAACCGGAGGCGGAGGCGGCTTGGGGACAAATTTCTCAATCAATTCATGCGAGCGAATCCACTTGCGAAGAGCGTCAAAAGTCAGACTTTGAACAATGGGCCTCTCGTGAGGATCAAGCTGGTCTAAAACTTCTGTAAGGGAGCGTCCATCCATCACTTCCCCAATTGCTTGCGCTGAGATAGTGATTGCCTCCGAAAGAGGAAGACTGCGTGGTAATTTTTGATCCGACAAGTTATTCCTTATGAAAGCGTAACGCTTTCGATGGTGCACCATGCGCCTGCAAACATGCAAGCGCACTGATTCTTTTACCGCCTGGTTTTTGCATCTCAAGCACTTCAATCACACCGTGTCCGCACTGAATGAATGCACCCTCTTTGCTAAACCCTAAAACCTCGCCCACTTGATTGGACTCAATGCAGTCGACCAAGCTTGCTACGCGAGAATTCCAAAACTTAAGTGGTGCGCCGTCAAGATTGCTAGCGGCCCCGGGGAAAGGATTGAAGGCCCGAATACGGGCATCTATTGCTTTCGCACTAAGCTGCCAATCAATATCGGCTTCGCTTTTTAATATCTTCTCCGCATACTTGACGCCTTCATTAGGTTGGGGCGTTAGTGCCAATGCTTTTTCACTTTGTATTGTGCTCAAAACATCAACAATTGCCTCGGCACCAAGCTTTGCTAAACGATCATGAAGGGAGGCGCTAGTTTCGTCACTGGCGATATCTATTTTTCGAACCAAAACGGTGTCGCCAGTATCAAGGCCAATATCCATTTTCATAATGCTCACACCAGTGCTGATATCACCGTTTTCGATTGCCCGCTGTATTGGTGCTGCACCCCGCCAACGTGGCAAGATAGAAGCGTGAATATTGAAACAACCATGACGCGAATTGCTCTCGGCGATATCTAAAATTTCTTGCGGCAATATTAGCCCATAGGCCACAACTACCATCACATCAAAATCCGTTACGAGCAGCTGTTGATAAGCAGACTCTGCTTGAGCTTTTTTTTCTAGGTCTAAGCTGGTACGCTTTAGAGAGGACGGCTGCAATACAGGAATGTTTTTTTTCAACGCAAATTCTTTTACGGGACTTGCTTGAAGATGCATACCCCTGCCTGCGCGACGATCCGGCTGTGTCAGCACCAGCACAAGGCGATGTCCGGCAGCCTCTATTGCGCGCATGGCTCGCGCAGCAAACTCAGGTGTCCCAGCAAAGACAATTTTCATTGGCGGCGCTTAGCGCTGACCCACTAACTCTTTAATACGCTTCTTCATTTTGAGAAAAATACGATTGCGCTTGAGTAAAGATAAATATTCCACAAACACTTTACCTTGCAAATGATCCATTTCGTGCTGCAGGCATACTGATAGCAAACCGTCTGCCTCTAATTCAAATTCTTTACCGTGAATATCCAGGGCTCTGACGCGAATAGCATCTGGTCTCTCCACCTCATCGTAATACTCAGGAACTGAAAGACAGCCCTCACGCCATAATTTCTTCTCGGGACTCGCCCACACCAACTCGGGGTTAATAAAAACCATGAGCTCATCTTGATCTTCTGAGACATCTATCACGATGATGCGTTCATGGATATCTACCTGGGTTGCAGCCAAACCAACCCCAGGGGCGTCATACATCGTGTCCGCCATATCGGCTACGATTTTTTTAATGCGAGCGTCCACCGACACTACAGGTTTGGCAACCTTATGGAGGCGGGGATCTGGGTAGCAAAGTACGGGTAATAAGGCCATATAGGAATTATCTAACAGACTAATCAGACTGTCCCGATTGTTAAAATGCCCCCCAACCTCAAAATCATGCAATTCCCATATCCTTAGCATCCAATATCATCGCATCATCCCTATAGCGCCAAGATAAAACTGCCTTGTCAGACTGAATGATTTGTACGGCGATCCTGGACGCCCTATATATATGGTGGCATTAGTTTACTCACGCGGCCCATGTGCGCCATTGGGGGGTTCGCACGCAACGAGTACCCTAGGGCCGATTGATGGCCCGCTCCACAGGGGTTGTAATCGCTTGATTCAGGAAGGCGTCGAGCTTTGAGCTTCTTAGGCCAAGTTCTTGAAGATCTGCCCATCTGCCCAAAAACCCTATTTAAGGTCTTTGAAATGCCTTTTTAGAGCTAAATGCACCCATGCCAAAAGTCCAAAATCTAGCTAATTTGGACTTTTGCTAATGTATCGGTTAATAATAAAAAAGGGGTGAATGGTCGACCAAGCCCTGATTTGGTTTAAATTGATCATCCTTTTCCCCTATTTAATAGTTAATTTCAGGCTCAAATTTAGGCAAACGCGTGGCTAAAGCATCTACTAAAAGCAGTTCAAAAACTTCAATCGTGGATCATCCAAAGGCGCTCATCATTGCTGAGAAGCCTTCGGTAGCGAACGATATCGCCAAGGCTTTAGGCGGCTTTACAAAATATGAGGATTATTTTGAAAGCGACAATTTTGTCATCTCTTCTGCTGTCGGTCATCTTTTAGAAATAGCAGCGCCTGAAGAGTATGAGGTTAAGCGCGGTAAGTGGTCTTTTGCAAACCTGCCGGTGGTACCGCCTTATTTTGACCTTCGTCCCATTGTAAAAACAGAGTCCCGTTTAAAGGTTTTACAAAAACTCATTAAACGCAAAGACATTAATACTCTGATTAATGCCTGTGATGCGGGACGCGAAGGCGAGCTTATTTTCCGCTTGATTGCACAGCATGCAAAAGCACCTCAGTCTATCAGTCGACTCTGGCTGCAATCAATGACTCCGAATGCCATCCGCGAAGGATTTGCCTCACTGCGCTCTGATGATGATATGAAGCCACTGGCTGATGCGGCTAGATGCCGCTCTGAGGCGGATTGGCTGGTTGGTATCAATGGCACAAGGGCAATGACAGCCTTCAATAGCAAGAGTGGTGGGTTCTTTCTCACCACCGTCGGGCGAGTACAGACGCCTACCCTATCAATAGTAGTTGAGCGCGAAGAGCTCATCCGTAAATTTATTTCCAAAGATTACTGGGAAGTGAAGGCTGAGTTCATTGCTGCGGCCGGCATCTATGAAGGTCGCTGGTTTGATCCTAAGTTCAAAAAAGATCCTACAGCGCCTGATGCTCGAGAAAATCGACTTTGGAGTGAGGCTGCTGCACAAAGTATTGTGGCTGCATGTCGTGATAAAAAGGCAACTGTTACTGAAGAGGCCAAGCCAGCCACTCAACTTGCACCGCAGCTATTTGACTTAACCAGCTTGCAACGTGAAGCAAACGCTCGCTTTGGTTTTTCCGCCAAAAATACTCTGGGTCTAGCTCAGGCACTTTATGAGCGTCATAAGGTGCTCACCTATCCTCGTACCGATGCAAAAGCATTGCCAGAAGACTATCTGGAAACCGTCAAAGAAACGATGGAAAGCTTGGCGAAGCACTCGCAAGAGTACCGCCCATTTGCTGAGCAAATTTTAAAGGGTGACCCTAAAGAACCAAAGGCAAAAGTCGGTTCTGGCTGGATTAAGCCTAATAAGAGAATTTTTGATAACTCAAAAATTTCTGATCACTTCGCCATCATTCCAACGCTTGAGGCACCTAAAACTTTAAGTGAGCCCGAACTCAAGCTATACGACTTAGTGGTGCGTCGCTTCTTGGCAGTCTTTTATCCTGCAGCTGAATTTAGAGTTACCACCCGCATTACCGAAGCTTCTGGTCATCACTTCAAAACCGAAGGACGGGTGCTCGTAAACCCAGGCTGGCTAACCGTCTACGGCCGATCTAACCAGGCTGATGATGAACTAGTCGCCGTTCAAGAGGGTGAGACTGTTCAAGGCGAATCGATTGCAGCCATCCCACTCAAAACTAAGCCGCCCGCTCGATATACCGAAGCTACCTTGCTCTCCGCAATGGAAAGTGCAGGCAAATGGGTGGATGACGATGATATGCGCGAAGCTATGGCTGAAAAGGGGTTGGGTACTCCGGCTACGCGCGCGGCGATTATCGAAGGTCTACTAGCAGAGAAATATATGGTACGTGAAGCACGTGAGCTCATTCCAACTGCAAAAGCATTTCAGTTGATGACGCTCTTACGTGGTTTAGATGTTGAAGAGTTGACGCGCCCAGACCTCACAGGGAGCTGGGAAAATAAATTGTCGCTGATTGAACAAGGCAAGATGAATCGCGACACCTTCATGCAAGAAATTGCGCAAATGACGCAACGCATCGTGAGGCGCGCAAAAGAATATGACAGTGACACCATTCCCGGTGACTATGCGACGATGTCCACACCATGCCCGCATTGCAAAGGACCTGTTAAAGAAAACTATCGTCGTTTTGCCTGTGAAAAATGTGGCTTCACTATTAGCAAAACACCGGGAGGGCGTGCATTTGAATACCCAGAGGTAGAAGAGCTTTTACGTGAAAAAACAATCGGTCCGCTCCAAGGTTTCCGCAGCAAAATGGGGCGCCCCTTTGCAGCAATCATTAAGTTAAGTGAAATACCAGAGGATGATGCCGATTATCCAAATGCTGGGTTTAAGCTCGAATTTGATTTTGGTAATTCTCAAGAAGATGAGTCTGAAGCGATTGACTTTACCGGTCGAC
>CAIOIX010000407.1 GCA_903858445.1 uncultured beta proteobacterium
TGCAAATAGGAGCGATAAATAGGTAATTGAGAAGCGAAATGTTTTTTTCGCCAAAGCATCGCTATATGAAATAAACAAAGCAATGACGTATGCCAAAAATAGTAGGCCCAATATGATTGCAGAAATCAAGTACACCACACCACTCATACCGTAAATATAAGGAAGCAAGGTAGCTGCAAGCAATATCAGGGTGTAAAGCAAAATATTGAGTAGCGTAAAGCGCTCCCCATGCGTCACTGGCAACATCGGTAAGCCAGACTGAACATAGTCCTCACGACGATATAAGGCTAAGGCCCAGAAGTGCGGGGGAGTCCAAACAAAAATAATGAGCACCAACAGCCATGCTTCTGCAGACAAGGTATTGGTCACAGCAGCCCACCCAAGGGCAGGAGGCATAGCGCCAGATAAACCACCAATCACAATGTTTTGCGGGGTTGCTGGCTTGAGAAGCCAGGTATAGATCACGGCGTAACCAACAAAAGTGGCAAGGGTCAGCCACATCGTCAATGGGTTACAAAAGTTCCACAAAATAATCATTCCCAGCGTACCAAGCACAATTGAGAAAATAATAATGTGGGCAGGAGTCACTTCACCTGTCGCAGATGGGCGCCATGCCGTTCTCTTCATCTTGGCATCTACAGCTTGCTCAATTAAACAGTTCACTGCAAATGCTGCACCCGCCAATAACCAAATGCCGACGATGCCACCAATAAGCACTGGGTAAGGAACCATTCCTGGAGTTGCTAAAAACATACCAATAACCGCACAAAAAACAGCAAGCTGCGTTACGCGTGGCTTAGTCAGGACCCAGTACTGACGCCAGCGAGGCATCGGTATGGGTACGGATGATTGTGGGCTACTCATATTGATTTAGCGATCTTCATTTGAAAGGGTGACTTCCACGAGGCCCAGTAACTCATCCGAACCAAACAGAATAATAAAGCGGCTGAGCCGCCTGTATGCATTAAGGCGGCCAACAGGGGCCACTGAAAAACGACATTGGATATTCCAGTCAGAATTTGCAGCACTAAAAGTGCAAACAGTAATTTGGCTAACTTGCTGAGCTCAGGCAGCACGCTACCAGCCAAGCCAGATGCGCTATAAGCCAAAAGGGATAGCGTAAATAATACGAGCAAAGCAAACACTCGGTGTGTCCAATGAATCGCCTGAAGCGAGGATGAGGTGATGTACTCGCCCATGGCATTGCGTCCCAATTCACGCCACAAAGTAAAACCCTCACGCCAGTTAGCTTCAGGCCAGAAAGAACCAAGACAAGTAGGAAAATCAGGGCAGGCTAAGACAGCATAATTAGTACTGACCCAAGCTCCCAAGAAGATCTGAGTTACTAGCACCAGAAATGCACAGGTAAGTAATTTTGCTGAGATCGGCTTTCTACGTAGCGCAAGAATCTTGGATCCCTTTTCCTGCCAGTTTTGTTGTGCATAAGCCGTCAAGGATGCCAACAATATCAAAGCTAGCATCAGATGAATGGTGACAATAATGGGCTGAAGTTTCATGGTGACTGTCCAAGCACCAAATGCACCTTGCATGCAAACCAAAGCCAGCAGAGCCAGACTTCCAAACAGCGGCGACCTGCCTAAAGTCTTTACCTTGGTCCACGCCAAACCAAGCTGAATCAAAATTAATGTCCCAACAGTCATGGCCAAGTAGCGGTGAATCATTTCAATCCACGCCTTCATCACCGTTACAGGGCCCTCGGGCAAGGCTGCCTGAGCTACCTGAATATCACCAAGCGCATGCCATGGATTCGATGTACCGTAGCAACCAGGCCAGTCAGGACAACCCAACCCCGAATCTGTGAGGCGGGTAAAGGCACCAAAAATAATCAAGTCAAAAGTCATAAAGACCAAAACCCAATTGAGTTTTGTAAACACACTATAGCCAGGCCTAGTCCACAAATAAGCCAAAGGCAGACCTGCAAAAACGATTGCAATAATTGCTAGCTCAAGGAATAAAGCGAGCTGACTCATGACAAATTTTCACCCTTGTGATTTAAGCGCAGTAGTTTTTCTAGGTCTTTTTTAATGCTGCCAAATTCTTTAGGTGAACTTGTAACAGGGAAATACATCATTTTTGCTGGGCTCGGATCAATCAATTGAATGGCCTGTCCCGCACCCTCGCGATCTAACCATGTTTGAAAATCAGCTTTGAGCTTTGGATCCAATGGAAGATTAAGCACTCTCAAGCCGGCTGTCTTCTCGTCGTATGCAAGCGCCACTTCTGGATCAACGGGTTTACCGTCGGTATTAATCCAAAATAGTTGGACGCGCCCACTCTCCCTACCCATCGCCACACGCAGCTGCCTCATCAAAAATAAAGCTTCAATGCAGGAAGGATTCTTTGCCTGACAATCTGCAGCAGGACGAGCTACCAGTAATGTCCATTTACCTTTTAAGGGCACCCCAAACCAAATATCCTTTGCATCTTGAGCAGGCTGAACCAAAACTCCATAATTGGTTTTTCCGCCTTCAGGCTTTATTACATAATAGGCAAAGTAAGAGGCAAGTACAGGCGCTGCGCAAGCCAGCAAAAGAAATAGCATTTGCACTCTGCCACGACGCGTCCGCGCATCAATCACCGCAGAATCTGCCTGCGATGCTGGAATTAATAACTCTTTATCACTCACTTTTATCCCCACGCTTTCGCTGCTGCATTAGTCCACTAATCAGCCAAAATAAAAAACCGCTAAAAGCCAATGCAAACCATTGAAAGGCATAAGCATAATGGCGATCGACACCTGTTGTTGGGGGAGCCCAATTTCTGCTTAAGCCATCAACACCGTCATTCCCAGATTCTCGCAAAATAAATGGCAGCTGTTGCCAACCATGTAGTTTTGATTCTTTATCAAAATCAAAATTTTGTTCAATTCGAGGCCTAGTAATGGAGTCATTATTTTTTCCAAGCTCAAATACTCTGCCAGGATGCGCTAAGGCCACACCCTCGAGCGAGACAATTCCAAATGGGGTGCTGACTGGCGGTAACTGAGTGCGCTCGTCATTATTTCGAGGTGCCCAACCTCGATTTACCCACAGCACTATTTGAGTACCATCTAATTTTAGAGGTGTCATCACATAGAATCCAGATTGCCCAGCCCCATCTGCTCCATTGACTGGAACTGGGCGTGGGCGGTTATCAAGCCAAATGGTTTCCCCAGGGAGATAACTACCCCTCACTTGAACACGGCGCTGGGACACTTCTTCCAGAGTCCACGCTTGAGCATTAAGACTAACTAAAGGTAATTTTTGGCGAGCCGCCAAACTCTCCGCTAAAGCAATCTTTTGATGGGCCCTACTCAACTGCCAAAAGCCAGCGGCGCAGCCAATCCCAACTACTAGGAGGGCTGATACAGTAGCGACTATGCGCTTAGTAATTAGGCTAGAAAAAATATTCAACGAGGACTCTAAAGATGAAGTGGATTATTCCGATTGCACTACTAATTATTGTTGCAAGCTTAGGATCGGCACTCTATTACATGATGAAGGACAAGGGCAGTAGCTCTCGCATGGTGCACTCTTTAATGCTCCGCATTGGGCTTTCGATTGCCTTGTTTATTGGCATCTTAATTGCCCACTACTTTGGCCTTATCGAAGCAACCGGCATACGCGTTGGAGTGAATTAAAAAACTTTCAATCCCAAATGAACCACTAAAAACAAATCGGGGCTTTAGGCCCCGATTTACTTACTCATTACATCCAATATACAGCAATATATAGACCAAGCCATACAACGTCTACAAAGTGCCAATACCA
>CAIOIX010000408.1 GCA_903858445.1 uncultured beta proteobacterium
CATGAATTTTTTCTCCAAAATTTCTTACTGAGATTATTTAGGTTAATACCAAGCCACTTGGCACCCCAAATTCAGTTACATACGAATTCAAATATGTTTCTTGTAGGAGTTAACTATTTCACAAAGTTATTTCAATATGTTGGGAGTGTTCAATGATTGGTTTTATAGACAGACATTACGCACGTCTGCTTCGCAGCCTTGGAAATCTCGCGTGAAGCGTCAAAGTCAACACCAGCGTGCCTCTTCTGTCGTCCACGACTGTAAACGCTTCGCTTAAGTTTTCATTAATTTCGTCATACAAATGTATACGTTTTTAATAATCCCAATGAAATCAAGGGTCTAATTCGTCATACTTCGTATACGCAAAACTTAAAAAATGTAAGTTCTAACCATCAAATTGCACATTTAGCGTCACCTCCCATATTGATTATGTAAGCAACATAAGTCAAATTAAAAGGGGTTAAGTAATGGCTAAGACAGCAATAAGCACAAGATTAGATCAGTACATCTTCAACGAACTTGAGGAGCTATCTACCGCTCGAGGAATATCTCCCAGCGCATTAATTCGTGAATTTATTATTTCAGGACTGGATAAACAAGATTCTATGGTTGAGCATTTTGATAGTGAATCTGCGAGGGTGGATAAGCAACTTAAGCTCATTACTGATACCGTACTTGGTAGCCTGTATTACATGGTTGCCTACAGAAATCTAGATGCTGAATCAAATCCTTCCTCGGATAAAACTAAAGAAATTATTGATCTTGGAATGAAGATTTCTCAGGAGCTCTTAGAGATCCGAGCTTAACTGTGTTCATAAACTTAGATCATAGTAATCAAAGAAAAATCTAAGGGGCCACGAATCTTAATTTTCAATATTTTGAAAGACGGGCTGTGTTGGGCTAACCATTACAGCCCATCAACAATCAAACCTCAGTCTGTTCGGCCATCTCCAAAGCATCATCCACTTCAATGCCTAGGTAACGAACCGTACTCTCTAACTTTGTATGCCCGAGGAGTAGCTGAATGGCTCTAAGATTTTTGGTTCTGCGATAAATCAAAGAAACCTTAGTGCGCCGCATCGTATGAGTTCCATAGTTTGCAGATTCCAAACCAATCGAGCTAACCCAGTTATGAACAATCCTGGCGTATTGCCTAGTAGATAGGTGAGGGGACTCTTTAATTCGGCTGGAGAATAAATAATCTTCCGGGTGCAATCCATCTGAATGAATCCATTGCTCGACTGCAGTCCTTGTCAGCTCAGTAATTTCAAATTGGACTGGACGGCGAGTCTTTTGCTGCAAGATAGTTGTTCTTGATGAGACATGGTCTCCGGTAGAAATATCCCGCACTTTTAGCTTAACTAAGTCACAAGCCCGTAACTTGCTGTCGATAGCCAAATTAAATAATGCTAAATCCCGCTTGTTACCATTTAGTTGCAATCGGACCCGAATAGCCCAAATATCTTTTAACTTGAGCGGCATTTTCTGCCCTGTCAGTTTGCCTTTGTTCCAGGGTTCTTTATGCGCATTTGCAATAAGCTGTTCCATGACATTCTCCTTGTGTGAAAGGGAATACCACTTTGCGCCGAATTAAAAGTGACGGCAACGGCTTTAGAAATCCTGAAAGCAGTCACTCGAGCTAGCTAACTACCGTAGGCAAATATCGACCCAAAGCGGACGGATTGCGATAATCATTTATACCTATCGAGTGAGATTGAAAGCTAGTCAATTAGCTTGATTAAGGTTCTTGCATAATTTAATTGACGATAAAATAAAAAATTCTGG
>CAIOIX010000409.1 GCA_903858445.1 uncultured beta proteobacterium
GAGATTTAAAGAATGAAAAAATCGCTATTCGCAGTTGCAGCTTTGTCAGCTATTGCTGGCGCAGCTCAAGCTCAATCCAGCGTAACCGTTTATGGTTTATTGGATATGGGTTACGTTGGTTCCAACGCTAAGGCTGTTACATCAGCTGGCGTAGTAACTAAAACAACAACAAGCTCTTTTGGTCAAAGCCAAGAGCAAACTTCACGTTTAGGCTTCAAGGGTACTGAAGACTTAGGTGGTGGCGCTTCTGCATTCTTCACTGTTGAGATGGGTTTAACCCCACAAAGTCCTAACATCGGCGGAAGTTCACTTCCTAAAGATGCTGGTGAGTTCAATAACAACAACGGTGGTTCAACATTGGATAACCGTCAATCATTTGTTGGTTTGAAAAAGAATGGTATCGGTCAATTTGCTTTTGGACGTCAATACACTCCAATCTTTAATGCTGGCGCAGCTACTGATGCATCACAGTATGCCAATGTGATTGGTAACGTAATTTATCAAGGTTCAAGCATTTCTGGTACTGACTCAGCAGGTGGTATGGGTCAAGGAAGCTACAACTATGGCTTCACAAACCGTGCTTCTAATGCTATTACAGCCTCATCTGACAAGTTTGCAGGTTTCGGTGTTTCAGGTATGTATGCTTTGAATAACTCTAACTCAACACTAACTACAAATACTACTGCTGGTGGTAATGTTAACTGGAATGGTTGGGGTTTGAGTGCTGATTACACATGGCAAAAATTGTATGCTACTGTTGCCTATCAGTCATTTAAGACTGCATATACAAACAATGTGTTCTCTTCAGCAACAAACACTAACGTTGGAACAGGTAACACAGGTGGCCAAGTTAACACAGCTGCTTCGATGTTCCAGCCTAACCAAACTGCTGACAAGCAAACTTATGTTGGTGCAACTTATGACTTCGGTATCTTGAAGGCATATGCTCAGTGGGTTGGTCGTAAGATTCAAAACGACACAGCTTATGGAACGGCTTATGCTGCAGGACAGCAGTCTAACCGTACAGCTCAACAGATTGGCGTACGTAGCTACATCACTCCTACTATTGAGGCTTGGGCATCTGTTGGTAACGGCAAGTACACCGGCGCTGCAACTACACAAACCTCTGGTTTGCCAGCTTCTGTAAGCTTCTTTGCTTATCAGTTAGGTAGCAACTACTACTTGAGCAAGCGTACTAACTTGTATGCGATTTATGGTCAAGCTCAATCAACGTCATCTAGTGCAGCTGTAGCTGGCTCTGGTGCAAGTGGTAACCAGTACACTGTTGGTATGCGTCATACTTTCTAATTCAATGCTAGCGTAAGCTAGTTGAGATTTAGTTTGGCATTAAATGAACCCACTGCTGAAATGCAGTGGGTTTTTTACTTCTAAAGAAGGATTACCGAAAGCTAATATCCGTCGGGGGAAGATCACTTTGATAACGCTCGTACATTTGAAGATAGATGGCTTCAATATTACGAGTGAAGGACTGAGTATCAAAGAGAGGGGCGATTAGCCTGTTATTTTGTAACCTCACTCTAATTGAATGAAGATAATCAGGGTTTCTACCAAAATTAATGGCTAGAGACTCATACTCTGAATATGAATTAGTAATTAATTCTGGGAGTCCTATGTTGGTAAGAAGGCTGGCTGCAACTCTGCTCGCAAAACTATTCCCAATAAGTGTGACGATAGGTAACCCAGCCCAAAGTGCATCGCTACCAGTGGTGTGAGCGTTATATGGAAATGCGTCCAAAAATAAATCACAAACTCTATACCTAGCTAGATGATCCTCTAATAAAGTAGTGCGATCAGCAAAAATGATTCTATTTGATTTGATTCCGCGGAATAAAAATTCATCCAATAAGTTTTGCGCGAATGCATGGTTTTCGCGGGATAGAAAAAGTACTGAATTGCTAACTTGCTTCAGTATAGTTGACCATGAGTTAAGTAGTTCTGGATTTAATTTATAGGCATTATTAAATGCACAAAAAACAAAGGAGTTATCCGGCAATCCTAATTCTTGCTTACTAAATTTGTAGCTTGAAATAACCTTGTTTCTATCATTAACTTGGTAGCTTGGTATGTATGCAATTTTTTCAACATAGTAACTGCGCAATTCTTTGGGAATTATTGTTAAATCGCTAATCAGATAATCAAAATAACTTGAGCCCATAGTTCCTGGGAAACCCAAGTAGTTAACTTGTACAGGGGCTGCACGTAGGCTAAAGATGCCTGTGCGGGCGTTTTGGGTATATCCGCCAAGATCAATTGCAATTGAGATTCTGAGTTCTCTAGATAGTTTGGCAATTTCAATATCACTCATTTCATCAACCATAATGAAATGATCAAATGAAGATCGTAGGCGATGGGTAATTTCATCCTCAGATGAAGCCGTCAAGGAAAAAGCATAAATCTCAAACTTTGCACGATCATGTTGCTCGAAAAGTCCAACGCTCAATTGTGAAACTGGATGATTCTTAAAGTCTGGAGAAAAGTAGCCAATTCGAATTTTTTCAGTATGGATTTTGGGAATTTCTCCAAGAGAAAAATTTTCAGGATATTTGTCATTTGAATATGTAACAGCAGTGAGTCTATGAAGTTCTGGATCGTCAATCTTTGAGAGCAAGGGAAATGGAGCAGAAAGTTTTGGCAAACCAGATTTACAAAGTGCCAAAAGATCGTCATAGGTTGAGTCCCACTGACCGAGCAGCGATAAAATGTGAAGCCGATTACCAGCCAGGTATTCATGGTCACGCTTCAGTAAACTGGCCTGGTTATAGCTGTCAAGAGCATCTTTGTAGCATTTCATCTCTAGGAGAGTTCCCCCTAGATGTATCCAGTTTTGAGAATTATTGGGCTCTAATTTAGTAGTCTTACGGTAAATTTCTTCTGCTTCTTTATGTTGCTTTAAAAAAAATAAGGCATTTCCAAGATTTACATAAGCCTCAACAAGTTTGGGATTTAATTCGATAGATCTGCGGGCGGAAAGTAGGGCATCCGTATATTTTTGGAGTTTAAGATAAATATCAGTCTTATTATTCCAATGCTCTGCTTCTATTGGGCTTAGCCTAATTGCTTCTTCGATTGCATTTAGAGCCTCGTCTAATAAGTTTAGTGAGGCAAGTGAAATGGCTTTATTACTATACGCAGCTGAAGAGTTAGTGCTAATTGAAATCGCCCTATCAAAGTATGCAATAGCCTCATGATGGTCTTCTAAGTTTTGATAGGCCACGCCGATATCACTTAAGACTTCTACATGATCACCAGTCATAGTTAAAAAATTTTTATAGGACTGTATAGACTTTTTAAAGTCTCCAATATCGAAATATGCCTTACCTAAGTTAAAAAGTGGCTCAGGATCATTCGCATTCAATCGTAGTATCTTTTGAAACGTATTAATGGCGCCGGTAAAATCATTTTTTTGAGTCAAAACAAAACCGTAAAGCCTTAGAGCATTGATTTCGTTTTGATCAATTGTCAATATTTTGAGGAGCGATTTCTCTGCGGCTGAAAGATTCCCATTCTGCAGATGCATCATGGCTGAACGCCCAAGTTGAGGTATTAAATGATTCATGAATTTGATGGTAATTTAGTATTACTGAATTCCTGAATGAGAGCAGTCGCTGCGCCGATGGGCGCTTCCCAACAATGGTGTTTATTCTGGCGTAAGAGAGTTGTGTTTGGGTACCAGGGGCTCTGTGTGATATCTATGAGCGCCATAAAATCCGGCGGATCGGGCACTAATAATAGGGTGAGCATATTTAAAGCACCCGCTAAGTGGGCAGTGGAAGTATCGATCGAGATAACCAGATCCATTTCCGCCATTAAGGCTGCCGTGTCACTAAAGTCTTTAAGTTGATCTGCGTGGCTATAAAAACCACTTTTTACTAGAGAATGAATTTCTTGACTTTTCTCTTTTTCAATTTGAAGAGAGTGGAACTCAATCTTTTTCCCATCAAAGTGGTTGATTAAATCTGCAATATTTTTTGCTGAGACATCTCGCTTGATATTTTTTTTTCCTGCATAGTGCCCGGACCCGCTCCAGCTAATTCCAACGCGCAATGGAATATTTTGCAGACTACTATCTTTAGTTATGGCTTGAAGTTTTTCTCGCCATGAAACTCTTTTCTGCTCTTCCGCAAAAAGATAAGGGGTTTTATTGGGAATCGTATCGAGCGTGCTGCGAAAAGCTAGGGCTAGGCTCATGATGGGGCATTGGAAATCAAGCGGACCTTCGATGTTATATGAGCCCATTGAATCCCGCTCAATAACCTTAATTGACTTTCTAGAGTTGCGCATCAATTGAGCTAAGGGCTTTGGTACCTCAAGAATGACTTTTGCCCCCATGGACTCTAGAAGGGGGATGTAGCGGCTAAATTGAATCGTGTCACCATAGCCCTGTTCGGCGTGGATCAAGATTGTTTTATCTTTAAGTGATTCTTTTCCTAGCCATAGCGGTACATTGAAGTGTCGCTTATGCTCTCGCATGCCAAGTACTTTCCAGCGAGCTTCGTATAGCTCCCAGCCCTCTTCAAAATTACCTAGCCTAAGTAGCGATAGTGCCTTATTCCATTTAGCTTGTGGGTTAGAGGGATTGAGCTCTAATGCTGCATCAAAATCTTCCAGGGCTGATTGATATGCCTTCAATTCATTTCGAAGGTTGCCTCTTCCAATGAACGCCTCTTGCGATTGGGAATTTAATTGAAGAGCTATATCGAAGCAGGTTGAAGCCTGTGATAACTCATCAATTTCTTGAAAAAGATTTCCCTTATTAGTCCAGGCCCTTTCAGAGTGCGGATCAATGGCAATTGCTTGGTCAAGATATTCCAGCGCTTGCAATTCATACCCTGTTTTTGATAGACAGACGCTGAGATTTAAGAGGGCATCATAATTGCTTGGCTCAATACTGAGTATTTTCTGACAAGCTTTTTCGCACTCTTCCCATTTACCAAGTTGAATCAAGGTTGCCGAAAGATTAACGAGTATAGAGGCGCGATCCGGCGCGAGTCGCAGGGCTTCTTTGAATCGCTCCTCGGCCTTAGAAAAATCCTCTTCTTCAAAAAAATATAAGCCCAATTCAAAAAGATGTTTGGCTTCTTCTATCTTAGAGGTCACAGCAAACCCAGCCGCTTGCTTGAGTCTTTAGTTTCACGACTGAATTCCTCAATTATTTTTTCAGGTTATCGCGGATTTCACGTAACAGCACAACATCCTCTGGGGTTGGGGGAGCGGGCGGCGCATCCATGACGCGAATTTTATTAACTACCTTCACCATTTGGAAGATTACAAAGGCCAACAAAATAAAATTGATTGAGATAGTGATGAAGTTGCCATAAGCAAAAATGGGGATGCCAGCCTTTTTGAGGGCATCAAAAGTTCTAGGGATGCCTTCCGGGACATTC
The DNA here is from genome assembly GCA_903858445.1 of uncultured beta proteobacterium. Taxonomy (GTDB): domain Bacteria; phylum Pseudomonadota; class Gammaproteobacteria; order Burkholderiales; family Burkholderiaceae; genus Polynucleobacter. The sequence continues at coordinate 5,406 of CAIOIX010000409.1, forward strand.
CCGAGCACAATAAAGAGGTTGGTGAAGTCAATATGACCGCCCAATAGGCTAGAGATCACTGGCATCACGATGTCATTTACCAGAGAATCAACAATTTTCCCAAAGGCCCCGCCAATAATGACGCCGACGGCTAAATCAATC
>CAIOIX010000410.1 GCA_903858445.1 uncultured beta proteobacterium
CTACTACAAGGACATCAGTGCGTGATACGTAGACCACATCAACAGTGCCATTTGTTAGTCTTGCGACTAACTTGTTTCTAACTTCTACTGAAGTTAAGTTCTATATTCTCTTTATCGGCGGGTGATTTAGGAACTTTAGGGTGCAAGTAAACATTTTTAATTTTTTTTTGCAAATTCGCCTTGTTTCCTATAAATCGTCATGCTATGAACACTTGCGATGCTTTTGGGTTTCCTTAGCCTAACTTACTCAAGAGCTTATATACCGCTAGCTGATTATTTAGCACTTGCAGTTGGGATTGCAGTGCAGGTTTATCTAGACTTTGCAATGAAGCAAGTTGTGTCTGTGAGTTGGTTGTAATGTTGTTGATGGCGCTGGCTTTTGTGCTCAATAGCTTTGCGCTCGTTTGAAGCATGATTTGGCCATTATTAATAGTAGATATGGCGCTGGCAATTGAGGCTACAGCAGAGTTGGCATCGCTCAATGTTTCTAGTTTGATGTTTCCTAATGCTCCTATGGTAATCATGCCGTAAATGTTGACTGGCTGAATGTGAGTGCGGGAGGCAGGGGTTTTATCAATACCCGTAATAACGTTTAGACCCGCAGTACCGCTTAATAAGTTCGAGCCATTCACACCAGCTGTAGTAGCGATCTTCCCGATCTGGGTAGCCAGCTTTTGGAAGCTGTTATTTAGAAAGATGGCGTCTGCATTAGACAGAGTAGGGTTGGTTGCTTGGTTGGCAATGACCTGCATTTGATTGAGTAAGCCTAGAATTGAGCTTAAACCCTTTTGGGCGCTAGTAATAACGCTTTGTGCATTAGTAATGCTAGTGGTTGCTGTGCTGTAAGCGGTGGCGCTGTTTGATAGGTTTGTTATCGTGCTTTGATCAGCTGCACTGATAATTTTTTTCCCAGTATTTAACTGAGTCTGAATAGCAAGGATTTGAGACTGAGTGCTGGCAAGAGATTGAGCATAAGCCGATGTGATCGAAGGGTTAATGGTGCTCATAGCGCTCAACTTTGACCAGTCAGATCTATCTTTAAATTAGATAAATTAAGGCTTAATCAAACCAACAGCATTGGCAATCAGACCATCAGCTACTTTGGCAGCGTCCACGGCAAAACTACCGCTGGCAATGGTGCTTTTAATATCGTCTACTTTGCCGGCATCAAATGCAGGGTTGGCAGCAACAGCAGATTGCAAGGCTTGCAATTGGCTCGATTTAGTGGCTGCAGTAGTGCCTGATGTAGAGGGTTGTTCAGCTAGTTTTTGGGCAGCTGAGCTAGCGCTAGCAAAAGCGCTTTCTGTTTTTTCAATGCCAGTATTGAGAATGCTTTTTAGTGAGTCATTGATTTTCATGGGGTATGCTTTGCGTAGTGGTTGGTTACATGACATTTAACGGTAAATTCTCTTGAAACTTTAATAATCAACTCTTATCCACGCCTTATCTCATTGTTTATTCAACAAATAACTGATTGCTTTAAAAAGAATTAGTTATCAGCTTGCCTCTATTTTGCATTCACAACCACTTGCCCACTTGCATTTGCTGTGCCAGTAATTACTTGCCCACTGACCATTCTGACTTGAACTACCTGTCCATCAGTTGCATTATTAATAGCCTGCCCCTCAGTGCTAACTGAAAAACCATTGCCTGCACTAACCACTCTAACGGTCTGATTTTGCTGAATAACCAATGTTTGTTTGAGCATATCTTGGCGAATGACACTGCCAGCTGTCAGGGACATTTTGACAGTACGACCCAGAATTTGGGAGTTATTGGTAAAAATGCCTGCGGGCAGGGTAGTTAAATCCCCCTTTTGCATTTGTAACTCGCTATTTGCAATAACCTGTCCTTGGTAAAGTGGGGCCGCTGCCACAACATAGTCGGCAAAAATGCTGACGTTGGCCTGCACATAAATAGTCCAGGAGGTGGGGGAGCTACAGCGAATACCTACCGAAGTTTTGCCCCAAGCACGGCTACCTGCTGGGAAGAACGCTTCTGGAGAGGGGCAAAATGCCAATCTAAGATTGGGGTCAATTGGGGTAACGCTGACCTCCACCTTGCCGGGAGACCCAACGCTCTGGGCGATCAAAAATTCTTTTGCTTTGAGGTTCAGAATTCTTAAATCCTGAGGTGCCTCGGTCTGGGCTTGGGCGGTAACGGGGATGGCCAAAAAAAGAGCACCCATAATAGCTAGCAAGCCTATGACTAGGCTTTTGATGGGGGGTGAATGGTTTAACGTGGAAAAGCTCATGCCATGATTTTACGAATAGCGCAAATCATCAATAGGCAAATTAGCCCGTAAATTCCCTGTTTAATCCTTGGATTAAGAAAAGAGGAAGCAAATTACATTACTTCACATGGAAGTAAAACTTGACTCAATTACGTTATCGGCAGGAAAAACATTTTCTTTAGTGCAAAAGGAAAAATAATATGACTGGCTTAGATTCAATCTTTGGTTTTCATGAGGCGGCCCTCAAGGTGAGGGAGCAACGCCAGGAATTGCTTGCCGCCAATATTGCTAACTCAGACACGCCTAATTATAAGGCGAGGGATATAGATTTTGCGTCAGCCATGAAAAATGCCCTTGCAGTCAAAGAACCTTCGGTAGGTAGTGCGGGAACAACTATAGGCATGGCTACAACTTCAGCTCTGCACTTGGCAAATGGTGCCACACCCTCTGCTGGCAATGGAAATTTTGGCGATGTGCTCTTTAGATCTTCAGTGCAAGACAGCGTTGACGGCAACACTGTTGACGGAGATGTAGAAAGAAATGCCTTTACCGATAACGCCATTCGCTATGAAGCCAGCTTAACAATGCTTAAGTCGGACATTAAAGACATGATGTCAGCGATTCAAGGTTAATTTAACAGGAGATCTTAATGTCATCCTTACTCAATATTTTTAATATTTCAGGCTCGGCCATGAGTGCTCAGTCTCAACGCCTAAACGTCGTTGCAAGTAACCTGGCCAACGTAGATAGCGCAACCAGTGCTAATGGCCAGCCCTACAAGGCCAAACAGGTTGTTTTTAGCGCTATCGCTAGCGGCTCTCCAGAGGTTAATGGGGTTATGGTAAAGCAGATTACTGAAGACACTTCACCACCCAAAATGGTGCACGACCCCCACAACCCATTAGCCGATGCCAATGGCTTTGTCTCAATGCCCAATGTCAATGTCACTCAAGAGATGGTGAACATGATTTCCACCTCACGGGCCTACCAAAACAACGTGGAAACCATGAATGCTGCCAAGTCAATGTTACAAAAAACATTGAGTCTTGGCCAATCTTAATCAGCAACATAGCGGAACTTAGGAGAAAAATATGAGCACAATTCAGGGGTCTAGCACTTTAAACTCCAATGCATTAATGCAGGCAATGAATGGGACTGCGGCAACATCAGGAGCCGCGGCCAGCACATCAGCAACGTCATCAGCTAAATCACTTCAAGACGGCTTTATGAAGATGTTGGTTGCGCAGATGCAATATCAGGATCCAACACAACCAGTTGATAGCGCCCAAATGACCAGCCAATTGGCGCAGATTCAGACGGTGCAGGGTATTGGCAGTTTAAATACCTCAATGTCATCTATGGTGAGCAGCTTAAATGCTAGCCAAGCGTACCAAGCATCGAGCATGATTGGTCATACCGTGATGGTTTCAGGAAATGCCTTCCAGTTAACGAATGGTCAGGGTTCTTTTGGCGTTCAGCTACCTTCCTCTGCAGATAGCGTAAAAGTCAATGTAATTAACTCAGCCGGCCAGACTGTAAACACCATTAATCTAGGCGCTCAAGCTGGCGGCACAATTCCAGTAGCTTGGAATGGAAAAGATGCTAGTGGTGTTACTGCGCCCGATGGTGCTTACTCATTCCAAATTGCTGCTAGCTCTAGCGGTAAAGCAGTAAATGCCACAGGCCTTGCCTACGCTGGTGTTAGTAGCGTTGCTAATGGCCCTAATGGCGTCACCTTAAATTTGGATAACAAATCTTCCGTTGGTATTGCCAGCGTATTGCAAATTCTTTAATTTTAATAATTCACTCTTAGGAGACTGATATGTTCTTTGATCAAGGTTTAAGTGGTTTAAACGCGGCAGCACAAAGTTTAAATATTATTGGAAAAAATATTGCTAACGGTAGTACGACTGGTTATAAGACTGCTAGCATTGATTTCACTAATGTAATGTCTAACACACTAAATACTGCTAATTCGGGCGTTAGCTTACAGACCGGAGCGGGCCCACAGAGTTCCAATATTAAGCAGTTATTTAGTCAAGGCACCATTACTACAACAAACAATCCATTAGATTTCGCAATTAATGGCAATGGATTTTTTCAAATGAAAGATCCAGCTACAGGGCAGCTTTCTTATACTCGTGATGGTCAGTTTCAGATGAACTCGGCTGGTGGGGTGATTAATTCATTGGGTCAGCAGTTAATGGGCTATGGAGCGACTGCGGGCGTAGTAAGCACAGGAGCTATTGTTCCAATAAATATTACTGCCTCTCAGACAATGCAGCCACAAGTAACATCCACTGTTTTAGCAAACGTCGATTTAGCATCAAAAGCAACTGCAATTACAAGCACTTTTGATCCTACAGCCTCTACAACATACCAATATACTGCACCAACTACAGTTTATGACAAGCAGGGCTCTAGCCACACTTTGCAACTTTATTTTGCCAAAGCAACAACACCCACTTCACCAGCCGCCAACGCTGGGCTTGATACCTGGAATGTCTATAGCACTTCTTCAACACCTGTCACCTCTACTGGCTTTACTTCACTTGGCCAAATTAGCTTCGATGCATCTGGCAACCTAAATGGCACGACCATCGCCGGTACATATTCGACAACGACTAATAGCTTTGCTAGCGTTGCCATTGACTCTACTGGCGATACGGCCACGATCGATCTTACGGGCTCAACTCAGCAGGGCGTTACTTCTTCAACTACCAGCATGACAAACAATGGCTATGCTAGTGGCATTTTAAATAGCTATACAGCGGGTGCGGATGGCACAATCACTGGTAGTTATTCAAATGGAAAAACTCAAACTTTAGGACAGGTAGCTTTAGCAAAATTTGCAAGTCCTAATAGCTTAGCGGCTCAAGGCACTAATTCTTGGATTCAAAGTGCAACTTCTGGTGCTCCCATTCTTGGTGTCCCAGGGGCTGGTGGCCTAGGCGCTCTCCAATCTTCAGCCTTAGAAAGCTCAAATGAAGATCAGACTGCCGACATGGTTGCCTTGCTAGCCGCACAGCGCGCTTATCAAGCAAATGCGCAAACCATTAAAGCTGAAGATCAAATCGCTCAAACCTTAGTCAATCTGTAATTAACTGAATAAGCTTGAAAAGGACTTGATATGGATCGCATGATTTTTACGGCAATGACTGGAGCTCAACATATCCTTGATCAACAAGCCACAAATTCTCATAATTTAGCGAATGCTACATCAACTGGATTTAAGGCTCAGATCGATACTTTTCGTGCGGTGCCAATTGATGGCCCAGGTATGGATACTCGTACGATGGTAGTGAGTGCCACATCGGGTGCAGACTTTACGCCAGGCGCAATTCAGCAAACAGGCCGTAGCCTAGATGTGGCGGTGGAAGGTAAAGGCTGGTTTTGTGTGCAACGCGCTGATGGTAGCGAGGGCTATACCCGTAATGGTTCATTTAAGGTTAGTGCTAATGGAATTTTGCAAACCGCCAGCGGATTAAATGTATTGGGTGATGGTGGTCCAATCAGCATACCTCCAAATGCAAGTATTACGATTGCGGGCGACGGTTCGATGTCAAGCGTCAATGATGGTGAGGTACCTCAAAATACAACCCCGCTGGATCGACTGAAGTTGGTCAATCCTGATGAGCTCAATTTAGTTCGTGCGGATGATGGTTTATTCAATACACGCAATAAGGCACCCGCGCCAGCCGATGGGACTGTAAAAGTCGTGCATGGTGCATTGGAGGCTAGCAACGTCAATGTGGTTGAGGGCATGGTCAATATGATTGCCTTAGCGCGCCAGTTTGATGTGCAAATGCAGATGATGAAAAATGCTGAGAATAACGACAGCAAAGCCGCTCAACTCTTCAGTTTGGCTTAATCCCTCATGTGACAAGATAACGATAAATATATATTGTAGTTAGCCAATAAAAAAAGGAAAGAAAAATGATTCGCTCTTTATGGATTTCTAAAACGGGTTTAGATGCGCAACAAACGCAGATGGACGTTATTTCTAATAACTTGGCTAACGTGAGTACCAATGGCTTTAAACGTTCACGTGCAGTGTTTGAGGATTTGCTCTATCAAAATATACGTCAAGCAGGAGCGCAATCGTCGCAGCAAAGTCAATTGCCATCAGGGATGCAATTGGGTACAGGTGTAAAGCCAGTGGCGACTGAGCGGATTTTTTCTCAAGGCAACTTGCAGCAAACGAGCAACAACACTGACATTGCAATTAATGGTAGTGGTTTCTTTCAGGTATTGATGCCTGATGGTAGTAATGCATACACACGCGACGGCAGCTTCCAGATGAATGCAACTGGTCAGCTAGTAACCGCAAGCGGTTACACAGTGCAACCAGCCATTACGATACCTGCTAATGCGCAGAGCGTTACGGTTGGGCGTGATGGCGTGGTTTCAGTGACCTTGCCTAATTCAGTTGCGGTAACGCAAGTAGGTACCATTCAACTCTCCACTTTTATGAACCCAGCAGGTTTAAATGCTAAAGGGGAAAACCTTTATGTCGAAACTGCCGCTTCTGGTAATCCAAATACGACAACACCAGGCCTCAATGGTTCTGGCGTCTTGCAACAAGGTTTTGTAGAGACATCAAATGTGAACGTAGTTGAAGAGATGGTCAATATGATTCAAACACAACGTGCCTATGAAATTAATAGTAAAGCCATCACAACCTCAGATCAAATGTTGCAAAAGTTAGCGCAACTGGGCGGTTAATTACTGCTAGCTCGAATCAAAATATTTGCACATGAAAAAACAATTTCTATCTCATTGGTTTTGTACTCCCAGTTTGGTATTAAAAGTCGCCGTAGGATTCGGGTTCATATCCGTATTGGGCGCCTGCTCTGTCACGCCAAGCACCATTACACAAAACCCGGGCACTGCCAAAACATCAACTTACACCATGCCAGAGCCAAGCCCTGGATCAATCTATAGCCCCGCTAGCTATCGCCCTATGTTTGAGGGACGTCGCGCGCGTATGGTGGGCGATATTGTGACGGTGAATATTGTTGAAAATACGGCAACCACCAAAGATGGTGGTGGCTCGGCTAGTAAAAAAGGCACGGCTAACAGTGCATTTACAAATATGTTTGGTAATACCGTAGAGCCAACCTTTAAGACGAGCAATGACAGTGGTTATGAAGCAAAAGCCGCCAATAACACTAGCAATACCTTTAATGGTTACATTACTGCTTCCGTGGTGGATGTGAAGCCGAATGGACACTTGGTGGTGGTTGGCGAAAAGCAGGTCGCCTTTGATCAAGGGGTGGAGTTTGTGCGCTTCTCTGGAGTTGTTAACCCGGACATGATTACGACAAACAATACTGTATCTTCAAATACAGTAGCGGATGCCAGAATTGAGTACCGCACAAACACTACATTAGACTGGGCTAACCTCGGTAGTATGGTCAATCGATTTTTCTTAAGCATTGCACCTTTTTAATTCGGACTTATGCAATTCCTAGTTAAACTTTTTCTTCGCTTATTTACGTTATCTCAGAACGTATTTGTATATGGTGGCATCGCTCTAATGTTGACTGCGGTATCTTCTGCACATGCTGAGCGCATCAAAGATTTGGCGAATATTCAGGGGGTCCGTGATAACCAATTGATCGGTTACGGTTTGGTTGTGGGCCTTGAGGGTACTGGCGACCAGACAACTCAAACGCCTTTTACTTTGCAAACGACGATTAGCATGTTGCAAACAATGGGCGTTACCTTGCCGCCTGGATCGTTTACGACCATGCAATTAAAGAATATTGCGGCTGTGATGGTGACTACAACGCTACCAGCCTTTGCACAAGCTGGCCAAACACTCGATGTCACCGTTTCATCCATGGCAAATGCTAAAAGCATTAAAGGCGGCACCTTATTGATGACGCCTTTAAAGGGTGCCGATGGAAATACCTATGCGATTGCGCAGGGTAACCTTGTAGTCGCAGGAGCGGGGGCTTCTGCCAATGGCAGCTCTACTTTAATTAATCAATTGAGCGTAGGTCGAATTTCAGCGGGGGCTACGGTTGAGCGGACCATTCCC
>CAIOIX010000411.1 GCA_903858445.1 uncultured beta proteobacterium
AACATTCAAAACTTCATTCAATCTGGATGTTATTTTCCCCAAATTTTGTTCATTCATATCATAAACACAACATAAACCCCAAACATCAAAACGAGCTCAACTTGAGAAAAGAAAAATCTTCGTTGGAGGAGCGGGAGAAAAACGTAGATTTGGAAGTCGCCAGGAGGCTTGATTCTGAACGTGCTAGTATTTATTCTGAAGCAGCCCGGAAGGCTGATGAAGAATATCAGCTTAAAGATAAGGATAAGGACAAGAAAATCGCAGATTTGATAAAACAGTTAGATGAGGCCAAGAGAAAAGCAGAGCAGGGTTCACAACAGGCGCAGGGGGAAGTATTAGAGATTGAATTGGAGCAGATGCTTAAGCTATCTTTTCCCTACGATATTATAGAGCCTGTTCCTAAGGGGATCAAAGGTGCAGATGTTTTACAGAAGGTTAATAATCCTATGGGACAGTATTGCGGAACTATCATTTGGGAGTCAAAGCGAACTAAGGGTTGGAGTGATGGTTGGATTGACAAATTAAAGGATGATCAGAGAGAAGTAAAGGCTGATATAGCAGTTCTGATGAGTATTGTTCTGCCTAAAGAGATCAACGGTTTTTCTCAATTGAAAGGGATATGGGTCACTAGCTATCCTTTAGCTGTGGCGCTTGCTGTTGCTCTGAGAGCAAATCTTATAGAGGTTGCTATCGCTAAGCAGGCAGCGGTCGGGAAAGTTGAAAAGATGGAAGCAATATATAACTACCTTTCTGGAACAGAATTCAAGCAAAAGGTGGAGGCTATTGTAGAGGCATTTGTTACTATGAATACTGATTTGGCCAAAGAGAAGGTAGCTATGGAGAAGCTTTGGTCCAAGAGAGAGCAGCAGATTAAGAAAGTAATTATTAGTACAGCTAGGATGTATGGAGATATGCAGGGGATAATTGGCGCATCTTTGCCAGAGATAAAGAGTCTCGAGTTAAAGTCGTTAACCGATGAAACAGAAGCTATAAAAACAGAAGAAATTTAAAAAAGGCAAGGCATGGGAAAAAGAAATAAACTTCATAGTGAAGCAAATGTTCTGCCTGATAACCTGGAATTAAATGACGAATTCGTAGGTACTTTTGATTTAATAGAAAATACCTCTGACAGCATTTTTATTACCGGTAAGGCAGGCACCGGTAAATCAACCTTGCTTAAATATTTCAAAAAGAACACCGCAAAAAATGTCGCTGTTTTAGCGCCGACCGGTGTTGCGGCCATAAACGTTGGCGGACAGACAATACACTCTTTTTTCAGATTTCCTCCTCGTTTAATCCAAAAAGACAATATTCGCAGAAGGCGTAACAGTGAAATCATTCAAAAACTCGATACAATAATCGTGGATGAAATTTCTATGGTGCGCGCCGACCTTATGGATGGGATTGACTATGCGCTTAGAATCAATCGTGACCAGATGAAGCTGCCATTCGGTGGCGTCCAAATGATATTCTTTGGAGATTTGTTTCAACTTTCCCCTGTGGTAGAGAAGGAAGCGAAAGACATTTTGGATCAGCGCTACGGTAGCCCATATTTTTTTAGCGCAAAGGTTTTTAATAAACTAAGTCTGCGCTATGTAGAATTGAACAAAAATTACCGCCAATCAGATACCCAATTTA
>CAIOIX010000412.1 GCA_903858445.1 uncultured beta proteobacterium
TTGTAGCGCTGGAAATGGCACTACAAATGCGACGATACAGTTCGTCGACATTTTCAGACTCATTATAACAAGGAATCGAAAGACTAACTAGTGTGCTCATGCCAAATCCTAATAATCAGCTACTACTATCTAAAGGTGAAATGTCGGTGCATAAAATAAGAGATCACCGTACTCAATATGATGATTAAACCTTGAGAAAACCAAAATATCCAACCCCATTGCTCTACAAAAAGCCAAATCAAAGCTATTCCTAAAATAGCACTAAAACCATAAGTCACATAACAACGTAAGTACTCATGTAGCCAGTTTCCAGAACTCTCAAATACAAATAACTTATACCCCAGGAAAGCAACCGTAATGGAAATCACATTAATCATAATCCCGATCAAGACAATCGATAAATCATTTTGCAAAAAGTGATACACAAGCAAGCTTAAGGCATAACCAAAGACTGTATTAAACACGCCAACCAATAGATAGCGCCTTGCGGAGTTGCTCATTGAATGTTTCAGGTTAAGTGTCAGAAGCGGTGACTTTGCCCGCACACCTTAAATATAAGTCCAATTCTTTGCATACTCCATCCAAAGAGTTATATTGTGGCTGATAACCAAACTCAGCCGTCTTTCTATTCAAGGAATAGTAAAGAGGTTTTTTACCAGTGGCATTAGTACCAAATACCCCTGCAACAATTTGGTACTGCAGATTAAATGCTTCTTGGAGCGCTTTTAATAAAGTGGATTTGTCCACAGGCGCCTGGCTATAGCAGTCAATTGCGCAATTGGTTTTAGGGGACGCCAATATGCGATATACCAATTGCGCGAAATCGGAGGGGTGCAAAAAATCACGTACTAACTTATCCGCTGAGGTGCTAAATAGATTTTTTTCACTAATAGCTCTGGCAATATCCGTGATTAAAAATCGTGCCGACATGTCTTGGGTGTGACTAAAATAATTAAAGACCCTAATATCGACTATTGGGAACTCTTGAAGCGCCCGATGGCGCTTCTCTGCATGCAATTTAGAGCTTGCATACCAATCTTGAGCTTGTAACTCATTCATGGGAATACGTGTTGGCGTGTTTCCGTCTGCAGGCGCTTCAAAATCTGAGTCATATACCGCACCGCTACTGAGAAAAAGATATCGGCAATCAGGGTGATTTTGCAAATAATGTAAAGCGATATCATCGAACTTTGCAGTGATATCCAAGATAGAGCTACCCATCTCCATTGCTCTAGCCGGGTCGCCAACACCAACAAAATTAATCAGGGCATCAAAGGGCTGTTGACTGTTGATGTTTTCATAATATTCAACCTCATAACGATCTGCAAGATCAGCCTGTTTTAACCACTCTGCCAATACTTCTGGTTGGCGCCCAAATAATACCAAGTCATCACTTTGATCTTCTGAAAAAGACAGCACCAAGTCTTTAGCAATTTGACTGGAGGCTCCCAGGATGGCTATGCGCATAAAAATAAATATTGAGAGCCAAATGGTATGCGCTTAATGGGCGTTCCAGCGCCAAGTTTTATCTATTGCCTGTTCCAGCGAGCAAGTCTGATGCACACCCAAGTGCTTTGTAGAGTAAGTAAGATCTGGAAATAAGTCGTCTTGATGTGCTATAGGCAATGGTGATGTATTAAAACTCAAACGGGGCTTTAATGAGGTTTTCTCACAGATCAACTGAATAAGATCAGAGTGCGTTATTGGTGTCGCACTACCTAGGTTATAAACACCGCCATTTTGACCGCTGACCAAAGCAACCAATACCCACCAAGCTACATCACTGCCATATAAATAACTGCGTTGCGCACTGCCATCACCATGAATGCGGATATCCCGGCCAGTAATAGCATCATTCAAAAAACTATTAACAGCCCAAGGACGATCTAACTCTTGATAAGGCCCCACAAAGGTAAAGGGTCTGATGACACTAATTGGCAAGCGAAATTGACTGCGATAAATGGTGGACAAACTCTCTGAAGCGCGCTTTGAGTCGACATAGACCTGATGCAATTGACCAGAGCTGAGAGAAAAGCAATCTGTCTCCGTAATGGCTCCAGGGCGATTTGGCGAGCCATTGACTAAGCATGAGCTCACATTGAGAAATCGCTCTAATTGAGTTAGTTGATTTGCCGCATCGAGTGCATTAGCAGTTCCCAATACTGTTGTTTGCTGAACGCGCCAAGGGTCAGAAGCATGTATACGGTTATCGGGAATCCCTGCAGCATGAATAATGAAATGGGTCCCTTGCTCAAACTCAAATGGTGAGCGCACATCTTGCGTTTTTAAAATAATGTCTTTGCGAGTGCTTAGATGGGGATATTTCTTAGCCCATGAGGCCGTATTTCGGGCATACAAATCCAATGTAATGCCAAGCTTGTATTCATCATTAAGGGCAGCCACCATCTCTGCAATCCAAGAGCCCATAAAACCGGTGCCCCCAGTCACTGCAATACGCTTTGAATTCAGTTGGGCCCTTACCTGCGGTTGATTAGCGCTGGCAATGATGCAATCCTGATATAGCTCAGCAAAACGATGATCTAAAGTAGCTGAATTAGATGACATTTAGCCCTTCCTATTTTCATTTTTTGCTGCAATTTCTTGGGCAACTTCAATAATTAAGCTTTCTTGACCTGCAACTGCGTTGCGCTTACCAAGAGCAAAGAAAATATCACGCGGGTCTACTTTGTAATCTTGTGCAGTTCGAGTGACCTGCTTAGAAAACCCTGAAAATACCCCGGCCAACCCACTAACAATCGAAATCGGCGAGCTAAATGGGGCAATCGGATTAAATTCTTTTTCCGCTAAATCGGCTGCATCTAAAATTTTATAAAGATCAATTCCCGTTTCAAAACCAAGCCGCTCAAGTACCGCCACCAATACCTCTAACTGGGTATTGCCGGCGCCAGCACCAAAACCACGAATACTGCCGTCCAAGATAGAGGCGCCAGCATTGACAGCAGCAACCGAGTTAATTACAGCCATGCCCAGATTATTGTGCCCATGAAAGCCCACGGGAATGTTTAAACCATTGACCAGCGTTGAAATTCTCTCCGTAACATCGTCAGGAAAGTAGGCTCCCGCAGAATCCATAATCACAATGGCCTCCGCGCCATATGATTCCATCTTTTTAGCCTCTTCCAACAACACCGCTGGCGTTGCCATATGGCTCATCATCAGCACGCCATAAGCTTCTTTGCCCGCATTTCTAGCGTACTCGATGTGGCGACCAGTGATATCAGCCTCTGTGCAGTGTGACCCGACACGAAAAATATCCACACCTAAATCTACCGCTTTTGCCAAATCGTTTTTAATCGTGCAAAACCCTGGGATCAGATGAATAGCTAGCCGCGTCTTCACCAAATTTTCCCGTGAAACCGATAAAATTTCGTCGTCACTTAACTTGCACTCACCTACCAACATAGACGATGCCCCTAAGCCATTGCCATGGCCTACTTCGACAATGGGAACCCCTGCTGCTTCTGCCGCTTTGCAGTAAGCAATAAAACTTTCGCGACTAAGCTGATGTCTTACGGCGTGATTGCCATCTCGCAAGGTGGGATCAGAAATCAGTATTTTCTTATTCATTTGATAAATTCCCTGATTGACGGGATTGGGCAATTAACTCAGCCATTGAGATTGCAGCGCAATTAATAATATCTAAATTTCCAGCATATTGCGGTAAATAATCCCCAGCACCAAGCACCTTAATAGTGGTGATGATACGGTCGCCATCTAAGGTAGGTTGAACAATTAGCTGATAGCCAGGCACATATTGACTAATTTTTTCTACCATTTTTAATACAGATGCACGAATCTGTGCAATATCAGGATTAATAATCTTGGCATAGATGGTTGTTTGCATATCAATCGGCGGCACGGCAGGATTTAAAATTAAAATTGCTTTCGTTTTTTTAGCGCCTGAAAATTTTTGCAAAGCGGCCTCGGTCGTCTCCACATATTCATCTAGGTTGTGACGAGTTGCAGGTCCAGCACTACGTGAAGCAATGCTAGACGCTACTTCAATATACTCAATTTCCGAATGCACTTGCGATATTGCATACGCAATTGGAATAGATACTTGACCTCCGCAAGTAATCATATTGATATTGCGAGCGCCCTCGCTCACGCACTCCCCTGCATTGATGGCCGGTACACACAAAACGCCTAATTTTGCAGGCGTCATATCAATCACAGTCTTGCCCAATTTTTTCAATATCGCCCAATGCTCTACTTGTGCTTGTGCAGAGGTGCAATCAAAGACCAAATCACAAATCTCAGGATGATTCACAATGGCCTCGATCCCACGATCGGAGATGGGGACACCTAAAGTATTGGCGCGCTTCATGCCTAATGAGTTTAAATTTCTGCCTGCAAATAAAGTGCAAGTGATGAAATCAGAACGCATCGATTTAATCAGTAAATCGGTCCCAATATTTCCCGATCCAATAATCGCAATTTTTAACTTGCCCAATGACTTCATTACCATCTTTCTATCCAGAACGATTTTTTAGCTAAGTGGCTCATAGCGCTTTTGACTTCTCATGCATACCAATCAGCATTGCTTGCTCCACCACCTCCCGAGATAACAGTGGCGACAGATCTTCAAGGGGTGGTGAAACCAGTGAACCATCTTCTTTTACCACCAAGGATAATTTCGGTGAAAAAAGTTGCTCAGAATGCATTAATACTTCGCAAATCACCGGGCCTTTTGCTGCGTGCACCTGTGCGAGGACCTCATCGCACTCCTCCCAACGATTAATTTGGAAGGTGGGCATGTCAAAGGCAGTACCAATCTTGGAAAAATCTGGGCAAGAAATCCCCGATGCTTTATCTGTACCTACATAAGTGCTTTTAAATAAGGCATTTTGAGTATGCTTAATCATCAAATACCCATCATTATTAAAAATGAAGATTTTGATCGGTAACTGGTGATGAGCGACCGTTTGCAATTCTTGTAAGTTCAGCATCATGCCGCCGTCACAATTAAGGCACATGACCTCACCTCGGTCTAAGGCGAACGATGCACCAATAGCCGCCGGTAAACCAAAGCCCATTTCACCCAATCCAGTTGAAGTCATTAAGCGTTGGCCAGGCTTCATATGTAAAACCTGATGTCCACATAAGAGTGCCGTACCCATATCTGTTACTACCACTTGATCGGTCTTAAAAAATTGATTTAAATGCTGCATAAAACGATAAGAATTCATAAAGCCTTCTTTATCGTCATGCTCTGCACCAACCCATGGAAATTGCTCGCGGTAATCATCGCATTGCTTGATCCAATCCAATTTCCGGGGGATAACTAGGTCTTCCAACTCCTTTGATAAAGCATTCATGAAATATTTCGCATCACAAACAATACTAGAGCGTATACGTGCATGATGCTTCTTAGCCTCTTGCTCATCGATATCGACAACATCAATTGTTGCGGCCCGAGCCAATTCCGAAAGGTCGTAACCAATTTGAGGAATCGCTAAGCGGGTGCCAATAGCCAAAATGTAGTCACAATTTTGCAAGATAAAATTGGCAGAGCGTTGCCCATACACTCCAGCGCGACCGTATACCAGAGGATGCCCAGAGTCGACCATGTCAATTCCGGCCCATGAAACCAAAGCCGGTACACCTAATTGATCTAGCAGTGGCTCAATCAATTGCTCAGCACCAGCCAAACGAATACCATGACCCAACCATAACAGTGGACGCTTTGCTTTCAATAAAGCATCGGCCACAGACTTAGTTTGCTCTACCAACTCAGCACCAGAATAATCTTTAGGCGGTGGCGCTACAAATGCAATGGATTCTTCGCGAGTAATTCGATTGGATTGAATATCCATCGGAATTTCAATCCAGCAAGGGCCCGGACGTTGATCTAACGCTATATGAGCAGCTTTCTGAATTTCATATACTGCCTGCCCAGGTTCGGTGACTCGATTGGCATACTTTGTAATCTGGCGCACCATGCCTACTGAGTCATATCCCTGAACACCCCACATCCGCAATGTATTTTCAGGTTTGGTAAATTTTGAATTTTCATTGCCGCCAATGATGATGCCTGGAATAGAATCTGCCCAAGCCGATAGCACGCCAGTTACGCCATTAGCAACGCCAGCACCGGTTGTGAGCAAACAAGCAGCCAATCTTCCGCTGGTTCGGTAATACGTTTGCATTGCCATGGTGGCAGCTTGCTCATGATGAATGCAGACAATTTCCGTAAATCCACGCTTTGCAATCGCCTCAAACAAATGCACATTACCAGCGCCAACCATGCCAAACGCATGCCTAATATCGAGCTGCTCCAGCGCCTCCGCAATTAAATCACTTACTTTTATCTTATCGTTCATTGGCAATATGCTTAGTTAAAAATTCACACCTAAATAGGTTTCTATCTGGACTACTGCATACTCCAGCATCTCTTTTGTGAGCGCAGGCTGTACCCCAATCCAGAAGGTATTGTTCATGACAACATCGGTATTGGTCAGCTCACCGCTGATACGGTATTTAGCGTTTGCCATATAAGGCTGTCTTGTCAGGTTGCCAGCAAAGAGCAGACGAGTACCAATCTTATGCTGATCTAAGTAGGTTGTCAGATCTACGCGAGAAACAGGGCATTCCTTTTTCAAGGTGATCGGAAAACCAAACCATGAGGGATCGGAATCTTCAGTTGCCTCGGGTAACTGCAAATACTCCTCGCAGGATTTAAGTCTCTCTTTTAAGAAGGCAAAATTATCCTTTCGAGCTTGAATAAATGCCGGCGCTTTTTCTAGCTGAGCCAATGCGCAAGCAGCTTGCATATCGGTAATCTTCAGGTTGTATCCCAAATGGCTATAGGTGTACTTGTGATCATAACCAAACGGTAAATCACCTAACTGCCACCCAAAACGTTTTGAGCAGGTATTGTCTTTCCCAGGAGGGCAATAGCAATCCCTGCCCCAATCTCGAAAACTCTCGGCAATTTGTTTGAGCTCATGGTTATTGGTAAAGACAGCGCCGCCCTCACCCATGGTGATGTGATGGGCTGGATAAAAACTTAAAGTGCCAATATCACCAAAGGTGCCCACCATTTGACCTTTATAAGTGGTGCCCAAGGCATCACAGCAATCTTCTACCAGCCAAAGATTGTGCTTCTTGCAAAGCGCTGTCACAACATCCAAATTAAATGGATTGCCTAAAGAGTGCGCCAACATAATGGCTTTGGTTTTGGGGCTAAGCGCCGCTTCTATTTTGGAAGCGTCAATATTGTGGGTGATGGGATCGACATCGACAA
>CAIOIX010000413.1 GCA_903858445.1 uncultured beta proteobacterium
AGGGAGACTAACTCACTTCGCCTACAAAGAGTGTCATAGGCAACCAGTCGAAGCGCTCTATCTCTAATGCCCAGATTATCTGCGTCGGTTGCGTCAAGCATTTTCTCTAAAACATCTTGATTAATTCCCTGAGCCTGTTCGGACGCGCGTCCTAGTTTTCTATGCATTCGCCTCATTTCTAATGTGACATCTGGATCTTTGCTTGGGTCGTCAAACCGATTTAACTTATGGATTGTGGCGATCCCCGTGATTGCGCGTCGAATGCTCGCGGACGTTCTGCCGCCATTCGCAAGCTTAACAATATAGTCTGCAAGAGTTAGTGGGTCGACAGGTAAGGAAGTTTGATTGTGCAGACTGAAATAAGTAATGAAATCAATAAAGTCAGCGCGATATGCCCTGATGGTCGAAGCAGAATAAGCGCCATCAATTTTTAGAACTGTGTTGGCCAACTGATCGCTTGGACTGAGTATTATTTTTGGCATTTCCATGGTTGTCTTTCAAAGTTTAGCTAGCTAAAGTACCGTAGCCAAAAAAATCACTTCCTCATAAATTTAATTAATAAGTTTTTAACAAAACTCAATTGCGCCTCAGCAGAAGTTTCATTACGCGTTGCAGCTTTAATGATGTCAATTTTCTGACCCTTAAATTCCAACAAGCCAAATTCACTAGGAATCTGCTTGGCCCCCAATTTTGGGTCGTAATCGTGAAAGGTAACCCACACGAAGTCAAAATAAGGGCTAACTTTCTTTAGGATGTCATATTTAGTTACAGGCGAATTATTTGATTTGATTTCAATGCCGTGTAATTCAATAGGGTCATCTACATTCATTTGAACTATTGCAATCGCATCGATGTAATGGAATTTGGATTCAGAGATGGCTAAGCGAGCTACCTCACCCCTTAGAAGTTCGAAGAGGAATGGTTTTGGAGTATTTAGCCAAGAACCTGCGCTTTGAGAGAGGGCAGTAAACACATGCGCTTCTAATAAGCCGTCATGTTGGGCCTTATCTTTTAAATCTACGCGAGGAATAGGCATTCCCATGCCCCTAGCTGTTCTTCCATCAAGAATAGGGCGATAGATTAACCAAGTTTCTCTTAAAGAATCACGCGTAATTGCCGCGGAAATAACCTGGGCGGCTAATTTGATAAAAATATCATTGGGCATGACTCGTTCTAACTTGCCCAAAATTTCAATATTTTCAGGGCTTACCTTGGTAGGGAGTTCATTAAGAGGGGGATTGGTGATCTGATTTTTACTTAACAGGGGCTGAAGCTCTTGATAGTATTTGCCTGCCCGATAGTAGCGCCAAATGCTACCTTCCTTAAGGCCAATGCTTTGCCCAAATGAAACTAGCCAGTCGGTAAAAGAGCGATGACTGGTTTCCCAAAAGTTATTTTCTTCAACTTGTAAAACTATAAGAGCAATTTTTGTCCAGGCGCGCGCATCATCAGCGTTGAGGCTTTTAATTGAACTTGCAATTGTTTTGGTAATCTCTTGCTTGGACATATATATAGTGGTTTAAGGTAATTAATTAGGTTTGTAGTCTAGCTCGCTAAAGTATTTATTGTCAAGTTAATATTAGAGATGCAGTGTTTATAAGGGTCTGCGGCGCTTGCACTTTATGGTCTCTCAACTTGCAGCTTATGGGGGGCTAACTTGCACTTTATGGGCGAACCCACAAATGTGGCCATTTCTATTTTTTACCTGTTTCTTACCTCAATCC
This sequence comes from uncultured beta proteobacterium, assembly GCA_903858445.1. Lineage (GTDB taxonomy): Bacteria > Pseudomonadota > Gammaproteobacteria > Burkholderiales > Burkholderiaceae > Polynucleobacter. The sequence continues at coordinate 1,725 of CAIOIX010000413.1, forward strand.
GTTGAATTCCACTTTATGGCAGATCAACTTGCAGCTTATGGGGCCCCAATTTGCACTTTATGAGTACACCCGCATTGGGGATGGGGAGTATTAATATCTTGATTCCTTGCCGAAAAATTTAAATGTGCTCTACATACCTCATCACAGTATCGGACTTAGACCATCTCCCTCATTGCATCATGATTGGCATGCTTGCCACAGAACTCAGCAAATCTTGTACAGCACCTACTCGCATGGAGTGACCGCTAATTCCCTGTATCAAACTTTTACTACTTGTTTGGCAAATACTGAGTGTTTTACGTTTCTTTCAGTAAGGGCTCCACACTACCTACTCGAGTCTATTGCTCGAGACGCAACCATTTCGGTGTTTTAAATTTCACAATACTGGTGTAGAGCCAAACATAAGAAACGATAAAGAGGAGGCATGCGCTGATCAGAATGGGGGTGGATTGCCACCATAATATTGCGGGAGCAATACTCATGCCAGCAAGCGCCCAAAAGTAAGGCGCAGTCCTTGAATTGGCTGAGAGCCAATTTGTATCGCGGTGATTATTCATGAGGATACGGCGGTAAATCAGTGTATGAAAGTGAATGCCATCGGGTTGCCCTGGATTTTTACCTTGATGAATTTTTCGTCTGTAGATGGTGAAGAGTGTCTCAAGAATGGGGTAGCCATTGATCAGTAGCGCAAACCAAGGCGAGATCTCTTGGTGGCGATAGGTCAGCATAATGCTGAGGGCAGCAATCCAAAATCCTAGTAAATAAGCGCCACCATCACCCAAAAAAATAAGGCCGCGTGGATAATTCCAGATAAAGAACCCCAGAATTGACGCAGCCATCACAAGAGATAAATAAATGATGAGGGTATCGGAAAATAAAAACCCAGCATAAGCAATTGCTAACAGGGTAATGATGCCCACCATGCTGGCTAAACCATTAAAACCATCGATAATGTTGTAGGCATTGGCTAGTCCAGTCATTGCAAAGATAGTAAAGATCGCGCCAACAAAGGGAATGCTCAGCAGAAAATCAACTCCAGGAATATCGAGTCGGATGATATGGGCGTTCAGAAAATAGACGAATAGTACTGCTGATATCAGCGTAAAAAATAAGCGCTTACGAACGCTAATTTTTTTAGTGAGATCTTCGGTTAGGCCAATAGCAAAAGTAGGTACTGCACAAATCAATAGCGTTAATTCAGCATAAGAATCAGGAATATTTTTGAGTCTGAGTAGGATGGCGACGAACAATCCTGCGACAATTGAGAGTCCACCAATGCGGGGAACAATCTTCGTATGAAATTTTTGTGGCCCCGATAAATCTGAGTCTGCGGATAAATGGCTATGCAAATGCTTAAAGCGAATGATCAGCAGTGTTGCGATAAACGATGAGAAGAAAGCGGCTAGTAAACCTGACATGGTTTCATTATAAATTCTAAAAGTTCTTTATTAGGTAAAAATATTATTTATCTTTTTTCTTTCTTTATCACATTACTAGGGTTTTCCTATCAGCAGATCGGAGTAATAGAGTCAACCTTAAGGCACTAGACTTAAAAATAAGTACTCAAAGAAAATAATCATGTGCACCACGCCTTGTAGCATTGTGGTTCTGCCAATCGCTAGTGTGAGTGCGCCAATGAAGAAGGATAGGTACATTAAGACCATATTCAGGTCGCTAATGCCCAAGCTTAAGGGCAGATCAAAGAAGATGGCAATCGCTGCTACTGTTGGGATGGTTAATCCAATACTGGCTAACGCCGATCCTAATGCTAAGTTCAAGCTGCTTTGCAGGCGATTTGCTCTCGCTGCCCTGACGGCGGCGAAGCCTTCAGGCATTAACACTAAGAGTGCAATCGCAATACCCACAATCGTCTTAGGTGCCCCGGCTGCCTTCACACCTGCCTCAATGACTGGGCTCAGTACTTCTGCTAATCCCACCACTGTTACCAAAGAAAGTAGTAGTAAGAAGCAACTGGCTGCAGTTTTAAGGTTGCTTGGCTGATCTGCATGTGCATTGACATCCGTTTTCAGTGAGTCTACTTTTGGGAGGTAGTAATCGCGATGACTTACAGTTTGGAAAAATAAGAAAGCAATATACAAAGCAAAAGAGGCAATGCCCGCAAAGGCCAATTGGCTTTTAGTAAAGTCTGGCCCCGGGGTGCTGATGGTCACAATCGGCATGACGAGAATAAAGGTGGCCAGTGCAGTCAGAACTGCTAATGCAGAATTGGTCCCTTCATTGCGGAAGGTCATTTCATGATGCTTAATGCCGCCCATAAAAATACATAAACCAATGACGCCGTTGACCACAATCATGACTGTTGCAAAGACGGCATCACGTGCAATAAATTCTGAGCCCTCATGTCCTGAAAGCATCATGGCGATAATGAGGGAGACCTCGATGATGGTGACGCTGATCGATAGCACTAAAGTGCCAAAAGGCTCACCCGTTTTATGCGCAATGACTTCTGCATGATGAACGGCAGATAAAACAGCTCCGATCAAAATAACTGCGAGTACAGCAATGAACCAGGTGTGCGTTAAAAGATTAGCCATAGTTGTTTCGTGTGAGTGCTACTCAATGATGAATACTGGGTAATATAGAGCATTCAATCTTAATCGACTTAAAGGCATTCAGAAAACATGAAAGCAATCATCTTATTTGGTCATGGCGCACGAGATGCCCGTTGGCGCGAGCCATTTGACCGCCTAGCTGCCCTCTGGAAAGCTCAGCATCCTAAGGTATTGGTGCGGTTGGCTTTCTTGGAGCTGATGGAGCCCAGTCTGGAAGAGGTGGTTACTACTTTATCTGGTGCTGGCGCTACTGAAATCATCGTTGTACCAGTCTTTTTTGGTCAAGGCGGTCATTTGCGCAATGATTTCCCAGTATTGCTGAAGGCTTGCCAGGAAAAGTTCCCTGCTGTTACCTTAAGCGCGACGCTTGCTGTCGGTGAGGACGAGGCTGTTTTGCAAGCTATTGTTGATTTCGGCGTTAAGGCTCTCTGAGCTTTCTTCTGTGTTTCTGAGTACTTCTCCAACCATGATGAGGGCTGGAGAGTTGTTCTCAAACCATTGATCTGCTGTCCCATTGGCAAGCTCCTCTAAAGTGCTAGCCCAATGCCGCTCTCTGGGGGTGCTTACAGATTCCAGAATACGAACGGGTGTATCACCCTTATGTTTTAAACCTTGCCCTATTAATTGATGAGCAATCTTAGCGGCATCCTTGCGACCCATGTAATAGACCAAAGTATCTGCGCTTGGATGGGTCATGGGTTGTACCGACTGCATTGTATGGGTTGCAGTATTTTCAGTTGCTTGCGCCAAAGTAACAAAAGCCACGCTACGAGAAATGCCTCTTAAGGTGAGGGATTGCTGAAGGCTAGCAGCGCCTGCTAATGCTGCGGTAATACCCGGCACTACTTCAACTTCAATACCTTCGCACTTGAGGGCTTGTAATTCTTCATCAGCCCTGCCAAAGAGCATGGGGTCGCCACCCTTTAATCTCACCACGTTAGGATATTGTTTGGCCGCATCTACTAGCCGCTTATTGATAAAGTGCTGAGCTGAAGACAATTTTCCACAACGCTTGCCAACAGCCACCTTAATTGCTTGCGGGCAAAGAGCTAGCATCTCAGCCTCAACCAGGGCATCATGAAAAACAATATCAGCTTGCGCAAGTAGTTTTGCACCACGCACGGTAATCAGATCGGCGGCGCCAGGACCGGCCCCAACGAGATAGACTTTTCCGCAGGTATTGTTATGCATGGATTTGCTTAGGCTGAGCTCTGTTTTGGCTATTACTTAAGCTTCAAGCGAAGCGCGCTGCAGTGAAGTTCTTTTATCGCGCCAACTGTTCTGAGTGGTTACAGAGAACAGGGCAAATTGCTGCAGACCAATTTCTAAATCTTGGTCTGCACGCATTTCAAAAGCATCGAAGCCAACACGTGCACCTTGCAGTAATTGATCGATGAGTACATCACCGATAGCGCGCACCTCACCTTGCCATTGAAAACGTTGGCGCAGTAAGGCTGCGGTGCTATATCTTCTAGCATCTCTAAAGATGGGGAAATGCGCTGCAACTACAGGCCACAAAGCTTTGCCTGCTTGAATCATGTCAGCATGTTTCAAGATGTCCTCATCGGCTGCAAACCAAACACCGATTTCACCTTTATGGGCCCGCTCAATAATGTCAGCATTCTTGTGATGTGTAATCCACCAATGAAATGGTACTAGAACCTTATGCAGCCCATGCTCTAAGTCTGGAATGCCACCTTCATCACTCTCACCATCCCATACTTGCCATTCATTGGCTACAAGGCTGGCTTGCCCATCTTTAGGAAATCGAATAATTTGCTTGTTCATGATTGGCTCGCAGCACTTTCTTTTTTATCTTCCGCACGCTCTTTTTTCTTAGCATTCTTATAGGCGGCTTCTTTGAAAGGTGTCACACCCAGCCTGCGATAGGTCTCGACAAAAGATTCATCATCAGCGCGATGTTCAACATAAGTATTAATGACGTTAGTGATCACATCAGGGATTTCATCAGCATAGAAAGAAGGCCCAATCACTTTACCAATTGCGGCATTATTCCCCTGCTCGCCACCCAAGGTAATTTGATACCACTCTTCACCATCCTTATCAACACCGAGTACGCCAATATTGCCCACGTGATGGTGACCGCAAGAGTTAATGCAGCCCGAGATATTTAAACTGATATCACCTAAATCAAATAAGTAATCCAGATTATCAAAACGCTCCTGAATGGCTTTAGCGATTGGTAAAGACTTGGCATTAGCTAAAGAGCAGAAGTCGCCACCAGGACAAGCAATGATATCGGTCAGTAAACCAATATTCGGCAGGGCTACATGTTGTTGCTTAGCAGCTTGCCAGAGTTCAAGCAATTTGGATTGCTCTACATCTGCTAAGACTAAGTTTTGTTCATGGGTGACGCGTAACTCACCAAAACTATATTGATCGGACAGATCGGCAATGGCCTTCATTTGCGCTGTAGTGGCATCGCCGGGAGCAACAGTACCGTGTGGCTTGAGTGACAAGATGACACTGGCATAACCTGCTATTTGATGCGGTTTGACATTGCGCTCTAGCCAACGAGCAAATGCGGAGCGCTCAGACTCTGGAGCTCCCTCAATAACGCTTTCATTGCTCAAAGCGCTCAATTTTTTGTAGTCGGGCTTCGTAAAGTGTTGTGCGACACGATCCCATTCAGCTTGGGTGAAATTGTCATCGTTGTGAATGGATTCATTGTGGATTTGTGACCATTCACCCTCAACCTGGCGTGCAAATTCTTCTGGGCCTAACGCCTTGACCAAAATCTTGATGCGGGCTTTGTAGAGATTATCCCTGCGGCCAAAGCGGTTGTATACGCGCAGAAGAGCAGTTAAGTAGCTAGGGAGCACTTGCCATGGCAAGCCTTGCTTAATCAGCGAACCCAAAATCGGAGTGCGACCCATGCCACCGCCGGCATATAGATCCACAACGAGTTCACCTTGAGCATTTTTCTTGAGTTCAATTCCAACGTCATGACATAAAAGTACAGTGCGATCTTCTTTGGAGCCATTAATCGCAAATTTAAATTTGCGCGGTAAGTGCGCAAACTCCGGATGCAGGGTAGACCACTGACGGAGCAACTCACAAACGGGGCGTGTATCAATATATTCATCGGCTGCAACACCGGCAAAGGCATCACTGGTAATATTTCGAATGCAGTTACCCGAGGTTTGAATAGCATGCATCTCTACCTTGGCCAGTTCTGCCAAGATATCTGGGGTGTGATCTAACTCAACCCAGTTGTATTGAATGTTCTGGCGTGTCGTGAAGTGACCATAGCCGCGATCGTATTTGTCCGCAATCAAAGCCAAGGTGCGCAATTGTTTGGCACTTAAAAGGCCGTAAGGGATCGCAACGCGCAACATGTAGGCATGGCGTTGGTGATACAAGCCATTTTGCAGTCGTAGGGGGCGGAATTCTTCTTCAGCCAAAGTGCCATTCAAACGTCTGGCAACCTGATCTCTAAATTGGGCAACCCGTTGATCTACAAGGGTTTGGTCGATAGCGTCGTATTTATACATAGCGGTAGATTGTCGTAGATTTGGAATATAACTTCAAATACTCATAAGTGCATCTAATATACCTGTTTGCATATATAGAAAAGTCTGTAGTTAGAAGGTAAAAATTCTGTTTAAATACATATGTGTGGGTACCCATAACTTGCAAGTTTTACCGCATAACCTGCAAGTTCATAGCAATTGATGGTTGGTGGAAATTTGACACACGCTTCAAATGGCTGACATCGATTTTTGAACTTATCGATAAACTTCTTTTCGATCCCCAATTTCGATCACCAAAACACACAGCTGCCCATCTTGAATGTCACAAATTATGCGATGGCTTCCAACCCTATAGCGCCAATAGGAGCCTAATTTTGGCCCTGTTAGTATTTTTCCATTGGCACGGGGATTTGCTCCTTCTGAAATTCGCTCATCCATAAAATCCAATATTCGAATAGCGCTTTGCTTATCTAGCTTTTTTAACTGTTTTCGTGCTGAGTCTGTGTATTTAATGATCCAGACCAAGATCACTCCTAACCTCTGAAGCAAAAAGGATAGTTTCCTCACCCTTACGCACCCGTTCCATGGTGGCATCAGCTAAATAAAAATCTTCCAAGTCCTCAAGCCCATTGATCACTAGCTCCCTCAGGTAGTAGGCTTTTGTCCTACCGGTGACTAAAGCCAAATGGTCTAGTCTTTGTTCAATGGCGGGGTCTAATCGTACTGAGGTTGCCATAAGTTATTCCTAATTGAATATATGTATTCACTGTATCACAAATATTCATATGAGCTATTCATGGTGATACTTGTAGCTTATGAGTAAATTGCTTGCAATTTATAGTGGCATTAGACGTTGTAACTGTATGATTATATTGAGATGGTGATTGCAGATTATGGGTCCCCACACACATAGAGATACCTTGATTTATAGATTTAAGTATCACTAAAAAACATAAAAAATGGGAGACAAAATGAATGCATTAAAAGCCACAGGGCTGTTCGCGAGCTTATTGGCGATAGTATTTTCAAATCCAGCGCTATCAGTGGCTGAACCTGCACCCCCTTTGCCAATGGCGCAGGGTAAAGGTTTTACACAAGAAGGTATTGGCAAAATTGATGCTTACTTTGCTGAGCAAATTGCGACAAATCAGACCCCAGGCGCTGTTTTGGCCGTAGCAAAAAATGGGAAGCTGGTGATATACAAATCCTATGGCTATTTAGACAAGGCAAGCAATAAGCCGATGACTAAAGATGCTATTTTCAATTTAGCTTCTATGACAAAAGTCATGGCGGCTGTCGGTGGTCTCACATTTTATGAAGAAGGCAAGCTGCCGCTCAATGCGCCCATCTCTAATTGGTTTCCACAATTTAAGGATACAAAAGTAGGGCAAGTCGATGCCGATGGTAAGTTAACGGTAGTACCTGCAAAGAATCCCATCACTGTGCAAGATCTGATGCGCCATACCAATGGCCTCACGTATGGTGCGCGCGGCAATACTCCAGTGCATAAATTATTTCCACCCGCATCAGCAACAGCTGCGATGGACTATACGGGCGATCAATTCATTGACAAATTGGCCGGCACACCCTTGTTATATGAACCAGGAACCGTTTGGGATTATGGTTTTGGTATTGATGTGCTCGGCTTGATTGAAGAAAAAATCGCTGGAAAACCACTTGGTAGTGTTTTGCAAGAGAGAGTGTGGAGCAAAGTCGGTATGCCAGATACGACCTTTCAGGTGGCAGATAAAGATCGTGCTCGTTTAGCCCAACCTTTGCCACTAGATCCTCTAACAGGCAAGCCGCAGAAGTTAAGCATTCTGACCGATAAGGTCAAATTTGATTGCGGCGGCTCTTGCGCATTCTCGACCGCTGGCGATTATGTGCGCTTTGGTCAGATGCTATTAAATGGTGGCAGCCTCGACGGCAAGAGGGTTTTAGGCCCGCAGACTGTTGCCTTCATGACCTCCAACCACCTTAATAAAGACATTAAAAATATGGTGGGGGGCACAGAGCCAGGCAGAGTGGGTTATGGCTTTGGCTTAGGAGTTGCTGTTCGTATGGAACGCGGCTTATCTGCGATCAACGGTAATGTTGGTGACTACACTTGGAATGGCGCGAATGGCACGATCTTTTGGGTTGATCCAAAAGAGCAGTTGGTCGTCGTCATGATGTCAGTGGCTCCAGGAGAAATTCGGAAAGTGCATCGCGAGAAGGTTAATGCTCTCGTATATGGAGCGCTTGAGAAGTAAGTTTTCCTAGGAATGCATGACATGAAAAAGCCCCGATTCAATGAACTGACCCACAAAAGTTGGACAGTTTGATTAGGTTACCAGAAGGGATTGAGTTCGGTATTGCACCGGGCTCAATCCCTTTAGTTTTTGTTTGATTCGATCATGATTGTAGTAGTTG
>CAIOIX010000414.1 GCA_903858445.1 uncultured beta proteobacterium
CCAAAACGCCCTGTTTCTTCAAGTGTTTTTAACTGAAGAATTTCAGATGCATCATATTTTTTGGGTGTGAGCTGCCAGTAATCAAGCGTTAACAATTCATCATTTGTGTAGCCAGTAATTGCACGAAAGGCTTCATTAAATTCAATAAAGTGTCCTCCCATATCCGCTCTGGCAATGCCCAGTGGACTTAATTCATACAGGCTACGAAGTTTTGCTTCGCTTAAGTGAATTTTTTCTTGAGCTAATTTGCGTTCGGTAATGTCTCGCACTGTTGCTTGAATGATGGAACCATCAGAGCCCGCTTTAGGACTCAGTAGCACTTCGCAGATGAATTGGGATCCATCAAGTTGGCAATGAGTCCATTCAAATAGGCTCTTACCATTCTTAATTACCTCCGCCATATGCTGATTGGCTAGAGTCATAGAGTCTTCACCATTAGCCTGGAAGGGTGGTGAAAATTGCGCCGGGTGCTTGCCAATAAAATCAGATCGATCTTGACAGCCAAATAATCTCAGAGTTGCTGGATTGCAGTCAATGAAGACTTGATTTTCAACAAGGATAATTGCATCTGGCGCGCCCTGATAAAGATCCTTGAGTTCTTGCGCTTGTTTAACCAACTCGGCATTTTTATCAAGAATGGCTTTTTCAGTTAACTTACGCTCAGTGATGTTGCGCTGAATCGAAATCCAGTGGGTATACCAACCCGTTTCATCCGCTACTGGAATGATATCAAGCTCCGACCAGAATGGCTCTCCATTCTTTTTGTAATTGAGCACCTCTTCACGAACCGGTTGCCACTTCTCAAGCGCTGCGCGAATTCTATCTAAGGTGGCACGGTCGGTATCGGGTCCCTGAAGAATGCTGGCGGGTTTTCCTATGACCTCAGCAGCGCTATAACCCGTCTCCCTTGTATAAGCTTCATTGACAAATACAATCGGTGGACCACCTTGTTGATCAAGGGGCTCAGCCTGCGTAATGACGACTACATCATTAGTACTGTCAATGACTAGGCCCGACAGCCTTAAGCTCTCTTGACTGAGCTCAAGGGCTTTGAGGTTTTTATTTAACTCCTTATAGGCGCGACGCTGCCTATAGAAAAAGAATCCAATCAGCATATCTAAAATAACTGCACCGAAGAGGCTAAAGGCTGTATTGCGTCGCCATCTCGACAAATAATCACTTTCATCAAGTCCCAGGTCTATAAAATACGGATACGGACTTAGCTTTTTATAGGCAAACATGCGGGTAATGCCGTCAACTTGGGAGACGGTCCTAAGCGTTCCAGAGTCATGATCGATCATGGCTTTGTGCAATTGGCTTTCAGAAACCTTTTGAGGTTCCTGTTCCAGAACCTCAGGAAACCGATAAATTAAATTATTGTCTCCAATCGTACGCACTGCAATTACCCCATACTCCCCCACAGCAATCCTTTTGAGTTCAGCTTCAAAGGTACTGATGGGCATGGACGTTGAAGCAAGACCCAGAAATTCACCAGATTGGGATCGAATGACCCTCGCAAATATCAATAATGGAAATTGCGAATTTTTTCCAATAATCACTTTTTCGGAGAAGTATTGATTAACTTCTGGATGATCGCGTAGATAACTAAAATAGTCACGATCGGATACATTGATGAGTTTTTCGTTGATATTCGAGCCGTATAACTGGTCACCCTTGGCATCATAAATACGTATTGAATTTGCCAAGTGATTTAGTCTTACTTGCTGCTCAAGTAGATGTCCAACCCGTATTTGATAATGACTACGCGTACTTGAGACCATCTCCTCTGGTTTGATTTGTTCGACAACAAATGCCAGAGAGTTATCTACGCTTTTAAATTGATTTATAAACTCATTGGCTAAAACATAAGTCAGATTTTCGGCATGACGAGCTGCATCTTCTGTTTCCGATTGATGGGAGGTCCAACCTTGGTAAGCAACCAAAGTGGTAAGCAGCAGCGTTAAAGCGGCAAAGGGTATCCAACTACTAAAAAAGTCAGATTTAACCCTAGATAGGAGCTTACTCAAGATGGGCCCACTCATCTTGAAAGCCTGCAGTAGGCCGGCGCAGAATCGTACGTTTGTATATTTGGCGTTCGGCTTGTCGTGTGGGGGGGGATTTGATAATCATTTTTGGGTCATAAATTATAAAAAAATCGTAAAGTAATGACTAGATACAAG
>CAIOIX010000415.1 GCA_903858445.1 uncultured beta proteobacterium
CTAGCAACATACCAATCATGCCGAAGGTATTGCCTTGGCGTGAGGTGGTTGGTGAAGACAGTCCACGCAAAGCGAGGATGAACAACACCGATGAAATGAGATAAGAAATCGCGGTTATGTTTAACATGAGTTTGTTCTCTGTATTGGTCTTTTTCTATTTTTATTTGCTTGCAGTCGCATCAGCCTTTGGGGCTTTTTTCTTGAACATCTCAAGCATGCGACGTGTAACCATGAAGCCACCAAAAATATTGATCGAAGCCAGAAACACTGCAACTGCTCCGATGATGCTGGTGAGGGTGATTTCATCGCCACCAATGACTTCGGTCTGCAAAAGTGCGCCAACAATGATGATTCCAGAAATCGCATTCGTCACCGCCATTAATGGGGTGTGTAGTGCGGGAGTAACGTTCCAAACAACGTGATAGCCAACAAAAATGGCCAATACAAACACGGTAATGTTTTGGACTGTAAGGATGCTTAGAAAAGCAGCGAGATCCATGATATTTCCTTCGTATTAGATGCTGTTAGTTTTTACGGATGGCTTGGCCATCTCGACACATGAGGCAGGCGGTGACGATGTCGTCATCAGCTGGTATGACCAGCTTCGCATCAGCATCAACGATCAGTTTCATAAAGTCGAGTAAGTTGCGGGAATAAAGCGCAGAAGCATCGGCAGCAACCATACTGGCGAGATTGGTGTATCCAATAATCTTCACACCGTTCACTTCAACGATCTTATCTGCTTGAGTTAAAGGGCAATTTCCAGAGCCATTATCACCACGACCAGCGGCTAAGTCGATCACGATGGAACCCGGCTTCATATTGGCAACAGTATCACTATGCAAGAGCACCGGTGGTTTACGTCCCGGAATCAAAGCGGTTGTGATAACGATGTCAGCTTGTTGGGCACGTTCAGAAACCAAAGCCGCTTGGCGCTTCATCCAAGCTTCAGGCATTGGGCGGGCATAGCCACCAACCCCTTGAGAGATTTCACGCTCTTCATCAGATTCAAAAGGGACATCTACAAACTTACCACCTAGAGACTCGATTTGCTCTTTTACAGCTGGACGTACATCAGAAGCTTCAATCACAGCACCTAGACGCTTGGCGGTAGCAATCGCTTGCAGACCAGCAACTCCAACACCCAAAATTAAGACCCGCGCAGCTTTAACGGTGCCAGCCGCAGTCATGAGCATTGGCATAAAGCGTTGATACTCGTTAGCTGCAACCATTACAGCTTTGTAGCCTGCAATATTTGCCTGAGAGGAGAGCACATCCATGCTTTGCGCACGAGTTGTTCTAGGGGCGGCTTCTAGAGAGAAGGCTGTGATCCCCTGGGCTGCCATTGCAGCGATATTGTCGTTATCAAATGGATCAAGCATGCCAATCAGCACGCTGCCAGATTGAATTTTCTGAAGCTCGCTGGCTTCTGGCGCACGTACTTTCAGTACGATTTCTGCGCCAAATACATCAGCAGCATCGCCGATAGTGGCGCCTACAGCCTCATAGACAGAGTCTGGTTGGCTGGCCCGAACGCCAGCATCCTTCTGAATGATGACTTGATGGCCTTGTCCAATCAGCTTCTTAACCGTTTCAGGTGTGGCGGCTACTCGAGTTTCCCCAGGCCTTATTTCCAGCGGCACTCCTATGCGCATGGCATGTCTCCAAAAGCAAAATATTCAAAAAATCTATTTTAGTTAAATAGGTAAAGCTGCGCCTATTTACATCCCCTTACTGCCATTTAAGTAGTTTCGCCCTTTTCTGGTGAGATCGGGCTTAGACTCCTACAATATGACTTGTCAGCTTAAATTGAATTTTCGCATTATTTAATGATCTACCTCAAATCTACTCAGCTTCCTGCATCAAAACCCTCCAAAGTGGTTGTTGGGATGTCTGGAGGGGTAGATTCGTCGGTCGCAGCCTGGATGTTGAAGCAGCAAGGCTATGAGGTGGTTGGCCTTTTTATGAAAAACTGGGAAGACGACGATAACGACGAGTATTGCTCTGCTCGTCAAGATTGGCTAGATGTCGTTTCGGTAGCAGACATGATTGGGATTGACGTGGAGGCTGTCAATTTCGCCGCAGAGTACCGGGACCGTGTATTCGCAGATTTCTTGCGGGAATATGCTGCTGGTAGAACCCCAAATCCCGATGTTCTTTGTAATGCTGAAATTAAATTCAAAGCCTTTTTGGATCATGCCATGAGTTTAGGCGCTGATGCAATTGCCACTGGTCACTATGCGCGGGTTCGCCATGAGGGTGGTAGAGCTCAGCTATTGAAAGCAATTGATGCCAGTAAAGACCAAAGTTACTTTTTACATCGCTTAACGCAACATCAATTAGCCAATGTGTTGTTCCCTTTAGGTGAAATCCCCAAAACAGAAGTTCGTAAAATTGCCGAAGAAATCGGTTTGCACAATGCTCGTAAAAAAGACTCCACCGGAATTTGCTTCATTGGTGAACGTCCATTCAGAGAGTTTTTGAATCGCTACTTACCGCGCACTCCTGGCCCCATTAAAACGCCCGATGGTAAGACTGTTGGTGAACATATGGGCCTTGCGTTCTTTACCTTGGGGCAGCGCAAAGGAATTGGTTTAGGTGGCAGTCAGGATGGCAACGGAGATGCTTGGTACGTGGCTCGCAAGGATGTTGCTAACAACACCTTATATGTCGCACAAGGTCATGAACACCCCTGGCTTTTGGCGAATCATCTCACCGCAATGGATGCCAGTTGGGTAGCTGGAACTGCGCCAGTACCTGGCCAATATTCTGCTAAGACGCGCTATCGTCAAACGGACTCAGCTTGTGAAATTTATGCGGGCGCTGAAGGACCTCTGAGTTTTCAACTTACCTTCCCAGAACCTCAGTGGGCAGTGACACCAGGGCAATCTGCCGTCTTGTATGACGGAGATATTTGCTTAGGCGGCGGCATTATTTCTAATGAATGAGGCCGCCTAAATCTTGCACTGCATTAAGGGCTTGGCGGTGCTGTCTCAATAAAAGAAGCGCGTTGCATCAATTTTTGATACAAACGGTCAAGATTGGGATATTGTTCTTGCCATTGGACTGCTGGGAAACGCAGCAGTAAATATCCAAGAGCACATCCAACGGCAATGTCTGCCAAAGTCATTTGATTGCTATGGCACCAGGCATTACCACCGAGTTTTTCAGACATCTCACGCAGTGCCGTATGGGTTTTCCCCATTTGACGATCAATCCAAGCCTGGCTTTGTTGTTCTGCAGGGCGCCAGGTAGCTTCTAGGCGAGCCAAAATGCCTGCATCCATCACACCATCCGCTAGAGCTTCCCAAGTCTTGACTGTGGCCCGTTCACGACTACCGGCCGGAATAAGCTTGCCTACAGGACTCAAAGTATCCGCATATTCGACGATGACGCGAGAGTCATAAATAGCTTCACCATCATCTAAAAGTAGGCATGGCACCTTCCCAAGAGGGTTTATGGTGCTCATTTTGGTGTCTGGAGCCCATACATTCTCCAATTCATGGGCGGCTTCCACCTTTTTTTCAGAGAAAACGATGCGTACTTTACGTACGTAGGGGCTTGTAAGGGATCCAATTATTTTCATAGGCGTCAGTATAGCCATGCTTAAGGTGATAGATCTAGTTCCGGAACGCATTAAAATCAGGGTTTATTGACATTTTCAATGTAAAGGCAATATTCGTGAGTCAGCCCCTTTCTACTCTTAATGCGCTTTCCCCTTTAGATGGGCGCTATGCCGGAAAACTCGATGCACTGAGGCCTTGGTTGTCTGAAGCCGCTTTTATGCGACAACGCGTCTTTGTTGAAATTCATTGGCTACTGGCTTTGGCTACCGCAGGTCTTCCTGATGTTCCAAAAATTAGTGCCACAGATGAAGCTTTCCTTTTGTCTCTTCCTGAAAACTTTTCGGATGCAGATGCTCAGCGAATTAAAGATATCGAAGCAGTTACCAATCATGATGTCAAAGCGGTTGAGTATTTTTTAAAAGAGAAGGTTTCTGGTCGCCCAGATCTGCTGAAGGCGAGTGAGTTTATTCACTTTGCTTGCACCTCTGAGGATATCAACAACACTTCACATGGTTTGATGTTGCGTGGTGCGCGTGATGAGGTGTTATTGCCTCAGCTAAACAAGATTCTGACTGTATTAACTGACTTGGCTATCGACAACGCTAAGGTTCCCTTGCTTTCCCGTACCCACGGGCAGCCTGCTTCTCCGAGCACTCTAGGTAAAGAGCTCGCTAATATTGCCAAGCGATTAGAGCGCGCCATTGCATCGATTGCAGCGGTACCGCTCCTGGGAAAAATGAATGGCGCCGTTGGTAACTACAACGCCCATTTCTCTGCCTATCCAGATTTTGATTGGGAAGCATTTTCGAAAAATGTAGTCGAGAACCGCTTAGGTCTGACGTTCAATCCTTACACTATTCAAATTGAGCCGCACGATGGTATGGCTGAGTTGTTTGATGCGATTGCCCGTGCCAATACGATTTTGTTGGACATGGATCGTGATTTTTGGTCTTATATTTCAATCGGCTACTTTAAGCAGCGCACTAAAGCTGGCGAGATTGGCTCTTCCACGATGCCGCATAAAGTCAATCCGATTGACTTTGAAAACTCTGAAGGTAATTTGGGCGTTGCTAATGCATTACTACGACATTTGGCTGAGAAATTGCCCATTTCCCGTTGGCAGCGCGACCTTACTGACTCAACGGTCTTGCGTAATTTAGGTCCAGCATTCGGTCATAGCGTATTAGCCTATGACAGCGCTTTACGTGGACTAGGTAAGCTCGAGGTGAATCATGCCGCAATTGCTGCGGATCTTGATGGATGCTGGGAAGTATTGGCGGAGCCAGTTCAAACCGTGATGCGCCGTTACGGTATTGAGAATCCCTATGAGCAGTTGAAGGAGCTCACTCGCGGTAAGGGTATTAACCAGGCTGATCTACAAGCATTTATTCGTGGCTTGAAGATTCCTGAGGATGCCAAAGCTCGCTTGCTGGAAATGACACCTTCTTCTTATTTGGGTAAGGCGGTTGAATTGACCGAACGTCTCAAAAAGTGAGCGTGACTCTGGATGCAGAATACGGGGCACGTCCCCGCATCTGGTTTGCTGTATACCAAATACTTTGGCACCTTCTGTTGCCGTTGGCTTTTATGCGCCTCGCTTGGCGGGCGCGCCATTCTATTGAATATTTAAAGTTTCTTCCTGAGCGCCTGGGGTTTGGTTATTGCAAACCCATTGGGCAGCGAGCAGTTTGGATCCACGCTGTCTCTGTGGGCGAGACGCGGGCTGCCCAGCCATTAATTGAGGCGTATTTAGCCCGGGGTGAATCGATTTTGTTAACTCATATGACCTTAAACGGTCGTCGTACCGGTGAGAAATTATTTTCCCAGGCAATTGCAGGCGGGAAAATATGTCAGGTGTATTTACCTTACGACTTATGTTGGTCAGTAGAGCATTTTTTAAAAGTCTTTAAGCCTAAACTTGGTTTATTTATGGAGACTGAGGCATGGCCAACGGTGGTATTTCGTTGTGCTGAAATTGGCCTCCCTTTATTTTTAGTAAATGCACGCCTTTCTGAGAGAAGTGCCCGTCGTGTAAATCGATTTGGTAAGGCAGGGCGAGCCTTATTTCAAGCATTTTCTGGGATCTTGGCGCAAACGGGATTCGATGCTCGCCGTTATCAAGCTCTTGGAGTTAAGAATGTTGAGATTGTTGGCAACTTGAAGTTTGATGTTGCTCTAGATGAGAAAGCGCTTGCCCAAGGCAAAGGCTGGAAGCAAGTCCTGCATTCACATCAGCGCCTCATGGTATGCGCGGCAAGTACGCGTGATGGCGAAGAAGCCATCATTCTTAAGGCCTGGAAAGATCTCCTGCTAACGAATGCATTTATGGTGGCACCTTTGTTGTGTTTGGTGCCACGTCATCCAGAGCGTTTTTCTGAAGTGGCAGACCAAATACAGGGTGCTGGCTTGAAGTTCCGTCGCCGCAGTGAGTGGGTCGGTAGCCCAAAAGATACCGAAAGCCTAGAAGTGATCTTGGGTGATTCGATGGGTGAGATGCCAATGTATTACAGCGCTGCTGATTTGGTTGTGATGGGCGGTAGCCTACTGCCCTTTGGGGGTCAGAATTTAATTGAGGCTTGCGCGGCTGGTTGTCCTGTTTTATTGGGTGAGCATACCTATAACTTCCAACAGGCTGCAATAGATGCCTTAGAAGTGGGCGCAGCAAAACGCATTCATGGTGACCTACTCCTAGGTGAGTCGGTTGCCTTAATGGAGACTTTAAAGTCTTTATTACTGAACTCGGATGAGTTAGAAAAAATGGCCCGTGCCGCAAAGAACTACTCAGAAGAGCATCAAGGTGCGACTAAAAAACTATTAGCCGCCCTTGATCGCCAGAACTTCATCTTGAATTGAAGTTTTAGACTCGCGCCCCAAAGTTTGGGTCGTCATTGCGGCTATTGTCTTCAGGCTTTTTATCGCCCTTCACTAAATCCTCGCGAGTAACTCCTAGCCACATAGCTAAGGCAGCGGCAACGAACACGGAAGAGTAGATACCAAACAAAATTCCGATGGTGAGCGCGAGCGCAAAGTAGAAGAGTGTTGGGCCGCCAAAGATGAGCATTGCTAAGACCATCATTTCTGTACTGCCGTGGGTAATGACGGTACGGCTGATGGTGCTAGTAATCGCATTGTCAATAATCTCGCGGGTATTCATCTTGCGGTATTTGCGGAAGTTTTCACGAATACGGTCAAAAATCACCACAGATTCATTTACAGAGTAGCCTAGTACCGCTAAGACCGCTGCCAATACAGAGAGTGAGAATTCCCATTGGAAAAATGCAAAGAAGCCCAAGATGATCACGACGTCATGTAAGTTCGCGATGATGCCGGCAAGTGCAAACTTCCACTCAAAGCGAAATGAGAGATAAAGCACGATTCCGATGATCACAAACACTAAGGCCTTTAAGCCATCTAGAGCTAACTCTTGACCAACCTGTGGCCCAACAAACTCAACGCGTTGCAGTTTTGCGCCAGAGGTGCTTGGGTCAAGCGCCTTCATAACTGCAAGGCTTTGATCTGCGGAGGAGATCAACTTTCCTTCAGCATCTTTTTGTAGGGGTAGGCGAATCATTACATCACGCGAACTACCAAAGTTCTGAATTTGAGTATCTGCATAACCAAGCTTCTCTACATTGGATCTAATGGACTCCAATGGCGCAGTTTGCGGATAGCTCACTTCCATCACCGTACCACCCGTAAATTCGATGGAGAGATGTAATCCGTTGTGCCAAAGGAAGAAGACGGCGGCTAGAAAGGTGATAAACGAAATTGCATTCAACACCAATGCATGGCGCATGAAGGGAATATCTTTTTTGATCCGAAAAAATTCCATGACTTATTTCTCCTGTGGGCGCCAAACTTGGCCAATAGCGAGTTTCGAGATCTTCTTGTGTCTACCGTACCAAAGGTTAACAAGGCCACGTGAGAAGAAGACTGCGGAGAACATTGAAGTCAAAATACCAAGGCAATGAACTACAGCAAAGCCTTTGATGGGACCTGATCCAAAAGCAAGCAATGCTAGACCAGCAATTAAGGTGGTTACGTTCGAATCTAAAATAGTTGCCCAAGCCTTGTCGAAGCCAACGGAGATTGCAGTGTGGGGCGCTGCACCATTTCGCAACTCCTCACGAATACGTTCATTAATCAACACATTGGAGTCAATTGCCATACCCAGAGCCAAGGCCATGGCCGCAATGCCTGGTAAGGTAAGTGTGGCTTGCAGCATCGATAAGACTGAAATCAATAAGAGCAAGTTTACTGCCAGTGCAATCACAGAGAATGTGCCAAACAAGAGGTAGTAAGCCATCATGAAAATAGCGATGCAAGCAAAACCAATCAAGAGGGATTTAAAACCCTTCTCAATATTCTCCGCGCCTAAGCTTGGGCCGATGGTACGTTCCTCAATGATTTCCATTGGGGCTGCCAATGAACCGGCGCGTAACAAGAGTGCCAAGTCATTAGCACTCTCAGTCGTAGCTTGACCTGTGATTTGAAACTTAGAGCCGAACTCGCTTTGAATTGTTGCTATGGTGAGAACCTCACCCTTGCCTTTTTCAAACAAGATCATGCCCATCGGCTTGCCGATGTTTTCACGGGTAACTTCTTGCATAACACGACCACCGGCAGCATCGAGAGAGATATTGACAGCAGGGCGTTGGTTCTGATCAAAGCCTGCGCTTGCATCAGTAATGCGATCACCACTGAAAATGACAGACTTCTTAAATACGCCTAAACGGTTTTCGCCAAAGCGGAATGTATCCATCCCTGGAGGGGGTGTTTCTCCCAGACCAATAGTCGATACCAAGGGGTCTGCAAGTCTGGATTCTAAAGTTGCCGTACGACCAATAATATCTTTGGCACGTGCCGTGTCTTGAACGCCAGGTAGTTGCACAACGATGCGCTCGGCACCTTGTTGCTGAATCACTGGTTCTTTTACAGCCAATTCATTTACGCGCTTATTGAGGGTAATGATGTTTTGTTTGACAGCATTATCTTGGATTGCTTTTAAAGCGGCCGGCTTAAATTCGCCGAGCAGCTTGACTGATCCACCCGTAGTCTTAATTTGCCAAAATAGTTCGGGTTGACTCGTGTTTAAAAGAGTACGCGCCTGCTCTGCTTCATCAGCGCTACCAAAATTAATGCTAATGGAGTCAGGGCTGCGATCAATGCCTTGATGACGAACGGTTTTGTCACGCAATTGACTGCGAATATCGCTGGCTAAAGAGGTCACCTTCTTTTGCACTGCACCCTTCATATCGACTTGTAGTAAGAAGTAGACGCCACCACGTAAGTCAAGGCCAAGCGGCATTGGGAGTGCATTAATTGCATTGAGCCATCCCGGCGTATTCGAGAGGAGGTTCAAGGCAACGGTGTAACTAGGGTCTGCTTGATCTGAATTCAATTTTTGCTGCAAGAGGTCGCGAGCACGTAGTTGAATATCTGTGTTGTTAAAGCGAATCTTGATTGAACCTACCTGACCTGCATTTTCAAAGAAGGTCCCAGTACTACTAATATTCTCGTCACTCAGAATCTTTTCGACGCGAGACTGGGTCGCCAAATCAACCTTAATGGTTGGCTTGGCAGACGAGACTTGAACCGCTGGCGCCTCACCATAGAAATTGGGTAATGAATATAGCCCGCCGATCAATAAAGCAACGGCAATGACTAAATATTTCCAGAGAGGATAGCGGTTCATATTGAGATACTTTTAAAAAGACGTATTAAGCGGACTTCAGTGTGCCTTTAGGCAATACGGTAGTGATTGCGCCTTTTTGCATTTGTACTTCAGTACCCGCAGAAATTTCTACGCTAACAAACTGATCTTTCAATGCAGTGACTTTGCCGACGATGCCGCCAACAGTTACCACTTCATCACCAACTGCCAGCGCTGCAAGCATTGCTTTAGTTTCTTTAGCACGCTTCATTTGTGGGCGAATCATGATGAAATACAAAACAGCAAACATCAAAACTAAGGGGAGGAAGCTCATTAAGCCACCTGCATCTGCGCCCGCAGCTGGAGCCTGGGCAAAAGCGTTACTAATCCACATACAAAACCTCCGTTAATGACCAATTGGAAACTGCTTTAGTTTTAGGCTTTTAAAGCAAAGCCGTAAACCCGCAATTCTAAACTGTGTGGGGCTTTGGAGGTGATTCGAGGGGCTTATCCCCCTTTGGGGCTATTAATCTAGCCCAGGCTCGACGCCGCGCTGACGATCTCTATGAAATTCCTCACGATAGGCGCTAAAGCGATCTTTACCCAAGGCCTCCCGGACTTCCGTCATTAACTGAAGGTAATAGGAGAGGTTGTGGATGGTGTTGAGCTGAGAACCTAGGATTTCATTCGCCTTTTGGAGGTGGTTTAAATAGGATCTAGTGAAGTTTTGGCAGGTATAGCAAGCGCACGTGGGGTCTACAGGGCGGTCATCGTCCTTATATCCTGCATTACGTAGCTTGAGGTCACCAAAACGGGTAAATAGCCAGCCATTACGGGCATTGCGGGTAGGCATTACGCAGTCAAACATGTCGATGCCCATGCTCACGCCAAGTATGAGGTCTTCTGGAGTGCCTACACCCATGAGGTAGTGCGGGAGGTGCTCTGGAAGCTTGGGAGCTGTAAAGCTCAAAATACGCTCAAACTCCGGTTTTGGCTCGCCTACGGATAGGCCGCCAATGGCAATTCCATCAAAACCCTGTTGACTGACGGCCTCTAGGGAGAATTCACGTAAGTTCTCAAACATACCGCCTTGCACGATGCCAAAGAGACCGTTTCCAGTCTCTAGCTCACGAAAACGATTGAGGGATCGCTCTCCCCAACGCAGGGAAAGCTCAAGAGATTGGCGCGCTGCTTTTTCTGTGGTGGGCTGGCCTTTGACTTCATAAGGGGTGCACTCATCAAATTGCATAGCGATATCACTATTAAGCACTGCCTGGATTTCCATGGAAACCTCTGGCGACATGAATAACTTGTCGCCATTGATCGGAGATGCAAATGTGACGCCTTCTTCAGAAATCTTTCGCAAAGCACCCAAACTAAAAACCTGAAAGCCGCCCGAGTCAGTCAGGATTGGTTTATCCCAAGCCATAAAGCGGTGGAGGCCACCATGTTTCTTGATGACATCTAAGCCAGGTCTTAACCAAAGATGAAAGGTATTGCCTAAAACAATTTGCGCTTTTGCTTCTTCAAGATCGCGCGGTGTCATTGCCTTGACAGTGCCGTAAGTACCTACTGGCATAAATATTGGCGTTTGTACACTGCCATGGGGAAGATCTAGCTGACCAAGACGGGCTGGGCTGGCAGAATCGCGCGCCAAAATATTAAAGTGAATAGGCTTGGTCATGAGTGTTTATTTTCGAGTCGGCTTAAGAACATCGCATCACCATAACTGAAGAAGCGATATTTTTGATGAATGGCATGTTGATAGGTGGCGCGGATATTATCTGTTCCCGCAAAAGCACTCACCAGCATGAGTAAGGTAGATTTTGGCAGATGGAAATTGGTGAGCAAGCAATCGACGGTTTTAAATTGAAATCCGGGCGTAATAAACAGGTTGGTCTCACCGCTGGTTTTTTGGGTCAGAGCCTGGCTCTCTAAGGCTCGCAGGCTAGTGGTGCCCACCGCAATTACTCGACCACCCTGCTGATGCGTTTTCTCAATGGCTACAAGGGTTTCTGCTGGAATGGAAAACCATTCATGATGCATTTTATGTTTGCTTAAATCCTCTTCTCGAACTGGTGTAAAGGTGCCAGCACCAACATGTAAGGTGACGGTCGCCTGTTGCACTCCTAAATCAGCCAGCTGCTTTAGGATCGCCTCGTCAAAGTGTAGCCCTGCGGTTGGTGCTGCTACTGCACCAGGATTTTTTGCAACAACCGTTTGGTAGCGTTGGGCATCTTCCCCGTCTGGTTGGTGCTCGATATAAGGTGGTAGTGGTAGTTCACCAAAACGCTCCAGTAGCGCAAAGACATTTTCTGGGAAACGAACCTCATAAAAACGACCATCATATCCAATCAGCTCAACAGGGAAGCTCTCGCCTGCTTGGTTGTGAATACGAACGATGGAGCCCGTTTTTGGAACTTTGGAGGCTCTTATTTGTACCCAAGCTTGTTTGTCTCCACTAATGCGCTCAATTAAGAGCTCGATGATGCCACCGGTCTCTTTTTTGCCGTGCAGACGGGCAGGAATAACTTTGGTGTCATTAAAGACCAGTAAATCCCCAGACTTAATAAGGTCAAGAATCTCCCGAAACTGCCGATCAATCAATTGGGCGGCTTCTAGCCCTTCAGATCGTACCTCTAGGAGGCGACTGTCAGTTCTGTTCGCCAAGGGATGTTGGGCGATTAGATTGGGCGGGAGGTCGTAATTAAAGTCGGAGAGTTGCATAGCATTACCATCAGGTATTAGATTTTAACGATGAAGACAAAGCAACCGCCAACCGCACTGCAAAAGATGGGTCTAGACAGCCCCATGGCCCTTGCTTTGCATTTGCCCTCTCGCTATGAGGATGAGACTGAGCTCTTTAGCATTGAGGATGCCTTAAGCCGCGGCCGGTTTGCCTCTGTACAAACGCAGGGGCTTGTGATTCGTAGTCAAGTCCTATTTAGACCTAGAAGGCAGCTGCTGGTCACGATCGAGGACGATAGCGCCAGTTTGCAACTCCGTTTTCTCAATTTCTATCCTAGTCAGCAAAAGCAGATGGCCGTAGGTGCGCATGTCCGCGTTCGGGGTGAGGTGCGTGAGGGCTTTCAGGGGGTGGAGATGGTTCACCCGACAGTACGTGCCGTTACACCAGAAGCCGTATTGCCGAGTAGTTTGACCCCAGTCTATCCTGCTAGTGCTGGTATTTCACAAACCATCATCCGCAAGGCAGTCAACCAGGCGTTACGTGAGCCGGCGCTAAAGGAGAGCTTGGCGGAATTCTTGCCAGAAAAATTGATGATAGAGATGCTGCCCTCTAATGACTGGCCCAACTTAGAAACTGCTATTACTTACTTGCACCAACCCCCTGCGGATGCGGATACTCAAGCTTTATTGGATCGTACACATCCCGCCTGGCGCCGTGTACAGTTTGAGGAATTACTGGCACAGCAAATTTCCTTAAAGCGCGCACATTCGATTCGTAGACAGCGACGTGCCCCCCAATTTGAAAAATCAAAAAACAAGACCAAATCAAAAATTGAAGACGGATTATTAAAGGCCTTGCCATTTAAATTGACCGGTGCGCAAGAACTCGTATGGGCTGAAATTGGCGACAATCTTTCAAATGCTTTTCCGATGAATCGCTTACTACAGGGCGATGTTGGTAGTGGCAAAACAGTTGTTGCAGCGCTTGCCGCTGCCCGTGCAATGGATCATGGTTATCAAGCTGCAGTGATGGCTCCTACGGAAATCTTAGCGGAGCAACACTTTCTAAAAATGAAAGAGTGGTTTGAGCCTCTTGGTGTTACCGTGGCTTGGCTGTCTGGAAGCTTGAAGGTCAAAGATAAAAGACTTGCTCAAGAGATGATTGAGAGTGGCGCAGCGCAACTCATTATTGGTACACATGCGCTTATTCAAGAAACAGTAAGTTTTGCCAAACTAGGATTGGCAGTAATTGATGAGCAGCACCGCTTTGGCGTGAGACAGCGTTTAGAAATTCAGCAGCGTGTTGGTTCAGAATTGTTCTACTGTCATCAACTGATGATGTCAGCCACACCGATTCCTCGCACCTTGGCCATGACGTATTACGCCGACTTAGACGTGTCGGTGATTGATGAGTTACCTCCAGGGCGCAAGCCCATTGTGACTAAAGTCGTTAAGGCTGCTCGTCGTGATGAAGTGATTAGTGGCGTTCATGATTGGTTGAGCAAGGGACTGCAGGCTTATTGGGTATGCCCCCTGATTGAAGAGTCAGAGGTTTTGCAATTGCAAACAGCTGTCGAAAGTTTTGAGCAGCTCACGCTTGCTTTACCTAGTTTTAAGGTGGGGCTAGTACATGGTCGCCTGAAGGGTCACGAGAAAGCCGCAGTAATGGCCGCCTTTAAGGCTAATGAGATTCAACTTTTGGTAGCCACAACAGTGATTGAGGTTGGTGTTGATGTGCCCAATGCCGCACTCATGGTAATTGAGCATGCAGAGCGCTTTGGTTATGCACAGATTCATCAGTTAAGGGGGCGCGTTGGTCGTGGTTCGGCTGACTCAGTCTGTATTTTGATGTATGCCGAGCCACTTTCCCTGGCTGCAAAAGAGCGCCTACAAACTCTTCGTGAGACCTCTGATGGATTTGTGATTGCTGAGCGAGATTTATCACTACGAGGTCCAGGCGAGTTATTGGGTGCAAAACAATCTGGCGATGCGATGTTGCGTTTTGTAGATTTACAGCGAGACGCATGGTTGATTGAGTTGGCCCAGCGGGTGGCAGATCGTTTGTTGGCTGATCACGTCGATTTAGTAGAGCGTCAGCTTGCGCGCTGGCTAGGGTCTCGCACTGAATTTCTAAAGGCTTGATAATTACATTATGAGTAATAGCTTCATTTCTTATTTGGTTTCTCGCCTGATTGCTTATGGGCATTTGATACGTCTCGATAAGCCCATCGGCACTCTATTACTCCTTTGGCCTACATGGTGGGCCTTGTGGCTTGCTAGCGGGGGTCTCCCTGATTTGAATATGCTGATGATTTTTACTCTTGGAACATTCTTGATGCGCAGTGCCGGTTGCGCCGTGAATGATTATGCGGATCGAGATTTTGATCGCCACGTCCAGAGGACTCAAGGGCGGCCAGTCACGAGTGGCAAGATCTCTGGTAAGGAGGCGCTTGCAGTTGCAATCGCTTTGGCGCTAGCTGCCTTTTTACTGATTCAGCCACTGAATACTTTTACTAAGACCTTGTCAGTCCTTGCTTTGTTCGTGGCGACTATTTACCCATTTACTAAGCGCTTCTTTATGATTCCTCAAGCCATTCTTGGAATTGCTTTTGGTTTTGGTATTCCAATGGCCTATGCTGCTGTGCTTGATTTCATCCCACTAGAAGCATGGATCCTTTTTTTCGGAAATATCTTTTGGGCGATTGCCTACGATACTGCCTATGCCATGGTTGATCGAGATGATGATATTCGCTTAGGGTTGCGAACCTCGGCAATCACATTTGGGCGCTTCGATGTTCTGTTCATTGGAATTTGTTATGGAGTTTTGCTACTCAGCCAAATCTGGGTAGCCCAGCTGGCTCATTTGAGTAACTACTTTTGGCTAGGCTGGTTTGGTGCTTTAATCTGCGCCATTTACCATTTAAGGTTGGTTGCTACTCGAGGGAGGGACGAATGCTTCAAGGCATTTCGGCATAATAACTGGTTGGGTGGATTCCTATTTTTGGGAATTGTTTTGGGTCTAGCGCTAGATTAACTTTTGCCTAGCTCATCACCCATAGCTTTGCCGCGCTGACTAGCAGCATCAATCGCCTTTTCC
The DNA here is from genome assembly GCA_903858445.1 of uncultured beta proteobacterium. Lineage (GTDB taxonomy): Bacteria > Pseudomonadota > Gammaproteobacteria > Burkholderiales > Burkholderiaceae > Polynucleobacter. The sequence goes on from CAIOIX010000415.1 coordinate 15,005, forward strand.
AAAATACCATGCCAGCCATGTTGTTTCATGACATCGAGAGCGGCTGCGGTAGTTCCACCTTTTGATGTTACGCGCTCACGCAATACTCCTGCGTGTTCATCAGAGTTATGGGCCAATTGTGTAGCACCTTCCAAGGTTGCGTAGGCAAGCTTGCGTGCAGTAGCTCCATCTAGACCTAATTTCTCACCGGCAGATTGCATGGCCTCCAAAAAAGCAAATACATAAGCAGGCCCACTGCCTGAAACAGCAGTTACTGCATCCATTAATTTTTCTTCTGTCACCCAAACAACTTGCCCAACCGCATGGCAGATAGTTTCTGCGAGTGCGCGATCAGATGCGTTGACTGCAGTATCTGCAAATAGACCAGTAATGCCTTTGCTAATCAGGGCTGGAGTATTTGGCATGGCACGCACGCAGCGCGCATGATCCAGCCAACGACTCATATCCTTGAGGCGAATTCCAGCAGCAATACTCAGGATCAATGGACCTGGCGCTGTCGCATGTTTAAGTTTGGCGCTCAAACCTTTGGCAACCACATTAAAGTCTTGTGGCTTGATGGCCATGACAACCACATTATTCTTGGTGAAATCAAAAGCAATTTGATCCAAAGCACCAATCACTTGAATTCCAAAATCACGATGCAAACCAATACCTGTTTCCGCATTGGCTTCAACTGCTGTAAGTTGATTGGCTTCAAAGCCGCTTGCCAAAAGGCCGCTAATTAAAGCTCGACCCATATTGCCGCCACCAATAAAAGTGATGCGGGCATTTACATTTGATTGTGGTGTGCTCATAGGGTTATCTTATCGCGCTTCCCAAATATTGCGGTTCCGACTCGAACCATAGTACTGCCCTCGGCAATGGCTGACTCCAGATCAGCAGACATACCCATCGATAGGGTATCAAAAAATTCATAACCAATATCGTTTAGATGTTTTGCTTTAATTTGATTAAAGCACTCCCTTACAGCAGCGAAAGCTTGATGCTGTGAGCTTGCGTCTAAGGTAGACGCTGGAATGGCCATCAAGCCCCTCAGGGTAAGTTTGGGGAGTTTTGCAATAGCGTTGCAAAGGTCTTCAGCCTCGCTCATGGAGACGCCGCTCTTACTATCTTCTTCGCTGACATTGACCTGCACACAAACTTGTAAATCAGCTAAATCAGGAAACTCACTACGCTGTGCAGAAAGACGTTCTGCAATTTTAAGACGGTCAATACTGTGAACCCAGTCAAAGTGCTCTGCCACCTCTTTAGTTTTGTTGCTCTGGAGTGGCCCAATGAAATGCCAAACAAGCCATGGGCGCAACTTAGCAAGCAAGGTTATTTTTTCAACCGCCTCTTGAACGTAGTTTTCACCAAAAGCGGTTTGTCCTGCATGCATTGCTTCCTCAACATCGCGCGCAGGAAAGGTTTTGCTTACTGCTAGTAATTCAATCTCTTCAGGCTCGCGCTTGCTAGCTTCAGCTGCCAATTCAAGGCGCTGCTTTACCTGCATCAAGTTATGGGTAATTTGACTCATTGAGTAGTTAAATATTTCTGAGTAATGAGTTTGTCTACGATTTCAATCCAATGTAAAACCGGCACATCATCTTGCTGTAAGTGCGTAATGCAGCCAATATTGCCAGAGACAATCATTTCAGCTCCAGACACTTCGCAGGCGGTTTGTAAGTGAGCCAGCTTGTTTATTCTGAGCTGCTCAGATACTTCAGGCTGAGTTACCGAGTATGTCCCTGCAGATCCACAGCAGAGATGGCTATCGGCGCAGAGCTTGACGCTAATACCAATACTGCTGAGCAAACCTTCAACTTTGCCCCGAATTTGTTGACCATGTTGCAAGGTGCAGGGTGGGTGATATACCACACCAGATTTAGGATTGACCCCAATGATATTTATGAGTTCACACTGCAGTGTGGGAAGTATTTCTGAAATATCTTTCGTCAGATCAGAAATAGTCTTTGCCTTATGTGCATATTGAGGGTCACTAGTTAAAAGATGGCCATAGTCTTTGACCATCACACCGCAACCGGAGGCTGTCATCACGATGGCTTCTACACCTTGCTCGACCAGTGGCCACCACGCATCAATATTCTGCCTAGCATTATGAAGGCCGCCCTCTTGATCATTCAGGTGATACCTTAGGGCGCCGCAACAGGTCGCATTCGGTGCGCTGATAAGTTCAATTTTTAAAGCATCTAGTACGCGTGCAGTTGCGGAGTTGATATTGGGAAGCATGCCCGGCTGTACACAACCTTCCAGTAAGAGCATCTTACGAGCGTGACTTGCTTGCGGTCTCGCATAGGGGTCGGTAGCATCCGCCAAAGCCTTACTTTTCACTTGTGGAATCTTGCGTTTAATACCGGATGGCATGATGGGTCGCACCAAACGTCCAAGCGCCATTGCCGAATTAAATAATGCCGGCTTGGTTAGACCTTCTTTTAATGCCCAGCGAGTTAGACGCTCAGCAATTGGGCGGGCGGGTGTATTGTCTTCTGCCCATTTGCGACCTATATCCACGAGATTACCGTATTGCACGCCACTCGGGCAGGTGCTTTCACAATTTCGACATGTCAAGCAGCGATCTAGGTGCATGCGGGTTTTTTCTGTCGGAGCTTGGCCTTCTGCAATTTGTTTAATTAGATAAATACGGCCGCGGGGACCATCTAATTCATCGCCGAGGATTTGATAAGTGGGGCAAGTTGCTGTACAAAAACCACAGTGAACGCATTTACCCAAAATACGGGCGGCCTCTATACCTTCAGGAGTATTGGCAAATTGAGGAGCGAGTTGAGTTTGCATATAAAGACTTAAGGAAGGCGGTTAGTGGCAAAAACACCCGCTGGATCAAAGGCTGCTCTGAGGCGTGCTTGTACTGCCTCCAAAGCCTGTGATTGCGCTTGTTCGCTTAGTTTAGTAAAACGCTCATGAGTTGAGTCGACGTTGCTGCCCTGACGGAAGCGCAGTGCATGACCACCGTTGGCTTGGGAGATTTTTTTTATTGTTGTAAAAGTCGCGTCATCACTGGGACCTTTCCACCAACGTTCTTGACCATGCCATTCGAGCACAATTTCATTGGACATACTCGGCAGATGGAGAGGGCCGCAAGCTGCGGGTAGAGCTACGCGATAGAGCGTTTCATCAGCGCCAAGATTTGTAAATATCTCAAGCTTTTGTTCGCGTAAATTAAGCCAAAATGCTTCGGCTGCTGATGGGTCTAGTTCTTTTAAATTGATGGATGCGCTCATTAAAGGAATGGCTGCACGAACAGCGGCAATTGCGCCAGATAGGCGAATAGTTAACTCACCACAATCTTGAGAATCTACAGCGCCAATCCAGCAGCTTGCAGAAAGAGGTAGTGGCTGACCAGCCCATTCATTTAAGAGGGTATGAGCATGAGTTTGAGGTATTTGGCAACGAAGGGTGGCTGTAGCTGCGGGCTTTGGTAACACTTTCACTGAAGCCTCTAGCAGGAGTCCGAGAGTGCCTAGGGAACCTGGCAGTAAACGTGAGACGTCATACCCTGCAACGTTCTTCATGACTTTGCCACCAAAAGACAAGTCCTGGCCTTTGCCATCCATGATGCGAGTGCCCAAAACAAAATCCCTGAGATTGCCAGCACTGATGCGTCCTGGACCGGCGAGACCTGCCGCAATTGCACCACCAAAGGTGGCTAAATCACCAAAATGTGGAGGTTCAAAAGCGAGTATTTGATTTTTTTCGGCTAAGGCGGCCTCAATTTCTTTTAAGGGCGTCCCAGCACAAGCGGTAATAACTAACTCTTCAGGTTGGTATTCTAAAATTCCAGAGTAGATGCGGGTATCCAGTTTTGCAAAAGTGTTGTGATTGCCATACCAAGATTTTGTTCCGCCGCCTTGAATGGAGAGAGGGGTGCTTATCTTGGCCGCCCGCAGAATCTGCTCACGGAATAAATCAATCATTGGGTTTGATGGGAGGCTCATTAAAAGCGCTCCAATTCTGGATGAGGCAGAATCCCACCGCTAATTCGCATGCGGCCGTATTCGGCACAGCGATGTAATGTGGGAATCGCTTTATCGGGATTAAGCAAGCGCTCTGGATCAAAGGCATCTTTTACACCCCAGAATGATTCGCGCTCACCTTCTCCGAATTGCACACACATAGAATTAATTTTCTCAATACCAACTCCATGTTCACCGGTGATTGTTCCATCTAACTCAACACAGGCTTCTAAAATTTCAGTGCCGAAATCTTCAGCACGATGCCATTCTTCTTGGTCGGCACCGTTAAACAAAATGAGTGGATGCATATTGCCGTCACCTGCATGAAATACATTTAAGCAGGCGAGACCATATTTCTTTTCCATACCCTGAATACGTTTAAGCAAAGTAGCAATATTTCTGCGGGGAATGGTGCCATCCATGCAATAGTAGTCAGGAGCTAGGCGACCAGCAGCTGGAAACGCATTTTTGCGACCACTCCAAAATTTCAGGCGCTCCGCTTCATCTTTAGAAATTTGAATGCCACTGGCACCTGATTTTTCAAGTACCGCGGTCATGCGTTCAATTTCTTCGGCAACCTCTTCGGGTGTGCCATCGGACTCGCATAACAAAATGGCTTGAGCATCTAAGTCGTAGCCGGCGTGCACAAATTCTTCAACCGCGCGAGTGGTTGCCTTATCCATCATCTCTAAGCCGGCTGGAATAATGCCAGCCGCAATAATAGCGGCTACTGCATTACCGCCTTTTTCAATATCATCAAAGCTCGCCATAATGACGCGGGCGAGTTTCGGTTTAGCTATCAACTTCACGGTGACTTCTGTAACAACAGCGAGCATACCTTCGCTGCCAATCATGACAGCCAATAAATCCAGGCCTGGGCAGTCTGGGGCTAGGCTGCCAAACTCAACCACCTCGCCATTCATCAGTAGACCACGTACTTTTAAAATATTATGTAAGGTTAGGCCATACTTTAAGCAGTGAACACCGCCAGAGTTTTCATTCACATTGCCACCAATAGAGCAGGCAATTTGTGAAGAAGGATCTGGAGCGTAATATAGACCGAGATGAGCAACTGCTTCAGAGATGGCTAAATTACGAACACCCGGTTGAATAACGGCAGTTCTGGTGAAGGGGTCAATGCTGATAATCTTTTTTAGCTTGGCAAGTGAGAGTACTAATCCTTGTGCAATAGGCATGGCGCCACCAGAGAGACCGGTGCCGGAGCCTCGGGGAACTACCGGAATTTTCATGGTGTAACAAATCTTCAGAATCTGCGCTACCTGATCCTCGGTTTCGGGTAGTGCAACTGCCAAAGGCATGCGCCGATAGGCCGCCAATCCATCACATTCATAAGGAATAGTATCTTCAGGCTCCCAGAGCAAGGCATGCTCAGGAAGAATAGGCTGCAGGACAGATACGAGCTTAGATTGCAGGGCTTTAATGGCTACTTGGTCTGGGGGTATGGTCACCGTATTCATAAGCCTCATTTTAGCCATTTACCTATAATGAGTTCATGGGAAATAGACTTTCAAAAATTGCCACTAGAACCGGTGACGCCGGAATGACTGGATTGGGCGACGGCAGTCGCGTGGAGAAGGATCATCTGCGGATTTGTGCCATGGGTGATGTAGATGAGCTGAACTCCGAAATTGGTGTTTTGATGGCTGAAACCTTGCCTGATAGCATTGCCGAAGAGTTGCGGGTCCTATTTTTGCAGGTGCAACATGATCTTTTCGATCTAGGGGGCGAACTTTGTATCCCAAATTACACCTTGCTCAAGCCGGAGCATGTTACTCAATTGGATGTTTGGCTCGAGCAATACAACCAGACTTTGCCTCCTCTCACTGAATTTATTCTTCCTGGTGGAACTCGTGCAGCTGCGCAAGCTCACGTTTGTCGAACCGTTTGCAGAAGAGCGGAGCGCTCTATTGTGCGACTGGGTTGGGTGGAGCCTTTGTATGATGCCCCACGCCAATACGTTAACCGTTTGTCTGATTTGTTATTTATTTTGTCGCGAGTTTTAAATCGTGCGGCCGGTGGCACTGATGTTCTTTGGAAGCATGAAAAGGGTGAAAAAACTAAAAAAAATGAGGCCAAGTAATTTAGCCTCATTTTTTTAATACAAATTTGGCACCCTAGCGGCGCTATTTTTATTTCTTAACTTACTTCTTATTTTTACGGCGCGCCTTCACAGCAGTAGCTAAGCGCTGCAATACATTAATTGAATCTTCCCAGTTAATGCAGGCATCAGTAATGCTTGTGCCATAAATCTATTTACTTGGATCATCTTTACCGGGTGTGAATTTCTGAGCACCATCATTGAGATGACTTTCAATCATGACACCAAAGATTTTGTGTGAACCAGCTTCAATTTGTTCTGCAATATTGTCAGCAACCACAATTTGACGCTCATGTTTCTTA
>CAIOIX010000416.1 GCA_903858445.1 uncultured beta proteobacterium
CCCAAATGTACGATAGATTTGAACATTTTGAACATAAATGCTTTCGTACGTTCCCCGTGATTTTGAGGATAAAATCAGCAGTGCATCGTTATCGGTTTTAGGTGTACACTCCGTGACGTATCCATAACGGAAATACTCCTTCCCTTTGATAAAATCAGCCGCTTTGACACTGTTTCGGATGTCGATTTCACTGTATTTCATACGCTTCTCTCATTTTGGTGCATTACTGGTTTCATCCCCTCGACCTTTCTCTTCATCATCAACTCAGGATTATTCTTCACATAAGCACTAAACGTCGTATTCGTCGAGGTATGTCCCAGCTCCAATGCAACGATCGCTGATACAGATGTAAGCCTTATTAATGATATATTGGCTTGATTCACGTTTAATAATATGGTCGATCAAAGAGGTATCACTTTCGTTTATCTCTACCTCATAGTCAGAAAACATTGATTTGAAAATCCGTGCCGCCGTTTTTGGGGAAAGTTCTCGTGATTTTGTTCGATACAGATTCGGATTGTCCTGCGGATAATATCGCAGCTCTCCAACCTTCATATTTGGGACAACACCCTTTAAATATTTATCACCATTACTATGGCCAATTTGTTTAATTGCATAACTCATTTTTACTGACTTTATGAATAAACAATAAGTGTAAAACACTTCGTTGATACCGAGTCAAAAAATTGCATTTTGCAAGCTTTTCGTTAATAAAAGGATTACTATGATCTTTGTCATATACACCAACGTGAATTTATATTATTTTATCCAACTGTACTTCCATTAGGTCTTAAACGGTTATTCCTCAATACCATCCCAAATAAATAAACTGGAAATACCATACTGCGAGTGAGGCAAAATATCCAATAAGTACCGTCCATGCCAATTTAAAATGTGATGAAAACGTGAAAACTCCATGCATTTTCCCCATGACCCCTACTCCTGCAGCACTTCCAAAACTGATCAACGATCCACCAATACCGGCCGTCATTGTCACTAACATCCACTGTGGAAGTTCGATTGCAGGATTCGCTTTAAGCACCGCTGATATAACCGGAACATTATCAACAATAGCGGAAAGGAAACCGACACCAATATTGACTAAAGTCGGATCAAACATTTCAAATAATTGTGCAGCATACGCGAGGAAACCTGTAAAGTGTAACGCTCCAACCGCAGCAAGAATACCGAAGAAAAAGAGAAATGTATTGTTCTCAACTTTACTCATTGCATCGTATATACTTACATCGATTTTATGCTTTTTTTTGAGAAAGAACATATACAACTGCAAAATTGCCAACCCGAATAGCATTCCCCACATCGGTGGTAAGTGAATAACCTGCTTCCCGATAACGGCCAATGCAATGGTTAATGCACCAAATGCAATAATGGGCACCTCTAAAAACCACTTTGACAGTAGCCTAAATTTACCCAGTTGATTTTTTTGACTTTCTTTTCGGTTTCGCCGAGGAAAATTGGATGAAATTTCTACTTTTGAGTATGAAATCTCGGCCCATTTGCCTCTTTCGGCACTCTTTTACATCGCTTTTACCTTTTGAAGCCTTACTATCTGTTCGTATCGGAACAGGTTGTATGTCAGATTGAGCAAAGCGATCAGCGAATCAATTCTCTTTTTACCAATGGCTTTGAGATTAAGTCCGTTATTCATCGAGTTGGTCATAAAGCCAAATACATGTTCCACCCGTGATCGGATTTTTGATTTCATTGTATTGGTCAGTTGCTGCTGGAGTTCAAGGGGATTGTTTCGGTATCCCTTTTCATGGATATGGCTTTTACAGTTGATGGATTGCAGATAGGTTTCTATTCTTTCGCTTCGGTATGCACTGTCGGCATAAGCAACGTTGTCGCTCTCATCAAATAGGTTCTTAGTTTCGGTTGAATCGTGAGGGGCTGCACTTGAAGTAGAGAACTTTGTGATCAGTTTGGTTTTCATATCGGCATTGATATGGTTCTTATAGCCAAAGTGACGTTCACCGTTTTTCTTCATCCAACGTGCATCACAATCTTTTTGCGATTTCATTGCAGGATTCTTCTTGAACGATTCGGGTACTTTACCCTCTTTGATCGTTGCATTCTCTTCACGACTGTTACGCTGTCGTGGGACATTGACGAACGAAGCATCAACAATACTTCCCTCTTTAGCAACGATACCATTTGAGATGAGCATTTGGGTAAATCGCTCAAACAGTTGGTCGGAAAGATTTTTCTCGCTCAATTGCTCCTTGAACAACCATATTGTCTTTTCATCCGGCACGGTGTCACCGATCACGAGTCCTAAAAACTGCATGAATGATAATCGGTCTTTGATCTGGAATTCGGTTTGTTCGTCAGATAGGTTGTAATAGCGTTGAAGGATAAGGATTTTAAACATCATCAATCGATCAAAGGGTGGGCGTCCCCCTAATCCTTTAGGCTCTATCGTAAATGCCTCTTCGATAGGGGAACGAAATATCTCCCAATCGATCACACTGTTGAGTTTTTGAAGCGGTGGTTTATGTTGATTAATCAGTTTCAACTGATACTCGTAATCGAACAATCCACGCATCTTCTTACCCATTTTAAACCTCACTAATCTCTGACATATGTATCTTTATTTTACCCAATCGGTACTTAGCACTATTTTAGGTGGGTTTTTAGAGGTGCCCATGTGTCACATTGTTTTTTTTGATTGAAGTATGATACACTTCTTCATATATAATATTGACTTGGTTTGTCCAGAAAGCAGGGATATGAATGCA
>CAIOIX010000417.1 GCA_903858445.1 uncultured beta proteobacterium
CTTTGCTATACGAGCTTGGCCTATTGGTGGCGCGTTTCTATGTGCCTAAGCCATCTGAAGATGAAGCTCAATCTACCTCTGCGCCTGCTTGAGTTTTAAAGGTTTCCATTAGCCAGGCAGTTACCTTATCAAAGCGATAGCGTCTTTGACGTAAATTCCCTTCAATATCCTGCTCTGCCCCTACAAATGCTTTTCCAGCAGCCAGTAATGCACGGCGCTGTTGTATGGTTTCAATCTGAATCAGTCTGGGTAATATCTTGGGGAGCTCCCAGCGGATGTCAACAGCTACACAATGCTCGTGCTGTAATTGGCCCACTTCACTTAGTAACAGTTCTGCTTTGCTGAAGTCGAATTGATTTGCAATGATGAGTCGATGGCATAGTAATACCCAATCCAAATCAAGCTTATGCTCTGCATGATGATTTAAGGCTTGTTCTGCGCATAGTGCTAGTTCGTGCCATTCATTCTTTTTGGGATTAGGGTAACTTTCTAAAATCTTGCACAGTAGTTCTTGGGCTTCGGGTACTCCTTGTTGATTGGCTTGCCATACCCAATAGGAAGCCTGTAGGCCACGCACCTTCTCTTCAATCTTTTCACGCTTACGCCAAAGGTTGGCTCCTTTGCGCAATTGCGCCTGTGCATGACCAAGATCAGCAGCGCGATCAAAGCAACGATCACTTTCATTAGCGTTGTATCCAGAAAATTGTGGACGGCGATAAATCTCACCAAGTGCATACCAGGCATCACGATCACCATCCTTAGCAGCAAGCTCTAACCAATGGACTGCCTTTTTAAGAGAGGCATTGGATTTGTTGTGAACCTCTTTATCAGAAGCCAGGTCGCCGTCTAATTGCGCCAATCGTAAGCCGTATGTAAGTTTGGCCGCTGTCAGCCCAAGTTCGGCCGCCTGAATGAGTGCATCTTCATTTTGGCCATTTGTCCACGCATTCCAAAGTGAAGAGAGGGCCTCATTCTTTGGTTGAAGCTTGATGAGCAATTCTTTTGCTTGAGTTGTGAATGCAGATTCAGATTCGGCAAGCTCATACAGGTATTGCTTGGCGTTTTTTTGTAAACCAGCGAAATCAAGATTTGCTAATTGAGATATTGGTGTTGAAAAATTTCTTTTTTTTAACCACTCAACTAGTAGTGATTGTGTTTCTTCATGAAGTGGGTCAATCAATAAGTGAATCAGTTGCCATTTAGCTGCAGTTTGCGATTCTGAAGCTATGTCAGCCGTGGCTAATTGCCAAAAGGAGTCCCAGCCAAAGCCAAAGGCGGGTGAATTAAAAGTTGAAGCCAGGGGAACGCTAGCAACACTTGATAAAGTCTGCAGAACTTGATGATTGTTGGAGCTTTGGCTTTCAAGTGATTGATTCTGAATGGAAATATAGGATTTCTCCAGCCAAATCAAGGCATTAGAAGGTTGAATGGGAGTTTTAAAGTCCCCAGTCAGATATGCAGAGGCTAGTTTTTGTTGCGCTAAAACGTCACCCAATCGGGCTGAACTGAGGATTTTTAAGAATTCGCGACTTGCCATATGACAATTTTGTCATCTAGAGGGCATAAAAGACAGAAATCAAAGGTCTTGTTGCCGAGATACAACGAAGAAAGCCAAAAAA
>CAIOIX010000418.1 GCA_903858445.1 uncultured beta proteobacterium
GCTCCATCCGACGCTCAAAACCCTCAAATAGACTAACCCGAGGCTGTTTTTGCGGGAGGTGAGTGTCTTTAAGCGCTAGGGTATTTATTAAGTTTCGAACCTAGCAATGATACCAGTTCCCCGCCTTAAACCCGTGAGCACCCAGCCAATTAGGCTCAGGTGGTGATTGCCTCCCTCAGCTTAGGGCTGAGGGAGTGTATCGCCTTATTTCTTACGATTTAGCACTTTGCTCAATGATGGTCTTAATTTGAGCTAAGACGGCCTGATCTTCCATTGTGCTGATATCCCCAGGATCACGCCCCTCAGCAACGGCCTGGAGGGAGCGCCGCACAATCTTGCCCGAACGCGTCTTCGGCAAGGCCGTCACCACATAAACGCGACCAGGACGAGCAATTGCGCCCAAGGTGGTATCAACCGTCTTCATACACTCTGCTTCCAGCGTAGCCACATTAGAGGCATCCTTCGGAATGACAAACGCAATGGCGGCCTGTCCTTTCAGCTTATCTTCAATACCCACAACCGCTACCTCCGAAACATTCGGATGGCCAGAAATACTTTCTTCAATCTCGCGGGTGCCTAAGCGGTGGCCAGCGACGTTAATCACATCATCGGTCCGACCCAAGATAAAGAAATAACCATCCTTGTCTTTAATCCCCCAGTCAAAGGTTGAGTAAATAATCTTGCCCGGAATGGTCTCCCAGTACGTACTGACAAAACGCTTGTCATCACCCCAAACGGTTTGCATGCAACCAGGAGGTAAAGGACCTTCAATTGCAATCACACCCTTCTGATCTGGACCCAGCTCTTCTGTAGTTGCATCATCTAAGAGCTTCATGTTGTAGCCAAACGATGGTACCCCTGGTGACCCGAACTTATGCGGCATCACTTCTACGCCCCGTTGGATTGCCAACATTGGCCATCCTGTTTCCGTCTGCCAATAGTTGTCCACGATGGGTTTGTTGATCGCACCATGAATCCAGGTCGCCGTAGGTTCATCCAATGGTTCGCCAGCTAAGAACAAAGCTTTCAAGCTAGACAGATCATATTTGGTCAAAAATGCAGGATCTTGTTTCTTCAGAACACGCACCGCTGTCGGTGCAGAGAACATCACAGACACTTTATATTTTTCTACCAACTGCCACCAAATGCCAGCATCAGGACGCAATGGCGTACCTTCATACATTATGGTCGCCATGCCATTGAGTAGTGGCGCATAAATGATGTAGCTGTGGCCCACGACCCAGCCAATGTCTGAAGTACAGAACATCGTCTCGCCTGGCTTGCCGCAGAAAATATGATTCATCGTCGCTGCCAAAGCAACCGCGTATCCACCGGTATCGCGCTGCACACCCTTTGGCTTGCCGGTAGTTCCAGAGGTATACAGAATGTATGAAGTATGAGTAGCATCCACCCATTCGACTGGAACAATATCATTCAGATGTTTTTGTCGCTCGGTCGCATAATCTAAGTCTCGACCAGCAACGGTAGTGAACTCGGTCAAGCCACGGTTCACGATCAACACTTTTGCAGGCTTGTACTCAGCCAAGGTAATAGCTTCATCTAGCAATGGCTTATAAGGTACCGCTTTACCGCCACGCGCGCCCGCTTCAGCAGTCACAATCATTTTCGGTTTTGCATCATCAATCCGGGATGCCAGGCTGTGTGAAGCAAAGCCGCCAAAAACAACTGAATGAATAGCGCCGATACGAGCGCACGCCAGCATCGCAAAGCAAGCCTGTGCAATCATTGGCATATAAATTAAAACGCGGTCGCCTTTTTGAACGCCATTCGCTTTATAAATGGCCGCCATCCGGTTGACTTCTTCGTAGAGCTCTTGAAAGGTATACGCTTTTTCAATATTAGTTTCCGTTGAAACAGCAACCAAAGCAATTTGCTCAGGACGCTCTTTGAGATGACGGTCAACAGCGTTGTAACAAAGATTGGTAAGGCCGCCCTCAAACCATTTGGCAAACGGAGGGTTGTCGTAATTTAAGACTTTATTAAATGGTTTTTCCCAATGAATTAACTTTGCCTGCTCCCCCCAGAAGCCATCTGGATCTTTAATGGAGCGTTCGTGTTCTGATTTATAGGACATGATTAACCTAAATAATGAAGTGAAAATTACTGGACTTTGCTGACCCCTTTAGCACCAGAGGTCTTAACAGAACCATTTTTCGCAGATTTTGCAAGCTCTGTCGATGCGGATTTATGCTGAGATGCAGCATTTTTTGGAGAAGAATTACCCTTAGTTCCATCCTTAACCGACTTCACAGGGGGGCATTTAGTCCCTTTTTTGCATTTTTTAGGAGTCGGAGGTGGAGGTGGGGGTCTGTCAAGACTCAAACTAGCGTTGTCAGCCAGAGCCACTGAAATATCGCCAGGACGACGACTCGTTTTTGGAATAATCACAGTTGACCCGGCACGAATTCGCATCCCCTTCGGAATACCATTAATAGCTCTTAAGGTGTCAACATCCACCCCTAAAGTCTTTGCAGCCTGATCCACTAGCTCTGTCTTACCCACCTGAACCGCAGTCCAGGATGACAGCGGCTTGGTATACCTCTTGAGATTCTCTTGAAATACTTCGGCATGACCAAATGGCAGCAAGATCTGTTGATTGGCAGCCGCCAAGATCACGGGTTTGTTAAATGAAGGGTTCAGCGTCTGAAATTCTTCTAAGGGTATCTCAGATAACTTAGTCACTAAAGCAACATCGATGTCATTATTTACATCAATCGCTACAAAATATGGATGGTTCTCAAGCTCAGGCAACACAATGCCATAGGACTCCGGATCCAAAACAATCTGGCGATATGCCATCAGCTTAGGAACGTAGTTCCGTGTTTCTTTTGGTAATTGAAGGCTCTCATAATCAGTCGGCAGACCTGCCGCAAGATTTTTTTTCTGAGCCTTGGCAATATTCCCCGCGCCCCAGTTGTAAGCAGCCAAAGCAAGCTCCCAGCTGCCAAATTGATTATTTAGACGTTGCAGGTAATCCAGTGCTGCATCGGTAGATTGCAATACATCGCGACGCTCATCCCGAAAGACGTTTTGGGTCAACCGAAAATCTTTGCCGGTAGCCGGCATGAATTGCCAGAGACCCATGGCCTTAGCGCCCGACTTCGCTTGAGGAACAAACGCACTCTCCACAAAAGGCAGTAAAGCGATTTCAGTCGGCATATTACGGGCGTTGACCTCTTGGACGATATAAAAGAGGTAGCGCGAGGAGCGCATCATGGAGCGGTTTACATACTCCGGCTTAGCACTAAGCCAGCGTACCTGCTCTATCTCTAGCGGCGAATTCAAGGGCTCCATCTGGTAGCCATCGCGAATCCTGAGCCATAGATTGCTGGATGGCGCGTAGACAGTGCTTACCGACTGCTTACTGAGGTTGACGCGCGGCGCCTTACTGGCACGCGGATTGGTATTAACTGGGGTGTCAGACGACCAATCCCCGGTACTGGCACATCCAGACAACGCAGCAATCATCAAGACTGCTACATATTTCCACAACATCAGAATCGATCTTTCCACGCACGAATCACAGCGAGGACGTGCGCAGATGTTGGCAAAGAGGCCTCACCAGAAACGCTCAAAGCAGATTGAAGAACCTCTTTAGACTCGCAACGCATAAAAGGATTTACCTGGAGCTCTTGACCAATTGTGGTTGGCAAGGTTGGTAGATCTTTATCGCGAAGCTCTGTTGCTCGTTCTGCCCAAGAAATCAGGTTTGCATTATTGGGTTCGACTGCCAAGGCAAAGCGGATATTAGACAAGGTGTACTCATGCGTGCAATAGACCAAGGTATTTTTAGGCAGTGCCGCAAATTTAGCCAAGGACTGACTCATTTGAGTTGGAGTTCCCTCAAATAAACGCCCACAGCCTGATGCAAATAAGGTATCTCCACAGAACAGCATGGGCTCAACAACATTGGCCTGCATATTAGCAAAATAAGCCACATGGCTAAGAGTGTGACCTGGGACCTCAAACACTTTGAGACTTATGCGAGGAGCAGCGATTTCTATTTTGTCACCCTCCATCACGCCTTGGGTACGGCCAGGAATATCAATCGTTGCAGGACCATAGACCGGAATCGCCATCTTGAGAGTCTGCAATATTTGCAAAATTCCACCGGTATGATCAGCATGGTGATGGGTAATGACAATTCCCGTCAGCGTCAAATGTTGATCTTCCAAGTAGCGTAATACAGGGACAGCATCCCCGGGATCAACCACTAAAGCAGATTGGCCATCATGGATGCACCAGATGTAATTGTCATCAAAGGCCCGTATCGGCCAAACTTGCAATAAAGTATTCTTCACCATAGACCGATGATACCAATCCCAAACCCACCTACACAGACGCCAGCACCACCATGGAGCTCATGGGAAAAATGGCTACAATCCCCACCCGGTAAATATGTACTGGCTTGGGAGCAAAAGTGCTTTGACCGGATCGTAGCGGATGTTTTTGGCTTTTACGCCGTCCAGGTTGGCATGCCACAAATGAATGCCTTGACTGAAAATCGGATGCCTTTGCAGGCCTTGTTGGTAGGAGCAAACGATAGTGCCGCACAAGCAGCGCGCTTTCATTGGCATCCAGTTCAAGGTAGCGCCAATGAACTGCCTTTTGCCAGTGAGAGCATCGACCTATTGGTGCTCCCCCATATTCTGGAATTTGCTGATGACCCCCACCAAATTTTGCGAGAAGCAGAACGCGTGTTGAGACCAGAAGGAAGACTCGTGATTTCTGGCTTTAATCCCGCAAGTCTTTGGGGTATCCGCCAATACCTGAGTCGACTGATAGGCGCCCCATACCTCCCTAGGGATGGGCAATTTATTAGCCTCATTAGAGTGAAAGATTGGTTACAGCTCCTGAACTTTACTCTTGATCGCGGCCATTTTGGCTGCTATAAACTCCCGCTCAAGGGCCAGTCTGGCATGGCTAGGATGGATTTTCTAGAGCCCATGGGTAATCGCTGGTGGCCCATATTTGGAGCGGTATTTTTAGTGTCCGCGATCAAGCGTCAGCAAGGCATTCGCTTGATTGGTCAAATAAACGCTAAACGTATCCCCGCAATTCCACAACTCAGCACAGCTACTGAACGCAATAAACTCAAGCAAACCAGAGATTCATTACAGTAACGCTATGCCCCACACTAAACAACTCCCCCACATCATCATTTATACCGATGGGGCCTGCAAAGGCAATCCCGGCCCTGGTGGCTGGGGAGCGGTGTTGCGCTCAGGAGGACACGAGAAACACATTCACGGTGGCGCGGAACATACTACCAATAACCGCATGGAAATTAGTGCGGTTATTCATGCCCTAAAAGCCCTGAAGCAAACCAGCTCAGTGGAACTTTGGACTGATTCCCAATATGTCCAAAAAGGGGTTACCGAATGGCTTGAGGGCTGGAAAAGACGGGGTTGGAAGACTGCCAGCAAGGATCCCGTAAAAAATGCCGATTTATGGCAAGAATTAGATGCCCTGCTACCGAGCCACAAGATCTCCTGGCATTGGGTGCGAGGCCATAACGGCCACCCCGGAAACGAACTGGCTGATACGCTGGCAAACCGCGGAGTCGAGGAATTCCTTCCTTAGGATCAGAAGCGCGTTTTTAAGTGGCTTATGAGAGAATATGCTGATAGGCAGAGCAGCTATAAATTCTGCTAAATCCATATAAATTAAAGAAAAAACGTCGAGACCGTGTCAAAAATTGAAACTTTAGCTAATCAGCTAGTCAGCAAGTTACTCATCCTCAAAAACTGGGCATTAGCTCAGCTTTGCGCCCTTTGGAAAAAATACTCACCCCTGCTAAAGCAGTTGGATTTCGCCAAGGTCAAGGCCTTTGTCCTGAAATACAAATGGCGCATTCTGGCAATTGTCATTGCGCTTTATGCGCTTTCAAAGGCGTATGACTATTTTTTTCCGGCGGCTGATAAAGCTGGTGGCCCAGTGACCGTTACTACAGTAGTAGTTGAGAAAAAAGATATCCCTCTCATTCTGGAGGCTACTGGCACCATTGTCTCGAACAATATTGTTGATATTCGCCCAATGATTACCAATACAGTCACCAAGATCTTAGTAAAAGATGGCCAAGAGGTGAAAGCTGGAGACTTGTTGTTTCAGCTTGACGATCGCAACGACAA
>CAIOIX010000419.1 GCA_903858445.1 uncultured beta proteobacterium
AATCTTACAATGGTGGAATGGTTCCACATCTCATTACTGCCCTTAGTGGCCCTTTGCTTGAATTAGAGTCAAAGGTCTTAGAAGCAACCCCAACGATAGAGCGCTGGTTTAGGCTTGAGTGGCAGGAGCATACGCCGCCCTTTTATTGTTCGGTGGATCTGCGCAATGCTGGCTTTAAGCTGGCCCCTGTAGATACCAATCTATTCCCTGGCGGTTTTAATAACCTAGCCCCTCAGATGCTACCTTTGGCTGTTCAAGCTGCCATGGCTGCAATCGAGAAAATTTGCCCAGAAGCTAAAAACTTACTACTGATACCGGAGCGACATACACGCAATACTTTTTATTTGCAAAATATTGCGCGTCTGTCATCTATCTTGCGTCAGGCTGGCTTGAATGTTCGTTTGGGTACGCTTTCCGATGAAATTACTAAGCCAACTTGGATTGAGTTGCCTGATGGTAATCGTTTGTTGATGGAGCCGTTGTCACGTACGGGTTTAAAAAAGCAACGCTTAGGCTTAAAAGATTTTGACCCTTGTTCGATTTTGTTGAACAATGATTTATCTGCCGGCATTCCACCAATCTTGGAAAATATTCATGAGCAATATTTATTGCCTGGATTACATGCGGGTTGGCATGTGCGTCGCAAGTCGGCTCACTTCGCCGCCTATGAAGATGTCGCCAAGAAATTTTCCAAGTTGATTAATATTGATCCGTGGATGATCAATCCCTATTTCACTAGCTGCTCGAATGTTAATTTTCATGAGCGCAAAGGTGAGGATGAGCTTCAAACGGCAGTAGAGCAAGTTCTTAAGAAAACTGCCAAAAAATATCGCGAGTACGGCATCAAAGAAAAACCCTATGTCGTGGTGAAAGCGGATGCTGGAACCTATGGCATGGGTGTGATGGTAGTGAATGACCCGGCGCAACTTAAAGGCCTGAACCGTAAAGACCGCAATAAGATGAGCGTTGTCAAAGAGGGTTTAGAGGTGAGCGATGTACTCATCCAAGAAGGGGTTTATACCTTCGAGAAAGTGAATGAGGCTGTAGCAGAGCCCGTCGTGTACATGATTGATCGCTATGTGATTGGCGGCTTCTATCGTGTGCACACCGATCGCGGGCCAGATGAGAATCTCAATGCGCCTGGTATGCACTTTGTGCCATTAGCGTTTGAACAAAACTCGATGCCAGACTTGGGTGCTAAGCCCGGCAGTGCACCTCCAAATCGCTTCTATCTGTATGGGGTAGTAGCCCGCTTGGCCTTGTTAGCAGCTTCTTTAGAGCTTGAGCGCACCGATCCGGATGGTGAATCTGCATGAGTCTGAAACCCTTCATAGGCAAATAACACAATGGATTTTTTATTCATCGCCGATCCACTTGAGTCATTTAAGGTTAGTAAAGACTCCACGTTAGCGATGATGCGGGTTGCGCAAGAAGCAGGCCATCAGTTGTGGTTTTGTCAAAGTCGCAATTTGCTCTGGAGAGAAAAAGTAGCCACTGCTGATTGTCAGACTTTGGCTATTAAGCCCAGTGGAACTTCCTGGTTTGAATTGGGCGACCTTGAGGGGCGCGCGCTGAATTCTTTTTCAGCGGTATTCATGCGAACTGACCCCCCGTTTGATATTGAATACCTGAATACCACTTGGTTGTTATCAGCGGCAGTGCGACAGGGTGCCAAGGTATTTAATGATCCTGGTGCGATTCGGGATCATTCGGAAAAATTATCGATTACTGAATTTCCAGAATTGATTCCCCCCACTTTGGTGACTCGTGAGTTAAGTGCAGTTGAACAATTCCATCGGCAGCATCTAGATATTGTAATTAAGCCCCTGGACGGTATGGGTGGCATGGGCGTATTTCGGGTTGGCCCAGATGGCTTGAACTTGGCAAGTATTGTTGAAACCTTAGGCGAGAACGGTGCAAGAACCTTAATGGTTCAGCGCTTTTTGCCGGAGATTACTCAGGGTGATAAGCGTGTTCTATTGATTGGCGGCGAAGTAGTGCCATTTACATTAGCGCGCATTCCTCAGGGTAGTGAGATTCGTGGCAATCTTGCTGCAGGTGGGAAGGGTGTGGCAATGCCCTTGAGCCCTTCTGAAAAAGCGGTTGCAGAACAACTGGCTCCTATTTTGAATCAGCGTGGTTTATTTTTGGTTGGATTGGATCTGATTGGTGGCTACGTAACAGAAATAAACGTTACTAGCCCCACTTGTTTTGTGGAGATCACAGAGCAAAGCGGATTTGATGTTCCTCAGTTTTGGTTAAAAGCAGTTGAGAAGGCATTGACATAAATATGGTTGGAATTGTCATCGTTGCTCACACCCCAGTTGCCAGTGCAATGCTGGGATTTGCTGAGCATACCTTTGGAGTAGTGCCTGAGCGTGTGAGGGCAGTCGACATCCCTCCTCATGAAGACATCAAAGTGAGCTTTGATCGTGTCATGAAGGCGGCTTATGGAGTGAATACCGGTAACGGCGTGCTTATTTTGACGGATGTTATGGGAGCAACTCCAGCTAACGTGGCATCGAAGCTAGAGGCGCTTGGCCCGTTGTCTGGCTTAAATGCGCCCGTAATAGTACTTGCAGGATTGAATCTGCCAATGCTGATGCGCTGCATCTCTCATCGTGGTGAAGGTTTAGAAGACTTAGCCCAAAAAGCGTTAGCTGGTGGGCAACATGGCATTTTGCGTCTTGGCTCTAAAACATTTCCCGAAAAAAATGAATAACAAGGTTAGTAATGCCAATTTCTGAAATTCAGATTGTGAATAAACTTGGTTTGCATGCTCGCGCATCTGCAAAGCTTTCTCAGTTAGCAGCAGATTTTCCTTGTGAAATATTGTTGTCACGTAATGGGCGCCAAATCAATGCTAAGAGCATTATGGGTGTCATGATGTTGGCCGCTGGAATTGGAAGTACGGTGACGCTAGAAACTATTGGCGATCAAGCGGATGAGGCAATGCAGGCTTTGACAAATTTAATTAATAACCGTTTTGGTGAGAGCGAATAAGTATGACTTTTGCTTTGCATGGAATTCCAGTATCGAAAGGTATTGCCATCGGCAGAGCAGTGCTGATTTCTCATGCGGCATTAGAAGTAAGTCACTACCTGGTTGAGTCTGGTAAGGAAGAGTCTGAGGCTCAAAAATTACTGGATGCATTTGAGACGGTTCGCTTGGAGCTGGAGCAGCTAAGGCGCGGTTTACCTAAGGATGCCCCGCAGGAAATGGCGGCATTTTTGGATGTACATGGCATGATTTTGACTGATCCTGCTTTGGCTGAGAAACCACTCAAGTTAATCCGTACCCAGCGTTTAAATGCTGCCTGGGCCCTCACGACTGAGTTAAATGATCTCTTAGAGCAATTTGCTGAGATTGAGGATGTTTATCTCAAGGAGCGAGGCAATGATATTCGCCAAGTAGCTGAACGCGTTCTGAAAGCCCTTAGTTCACAGCAAAAGGACCCTCTAGCTGATCCAGAGTTAATTGTCTCAAGTGATTTAGGGGCAGATGCCATCATCGTAGCGCATGACATTGCTCCGCATGATATGTTGCGCTTCAAGGACCACTTATTTACTGGTTTTGTAACTGATCTAGGTGGTAAGACATCGCATACTGCGATCGTTGCTCGGAGCATGGAAATTCCTGCAGTGGTTGGCGTTCGTCATGCTAGTGAAATGATTCGCCATGGAGATTGGCTAATTCTAGATGGCGAACGTGGTGTCGTCGTAGTGGCTCCAGATGAGCAATTACTCTCCGAGTATCGAAAATTACAAACTCAGGATTTAAAAGAGGTTCGCAAGCTTCAACAACTAAAACACTCTCCAACTCGCACAGTTGATCATGTTGAGATTGAATTGTTTGCCAATATTGAGTTACCTGAGGATGCCACTCAAGCAGTGGCCCTTGGGGCGGTTGGTGTTGGTTTATTTCGCTCAGAGTTCTTATTTATGGATCGCAATCAGGCTCTGCCGGATGAAGAGCAACAGTATCAAGAATATCGTCATGTAGTCGATCTGATGCGTGGCCTGCCAGTCAATATTAGAACAATTGACGTTGGCGCTGACAAAGCTTTGGGTGCAGGAGGTGATTTATCACAAACCGGAACCTCACCATTAGGCTTACGTGCAATACGCTGGTCCCTGACTGAACCTGAAATCTTCTTGACGCAATTAAGGGCTATTTTGCGAGCATCTGCGCATGGGCAGGCACGCATCATGATTCCGATGTTAGCGCACGCTAAAGAGATTGATGAAACTTTTCGTTTGATCGAAAAGGCTAAGCAACAATTACATTCGCGTGGACAGCCTTTCAACCCCAATATTCAAGTGGGGGCAATGATTGAGATCCCTGCTGCGGCACTGGTATTACCTCTTTTCATTGATCGTTTTGATTTCTTGTCGATTGGTACGAATGATTTAATTCAGTACACCCTAGCGATTGATCGAGCAGATCATGCGGTGGCACATTTGTATGATCCCTTGCATCCAGCAATCTTATATTTACTGGCAAGCATCATTGAGCAGGCTAAGCGTGCGAATGTACCTGTTGCAGTATGTGGTGAAATGGCGGGCGATCCTGCGATGACAAAACTACTGCTCGCCTTAGGCTTGACAGATTTCTCCATGCATTTCAGTCAGTTGTTGCTGGTGAAGCGTGAGATATTGGGTGCGGATGTTGGTCAATTAAAAGCACGCATTCCTCGAGTTTTAAAGGCTTATGAGCCAGAAGCCCAGGCTAAGGCGCTAGAGCGACTATTTGCTTAAACTACTAAGTTCATTCAAGGTGTATTAGTGCGCTTGCCCGCACACAATACATTCAGGATTGCGGCCGATACGGATCTCGTCAATTTGAGTGTTGCGTGCATTCCAGAGCAACATACGGCCAACCAAGGGTTCGCCAAATCCAATCAGTACTTGCAAGGCCTGCGCTGCTTGCATGGCACCAATGATTCCTACTAACGGGGAGAAGATACCCATGCTTGCGCAGTTCACCTCTTCAAACTGTTCTTCGGGGGAAAAGATGCAGGCATAGCACGGAGAATCGCTATTACGTGGATCAAAGACGCTAATTTGACCATCAAAGCGAAGGGCTGATCCGGACACCAAGGGGACGTGATGTTTTACACAAAGGCGATTAATCAGTTGCCGAGTAGTAAAGTTATCCGTGCAATCTAAAACAATATTTACCGTTGGCAGGAGCTGATCAAGCAGCTTATCATCGGCCTTCCTCTCTATTGCATTGATCTCAATACTAGGGTTGAGCTTCTGTAAAAAAGATTTACCAGACGCTGCTTTATTTTGTCCAATGCTATTTTGCTGATGCATGATTTGGCGCTGAAGATTAGTAAGCTCCACCTGATCATGATCAACCAAGCTGATTTTGCCTATACCTGCTGCAGCGAGGTAGGGTGCTACAGCACTTCCTAGTCCGCCTACCCCTATGACAAGGGCATGAGACTGGAGGAGTTTTTCTTGGCCAAGAACATCGATATCCTCGAGGAGCACGTGGCGTGAATAGCGTAGCAGCTGCTCATCATTCATTTGCGACCTCGAGGTATGGCTAGATTATTCGAGTTTAGAGGCAGAGCGTTTAACGGGCTGACCATCAATAAATGCTACTGCTTGTGAAAGCATAAAGTCATCTGCGCTACCAAGTTCAGGCGGCTTTTTAGCTTTTTCTTTCTCTTTTTCTTCGGGAGTTTTCTTAGCATTCTTTTCTTCAATGCGTTGTAACTCTTCTAGGCGACGTTTTTCTCTATTGGCAATGAGATTGTCTTCAGAGGATTGTTTATTGCGCAGATGTTTCTCGCTATCAATTTCACGAGTGATCAAAACATCATCGGGGTCACCATCTTTATTTTGATCAACCGCAATATCGGGCTTAATACCGTAAGCCTGAATAGACTTGCCGCTTGGTGTGTAGTAATAAGCGGTTGTGATCTTCAGTGCTGAGTCATTGGTTAATGGACGAACAGTTTGCACAGAACCCTTACCAAAGGTGGTTTTACCAATGATGGTTGCCCGTTTGTAGTCTTGCAAAGCCCCAGCAACGATTTCAGAGGCAGATGCTGAATAGGCATTAACTAAAACAACCATGGGTATGGTCTTAAAGATTGCGGGTACGCCCGCCAACGGATCGCCGGGTTCGCTCAATCGATACATTTCTGGCGTTGCATTGAAGATTTGCTTCGAATCAGGCGATTGTCCTTTAGTCGAAACAATTACAGCGTCAGTGGGCAAGAAAGCTGCTGCAACACCGACAGCGCCCTGTAGGAGGCCGCCACCATTATTGCGTAAGTCGAGGATGACACCTTTGAGTTTTGGATCTTGCGCTGCAATCTCAGTGAGCTTCTTAGCAAGATCTGGCACAGTGCGCTCTTGGAAGCTAGTCACGCGAACCCAGGCAATATCGTGATCTAAAATTTTTGTTTTTACAGACTGCACTTTAATTTCAGCGCGTGTGATTGTTACGGGAAATGTACGCTCTTCACTCTTACGATAAATGGTCAGCGTAATTTTTGTACCAGGGCTGCCGCGCATGGTACGTACCGCTTTATCCAGCGACATGCCACGCACGGGTTTGTCATCTAAGCGGGTAATTAAATCCCCTGCTTGTAGACCTGCGCGAGCAGCTGGACTATCTTCAATTGGATTGAGGACCTTCACGAGACCATCTTCGGAGGTGATTTCAATTCCAAGGCCAGCAAATTTTCCCGAGGTTTGCTCTTGCATTTCAGAGAAATCTTTTTTGTCTAAGAAAGTGGAGTGTGGATCTAGGCTACTTACCATGCCTTTAACAGCATCGGTTAAGAGTTGTTTATCTTCAATAGGCTCCACATACTCGCGTTTAATTTGCGCAAAAACATTTGAGAGAGTGCGTAGCTCCTCTAGCGGAAGGGTCGTACTCTGTTGCGCAGTTGCCGACAGCTGAATGGTTGCTGTTACACCAGCAATTAAACCGACTGAGATCAAGGCAAAGTTCTTAAAAAATTGACGCATGTGTTTATGTAACCCTAGTCCAGATAAAAGTGTTGAATTGGTTTTAGCATGTCATCGAGTTCATATACGAGTGGTACGCCATTGGGAACATTGATTTCCATAATGGCTTCGTCTGACATTTGATCTAAATACTTAATTAAGGAGCGAATACTGTTGCCGTGTGCCACCAGTAGGACACGTTTACCCGCTTTCAGAGCAGGGGCAATAGATTCATTCCAAAGAGGTAACACTCGCTCGACATTATCTTTAAGGCATTCACCCAAAGGAATATCAGATGCATTAAGTTTGGCATAGCGAGGATCGTTCTGCGGGTTGCGCTCATCTCCTGTTTCCAGCAATGGCGGTCGTACATCATAGGAGCGACGCCAAATATGTACCTGATCAGCCCCATATTGAGCGGCTGTTTCGGCCTTATTGAGGCCTGTTAGGGCGCCATAGTGACGTTCATTTAGCCTCCAACTATGTACGACTGGGATCCACATGAGATCCATAGTGTCTTGCACGTGCCAAAGCGTCCGGATGGCACGCCTCAAGACGGAGGTATAGGCGATATCAAACTCATAGCCCGCTTTGCGCAGGTTTTCACCGGCAGAGAGGGCTTGTTCTGTGCCTTTGGGGGTCAGGTCTACATCAGCCCAGCCAGTAAAACGGTTTTCAAGGTTCCAGGCGGATTCACCATGACGAATAAGGACAAGTTGTTTCATAGAGCCATTCTATAATCCGGTGATGAACTTTCTCACGCAAATTGATAATTTAGCGCTTATTGCCCTACTAGTGGTTTCAGGCATAGCACTCTTCCTACCGACATTATCTACGCTTATTAGCGGAAAAGGCTTGTCACCCACTGAGGCTACCATTTGGATGAACCGTCGCAAGGCCTATGTTTTTGATTTGCGCCCTGAAGATGCGTTCAAGACAGGCCATTTGCCAGCGGCAAAACTGATCAGTGCCAGCCAGTTGGCTGCCGGGCTCGACAAAATGAAATTAGACCGTAAGCACCCTGTAGTACTGGTTTGTGAAAGTGGCAGTCATTCTCGTAAGGCTATTGCCGACGTACAAAAGCTTGGATTTGCCGAAGTGGCAATACTGGAAGGTGGAGTCCAAGCTTGGAAGGCTGCAGCGCTGCCTTTGGTCAAATAATCTTACGCAAAGAGCCCTCAGAAATCATGCCTCAAGTCACGATGTATAGCACTCAAGTTTGCCCTTACTGCGTTATGGCAGAAAAGCTACTGCAGAAAAAAGGTGTCGCCGATTTGGAGAAGATTTTGATCGATCGAGATCCTGTACAGCGCGAACTCATGATGACTCGTACTGGACGACGGACCGTTCCCCAAATCTATATTGGGGACACTCATGTGGGTGGCTACGATGACTTAGTGGCCTTAGATCGCGCCGGTCAGCTTGAACCCCTGCTGGCCTAATTCATTTAAGAAATATATAGAGAAAGTTTGTCATGACTGAAAAAGCTCCTACACCATCCAACGGTAGCGAAAATGCTAATGAGCCAGGTTTTCGGATTCAACGAATCTACCTGAAAGATGTCTCTTTAGAGCAGCCCAATGCTCCTCAGATCTTATTGGTTGCTTCTGATCCACAAGTTCAGGTAGAGGTTGACGTAGCCGTTAACCGTCTGAGTGATGCGATCTTTGAAGTGGCCTTAATTTCGACCATCACGGCTAGAGTGGATGGCAAGGTCCTCTTCTTGGTTGAAGCAAATCAGGCAGGTATTTTTGAATTCCACAATATTCCGGCCGAACAAATTGATCCAATGCTGGGTATTGCTTGCCCGACGATTTTGTATCCTTATCTTCGCTCAAACATGGCGGACATCATCAGTCGCGCGGGCTTCCAGCCAATCCATCTCAATGAGATTAATTTCCACGGTATGTATGAGCATCGTTTGATGCAGGCAGCTCAAGCGGCTACTGGCGCAGAGGATGCTGCAACCGATGAGAGCAAAATCATCCTTCCCAACTAAGTTCATTTAACAGGCCCACAGATCATGAAAGTGACGCTGCTCGGAGCTGGTGCTTGGGGTACTGCCATGGCCGTGCAAGCGGCTAAATACCTTCAAGATGGTGATGTTTGTTTGTGGTCAAGGAATTCTAAACAAGCCCAAGCAATGAGTAGGACTGGTGAAAATCAGGCTTACTTACCAGGCGTTATATTGCCAAAGAGCTTGGTATTGGAGATTGGTTTTGCTGATGCCATTGCGAGACTGTCATCGGATGATTTGCTGGTGATTGCAACCCCAATGGCAGGGTTGTCTGAAACAATTGCGCAGGTATTGGATTTGGCAAAGCACCCGCTGAATATTGTTTGGCTATGCAAAGGACTCGAGCCCAGCACATCCTTATTGCCGCATCAGGTTGTAGAGCGTGAGGATCGCGTACATAGTCATGGTTTAAAGCATACCTATGGCGCTCTTTCAGGACCAAGCTTTGCACGTGAGGTTGGCGAGGGTATGCCATGTGCACTGACTGTTGCGAGCACCTCCAGCAATTTATGCGGCATTGTTCAGACTGCCTTTCATCAAGGAAACATGCGAATTTACGCAACAGATGATTTGATCGGGGTTGAGTTGGGCGGCGCAGTGAAAAACGTATTGGCCATTGCCGCGGGAATTGGAGATGGTCTTGATCTTGGATTAAATGCTCGAGCTGCGGTACTGACGCGCGGGCTTGCCGAGATGATGCGCTTGGTAAAGGCTGCTGGCGGCAAAGCGGAAACCTGCATGGGATTGACTGGTGCTGGCGATTTAATCTTGACGGCTACTGGTGACCTATCTCGCAATCGCCGCGTTGGACTACTTTTGGCCGAAGGCAAATCTTTGCCAGAGATTTTGCATGGCCTTGGGCACGTTGCTGAGGGTGTTTTATGCGCTTCAGCTGTGGGCAGTTTGGCAAGTCGTTTAGGGGTAGAGATGCCGATTACTGCCATGATGGGCGAAGTCCTATCAGGCAAGTTATCGGCGCAAGAAGCTGTTAAAAAACTCATGGGTCGCGACCCCAAGATTGAAACTTAGAAAGATTTAGTTTCCACCAGCGAAGCCATTTTGGCGCCACGCCTCATACACAATGATAGCCACGGTATTTGATAAGTTAAGGCTACGGCTGTTATTTTGCATTGCTAGGCGCATTTGATTGGCGACAGGAATTGAGCTTCTAACTTCCGCGGTGATCCCTTTGGTTTCTGAGCCAAAGACAAAGTAATCATTTGGCAGGTACTTGCCTTCATGAAACTTTCCAGACCCCTTGGTAGTTAGGGCAAAAAGACGATCTGCGGACGGCTTTTCGTTTTCTAAAAATACTACCCAGTTAGCGTGCACCTTGATGCTGGCAAACTCGTGATAGTCCAGCCCAGCCCTACGTAATTTGGCATCCTCCATTGGAAATCCCAGCGGCTCAATCAAATGAAGCTTTGCGCCCGTGTTTGCGCACAAGCGAATGATATTGCCAGTGTTAGGCGGAATCTCTGGTTCAAACAAAACGATATTAAACATACTGAGCTCTTAGTTTTACTGGTCTAGACGTTCTTAACGAGACCAAGTTCGTTAGGCATGATGCGCTATTGTCCTTCAGAACGCGTGCGATTTCATTGAGTATCGAGTCACTAGTCGTGAGATCAGATGCGGGATGTAGTGAATGCTACTGCAATGATTTTTGCAAAAATAGTTTAAAAAGTGTTCGTAATAGAGCCATGGGGCGCTGGGTATACTGAGCGAATGACCCAATCCATCAGATGGCTTCAGAGTGAAATTGCAGATCGTATGTTGCAAAAATTAGACATTGTGAAGCTTGATCCGAGGGATGTTTTATTGATCCCGGATTTTCCTGGGGCCCACGCAGAATTTCTGAGTAGGCGATTTCCCAGGATGGCGCTTCATCATGCTGCTGAAGAGGGTTTGTCCGGCATTGATCTTTGGCGTCTCAGAATCGCTCGTCAGTGGCGTTCTATTTTTAGGGGGGGATCTTCCATATCCCTTGAGGTCTTCCAGCGAACTGGTCGAATCGGGCTTCCTGATAATTCCGTTGATTTAATTTTCAGCAATTTGTTGTTGCAAGATCTGCAAGATCCCAGGATGTTTATTAAGGAGTGCTGGCGAGTGCTGAGAGAGGGCGGATTGCTGACTTTTAGTTATCTTGGGCCCGATACTGGCAAAGAGCTTCTGGGTATGGAACTCTCTGGTAAGTTGGGTCTTAAGCCTTTGCTCAGTGCCTGGGATATGCATGACATGGGGGATGCTTTGTTGGGCGCAGGATTCTCCGATCCCGTGATGGATATGGAGTTTCTGACGTTGGACTATGAGAGCGATGCTGTTTTGCTTTCAGATTTACAGGCGCTACATCTGATGCAGACCTCCTACGTTGGTCAAGCCTCCTCCGAATTACCCAAAAAACTGACTTTAGAGCTTGTTTATGGTCATGCCTGGGCACTTGGAAAACACCTTTCCAAGGCACAAAATCAGCTGGCATATATTGACCCAAATCAAATAAAGCGCAAGATAAGTACTGATTCTGCTTGAGTGTAAGTAATTACTATCATTTAAAGCTTTATTAGGATTGAGTAAGCGCTGGTTGCTCTGGTTTGTTGTTGAGCCTAATTAACCCTATAATCACCGCTGGAAGTATTGGCTTGAGACCGCATTTTGGGCAATATGTAGCGTGTTATTGCTGCA
>CAIOIX010000420.1 GCA_903858445.1 uncultured beta proteobacterium
AAAAATCAAACGTTAATTATGTTTTTAGTGACTTTAAGAGTAGATCAAATGTAAATCGTAAAAATCCTTCGATACTTAAAGAGCCATACCTCAGCTTTGCAAAAGCATACGTTCGATACACATATGGTTTGAGACCAGCTAAAAACAGCAGTAGCAGGTTAATTGTTTTGAAAGTTCTCTGCGAGGCTTTGATGGAATTTGGATCAATAAACCCAATACTGATCAATCAAGATATTGCTAATAGAGCTTGCCAACTAATAGTTGAAAATTATTCCGCAAGCCTTGCATACAGGCTTGGAATTCAAATGGAAATTTTGATTGAGTTATTGTCAGCTAATAAATTGATCAACAATCCATTCCAATGGCGTAATCCAATTAAAAGACCGACTGATACTCAAAGAATTGGTGAGGAGGCCGATAAAAATCGCGCAGAAAAGATGCCATCTCAAGCCGCTTTAGAGGCTTTGCCGCAGATTTTCAGAATGGTATCAAGAGATATCCACGCAATTGTTGTTGCAACGACTGCTATCTTGCTTTCCTCCCCAGACCGTATTAACGAGGTGCTTAGGTTAGAAGAAAATTGTGAAGTCATCCGAAAAAACAAAGATGGCAGCGATTTATATGGATTACGTTGGCGCGGTTCAAAAGGGGCTGATTCAACTGTTAAAGATATTGTTAGTTCAATGGTCGATGTTGTTAAAGAGGCTTTAGACAAGATTAGAGATGAAACCAAAGCCGCCAGGGAGGTTGCTAAATGGTATGAAGATAATCCCACAAGAGTTTTTTTAAGGCCCGAGAGTGAGTACTTAAGGACTATGGATTTGTTAAGTTACCGAGAGGCAGCAGATATCTTATGGGGTGTTGATCGGCCCAAGAATTCTACCCTGCTACCTTTTAAAACCAAAAAAAACGAAGGAAAGATTTATGTTGAATTTAAAACGCTTGAAAATTGGGTTATATCTAAATTACCAAAAGGATTTCCAATTTTAGATAATGATTCAGGACTTAAATACAGTGAAGCTCTATATTTGGCATTAAGAAATCAGTTTCGCAGTACAAAGGTTACCTACTTATGTGTAATCGAGTCAATTGATACGGGCAAAATAAATTCATACTTAGGCGGAAGATCTAAAACTGGACTTAAGTCTATTTTTGATGCCTTTGATTTTTTTGAGCCAAATGGAGAGCGCATAACTGTTACAACCCATCAGTTCAGGCACTACCTAAACACGCTGGCTTTGGCTGGTGGCATGAGCGAGATTGAGGTTTCAAAATGGTCTGGCAGAAAAGATATAAAACAGACTTCAGCGTATGACCACCGATCTAGCTCTGAGATAGTGCAGCAAATTAGGGATGCAATAGGTAATCCAGATAAATCATTTGGCCCGATTTCTAGGTTAGGTCGCAGCAACCTTATTACGAGAGATCAGATATCCAGGCTCGTTGTAGAAACCGTTCACACTACCGATATTGGATATTGCTTGCATAACTTTGTGGCATCGCCATGCCAACTTCATCTTGATTGCATTAACTGCCAGGAGATGGTCTGTATTAAGGGTGACAAGAAAGCTCAAGATAGTTTGCGATTGAGGCTGAAAGAGTCAAATACTTTATTAAAGCAATCTCAGGCTGCTGTTGATGAGGGCTTCTTTGGAGCTGATCGATGGCTTTCGCATCAAATGGAAGTCAATAAACGATATAAACAGCTTAATGAGCTCTTGGATAACCCCAACATTCCTAATGGCACAGTCATTCAGTTATCAAAACCTAACACCTTGATTAAGCAAGAAAAATTAAAGTTGGAGAATAAAAATGAGAAAAATTAACACGGCATCCAAAAGATCCAAGAATTTAACGTCAGAAACAATTGAGGCTATTGTCAAAATTCTAGATGGCTGGTCTGGTAAATTAACTTGGGAGCTCTTAATAGACGAAGTCTCAAAGCGGTTGTATCAGACCTACACGAGGCAAGCCCTATCTTCCTATGAGCGAATCAAGAATGCCTTTCAATTGCAAAAAGGCAGACTTCCTTATCTGAAGGAAAAATCCAAGAAGCTATATGACCCCACAGATATTGCAGAAAGTCAGCGTAACGCTAGGCTGGTTTCTGAAAATGCAAGGCTTGAAAGTGAGAATCAACGACTTTTAGAGCAATTTACTAGGTGGGCATATAACGCCCATACCCAAGGAATCCCAGAAGAGATTTTAAATAGAGCGCTACCGAAAGTGCATAGATAGTTGATAGTTACTCTTCCCAACTCACGTCTCGATTTGTAAGAATTGTTTCCAGCGTTGCAGGCGCTGGAGCAATATTTGTATTGCGCCGCACCGTCTCAAGTGAAATCTCAAAGTAAAGATACCGCAGGTAGTTAAATAGATCTTCCTCGGAAAAGGTGACCTTCTTGCCCTTCCCGCCATGCTTGTGAAATATAAGATGGACAACCATCGCCAATGGCGCAGTTAAGTAGCTGTGATCCCCCTCTTGTAGGATCATCTCCAAATCTCTCTCAAGTAAATCCAACCATTCATCGGGGAGATTGCATGGCAAAGCTGCCTCTGCTCCTTGCTTTAAGATTTCTTTACTTAGCCTCTCCATATTGCTTTTTTCCACGACTCATCTCCTGACTCAAGGCTGCAGGGCTCCAATTAAGGGATTCAAAAGTCGCACCTGATCGGCAATAAATTTACCTTAAATTGGTTAAATTGTCACTCATAGAGCGTGGTCTTATAGTGTTCATAGCCATAGCATCAAATCATGGCCACGACACGTCACCAAAAGAAACAAACGCTACGCTATTAGAAACTGTGGGTAT
>CAIOIX010000421.1 GCA_903858445.1 uncultured beta proteobacterium
GCTCTTTGCTTTCAATTCTTTCCTGCAACTTCCACACCCTCTCCAAAAATCTTCGACATCCAACGATACCGTTTTCATCCCAAGCGATGGCCTGGTCGAAAGGACCCATGAACATCTCGTATCGGCGCGATGGCGCCCGTAAACTTTTTCCAATGCCTCAGATACCTCGCCAACGGTCGCGCGCAAGCGAATGGCATTAACTGCCAATTCCAATAAGTTACCCGTGTTATCTTCAGCCGCCTTTGTTAGCGCCTCGAGCGCAGCTTCAACATTTTTGCTGTTGCGCTTAGCTTTAATCGCTTGCAAGCGCGCAACCTGACTCTCACGCACTTGATCATTGTCAATCATACGGACATCAACCAAGTCTTCTTTGGCGAGCTTATATTTATTGACACCAACAATCACATCAGATCCAGAATCAATCTTTGCTTGTTTCTCAGCGGCAGCGGCTTCAATTTTAAGCTTAGCCCAACCGCTCTCAACCGCCTTGGTCATGCCGCCCATACCATCAACTTCTTGAATAATTTCCCAGGCCTTATCGGCCATCTCTTGCGTAAGGTTCTCCATCATGTAAGAACCAGCCCATGGATCAATCACACTAGTGATATGAGTCTCTTCCTGAATAATTAACTGTGTATTACGCGCGATGCGGCTTGAGAATTCAGATGGCAATGCAATAGCCTCATCAAATGAATTCGTATGCAGGGACTGCGTGCCGCCGAACACAGCAGCCATAGCCTCTATAGATGTACGTACAACGTTGTTATAGGGGTCTTGCTCAGTCAAGGACCAGCCCGAGGTTTGGCAATGCGTACGCAACATCAATGACTTTGGATTTTTTGGATCGAATGATTTCATAATGCGCCACCACAATAGGCGCGCAGCGCGGAGCTTAGCAACTTCCAAATAGAAATTCATGCCCATCGCAAAGAAGAATGAGAGTCTGCCAGCAAAGCCATCAACATCAAGGCCTTTGGCCAATGCTGTTTTGACATACTCTTTACCATCCGCAAGCGTGAAGGCCAATTCTAAAACTTGATTAGCGCCAGCCTCTTGAATGTGATAACCGGAAATAGAAATTGAATTGAACTTCGGCATGTATTTGGCGGTGTACTCAATAATGTCGCCAATGATGCGCATTGAAGGCTCAGGTGGGTATATATAAGTATTACGCACCATGAACTCTTTCAGAATGTCATTCTGAATCGTTCCAGATAATAGCTCTTGCTTAACTCCTTGCTCTTCGCCAGCAACGATGTAACCCGCAAGCACTGGTAGCACGGCACCATTCATTGTCATTGATACAGAAACCTTGTCCAAGGGAATGCTATCAAACAAGATCTTCATATC
Source organism: uncultured beta proteobacterium (assembly GCA_903858445.1). GTDB lineage: Bacteria > Pseudomonadota > Gammaproteobacteria > Burkholderiales > Burkholderiaceae > Polynucleobacter. Next base: position 1,351 of record CAIOIX010000421.1, read on the forward strand.
TTCTACGGAATCAATTGCCACACCAGCCTTACCTACGTCACCAGTGACGCGGGGGTGATCCGAGTCGTAACCCCTATGCGTTGCCAGATCGAAAGCCACGGATACACCTTGACCCCCTGCAGCTAGTGCCTTGCGGTAAAAGGCATTGGACTCTTCAGCGGTTGAAAAACCTGCATATTGACGAATAGTCCAAGGGCGCACTGAATACATTGTTGCCTGTGGCCCACGGACAAACGGTTCAAAACCTGGCAAAGAATTTGTATATTGCAAACCCTCAGTATCTGCCGATGTGTAGAGTGCTTTTAAATGAATACCGTCCGGTGTTTTCCAACCCAACTCATCTACATCGCCATGAGGAGCAGATTTCTGTGCTGATTTTTTCCATCCCTCTAGATCACTATGCGGCACGTTTGGCCATACATCCGACATAGACTTTTTCTCATTCGTACTCATAAAGCACTCCTAGTTGGCTTTATTGCCTATTTACAAAAGCAGTTTTGCCATTTTGCTTGACAATTTTTGATTTGTCTAGATACTGTATACATAATTATGAATACAAAACTGATTAATAGACCTCTTTACGAAGTAGTGGCAGAACGGCTTCGTACCCAGATCTTTGCTCATGAGCTAGCTCCTGGTAGCTGGTTAGATGAACAGAGCCTTGCGCAGGAGTTCGGCATTAGCAGAACGCCGATGCGGGAAGCTATCAAAGTATTAGCCTCTGAAGGTCTTGTAACGACAAAAATGAACCGTGGCGCCTATGTCACCGAGGTTGATAGGCGTGATTTAGAGCAAATCTTCACCATCTTGTCCCTGCTTGAGGGTCAAGCGGCAAAAGAAACAGCCGTTAAGGCTACAGAAGAGCACCTTACTCAACTAGATAATTTGCATCACCGTTTGGAGAAGGCGGCAGCAGATAGGGATATAGAGCAATTTTTCGAAGTAAATGTGAAATTCCATGATTTGATACAAGAAATTGCAGGTAATAAGTGGATGAATGGTGTCATTGGTGACCTCAGAAAAGTCCTCAAGCTGCAACGACGTGACTCGCTCAGTCGCAGTGGACGACTACAAAACTCTCTACTTGAGCACCGGGAGATCCTTCAGGCAATATTGAAACGTGACCCCGCAGTGGCTGAGGCAGCCATGCGTAATCATCTTGCGCGCGGCTTAGAAGCAACCAGATAGCTTTACCAAGAAATAAAAAAGCCTAGAGATAATCTAGGCTTTTAGTGTTCAATACCAAGAACTTATTTCTTAACTACCAGACTTCCTGGCAAAGAAGAAACATATGCGGCGATGTCATGGAGGTCGGCTTCCGTAAAGACCTGTACTTGCGAGGACATCACAGCATTATTGCGACCATACTGGGCATTGCTATTACCCACTTGATAAGCATGCAAGGCGTAGTAGATGTAATCAGCATGCTGGCCAGCCAATTTTGGGTAAGCAGGCAGAATCGGAGCATTTAAGCCAGCGCCATGACAAGAGGCGCAGTTGCCCTTCTCAACTAGAGCTTGACCTTTATCCACGCTAGCAGCATTCGCTAAACCAATACTGGACAATAAAACGGCGGTAATTAGTGCGACTTTCATAAACGTGTCTCTGAATATCACTTCAATGGGTTAATAGGTGAGGTAGCAGTCTGAGCAGCATAATATGCACCGATATCGGCCATATCTTGGTCTGACAAACTGCCGGAAATGGCGCGCATCGTTGGATGCTTTCTTTCGCCCTTTTTATACTCAGCCAATGCAGTTGCAATATAAGCAGCGTTTTGGCCGCCCAGCATAGGCACTTTATAAACAAAGGGGTAGTCTGAACGATAGTCGGGAATGGAGTGGCAGCCTATACAGAGCCAAACCTTGCCTTTGCCGGCATCCGCAGAGCCCTGAACCTCAGCTGCGTGAGCTGAAAAACCAACGAAAACCAAAAAAGCACAAGCGGCTAACTGGGGAAGAATGAAGAGTTTTTTCATGGAAATCACTATTTAATCAATTTGATCTGGAACAAGTTGTGGAAGTATAGCGGAGAGAAGCCAAAACCGTCTTAGAGAAGCTAAAAAACAGTAAAAAGACAGGAATTTATGGTCCTTTTTACCTATACTGAGGCGCTAAATAAACGACTTTTAAGCACAATAATGACCAAAACCAAATTCCATTTCGATGGCTCCCAAAGCTATGTAGCGACCGATGACTTGAAATTGGCTGTTAATGCAGCGATCACATTGCAGCGCCCTCTTTTAATCAAGGGTGAGCCAGGAACAGGTAAAACAATGCTGGCCGAAGAGGTTGCGGCAGCCCTGAACATGCCTTTACTGCAGTGGCACATCAAATCAACAACTAAGGCACAACAAGGCCTGTACGAATACGACGCAGTGAGTCGACTGCGTGACTCTCAGTTGGGCGATGAAAAGGTCAAGGACATTCGCAACTACATTGTTAAGGGCGTCCTGTGGCAAGCCTTTGACGCAGATGAGCCCACCGTCTTGTTGATTGATGAAATTGATAAGGCAGATATTGAATTTCCGAATGATCTATTGCGTGAAATTGATCGCATGGAGTTTTATGTTTATGAAACTCGTGAACTCATTAAAGCAAAACACCGCCCTCTTGTCATCATCACTTCCAATAATGAAAAAGAATTGCCTGATGCATTTTTGCGCCGCTGCTTTTTTCATTACATCACCTTCCCAGATGCTGGCACGATGCAGAGCATCGTCGATGTTCATCATCCCAACATCAAACAAGATCTACTCGATGCAGCCCTCAAGTCTTTTTATCAAATTAGGGCCCTGCCAGGACTGAAGAAAAAACCTTCCACCTCGGAACTCATTGATTGGTTAAAGCTACTGTTGGCGGAAGATATTCCAGCCGCAGCGCTTTATAGCTCTGACGAAAAAATTGTGGTGCCACCACTACATGGCGCCCTCTTGAAGAACGAGCAAGATCTTCATTTATTTGAGCGTCTAGTGATGATGAATCGCAATCATCGTTAAATAGCCATATTGATTTAATCAACCCGATCAATTAGATGCTCATTCAATTCTTCCTCAAAGTGAAAGAGGCAAAAGTACCCGTCTCGATAAGGGAATTTTTGACTCTACTAGAAGCCCTTAAGGCGGGAGTAATTAACCCTTCGATTGATGAGTTTTATCAATTAGCTCGTTTGACTTTGGTTAAAGATGAACAATACTTTGATCGCTTTGATCAAGTCTTCGGAACTTACTTCAGTGGTATTGAGCAAATCATCGCACTGCAGCCAGATATTCCATTAGATTGGTTAGAGAAAAAACTGCAACGTGTACTCAGCGAAGAAGAGAAGGCTGCATTAAATAAATTGGGCGGTCCAGAGGCGCTCAAACAACGTCTTGCCGAACTCATGAAAGAGCAAAAGGAGTGGCATGGTGGCGGTAGTAAATGGATTGGTGCTGGTGGCTCCTCCCCATTTGGTAATAGCGGCTACCACCCAGAAGGCATTCGTATTGGTGGTGAAAGTGCCGGCAATAGAACGGCCATCAAGGTATGGGAAGCGCGTGAATTCAAAGATTATGATGGCAACCTTGCCTTGGGCACGCGAAATATAAAGCTGGCGCTACGCCGACTCAGGCGCTTTGCTAGAGAAGGATCGCACCTAGAGCTTGATTTGGATAAAACCATCCATGCAACGGCAGCCAATGCTGGCATGCTCGATATTAGAATGCGTCCAGAACGTCACAATCAAGTGAAGGTCTTATTGCTAATGGATGTTGGCGGTTCTATGGATGACCATATTCAAAGAATTGCAGAACTCTTTTCTGCGGCGAAAACAGAATTTAAACATCTCGAGCATTATTACTTTCATAACTGCGTATATGAGAATTTATGGCAGAGCAATCGACGTCGTCGCGATCAGGTCACCAAGACTCAAGACATCATTAACAAGTATGGGCCCGAGTACAAACTCATTTTTGTTGGGGATGCGACGATGTCCCCTTATGAAATATTAAGTCCCAACGGCTCGGTTGAATATAACAACCTGGAAGCTGGAGCAACCTGGATAAATCGGCTAATTGAACACTTTCCACACTTTGCATGGCTCAACCCCGAACCTGAATCTGTTTGGCAATACCGTCAATCTATCGACATTATGCAAGGACTCATGAAAGATCGTATGTATCCGGTGACTTTGAATGGCCTAGAAAGTGCCATGCGCCAACTTTCAAAGTAAGATTGAAGAATTCATTTAGGCAATTTATTTACCCGCAAAGAACACTATGACTATCAAAATTATCGATCGTTTAAAAAACCTCGGCATTGATTTGCCTCCACCCGGACCCCCTGCTGCTTCCTATGTTATGGCTGCCACCACGGGCAATACTGTTTTTTTATCTGGCCACATTGCTAAGCGCGATGGTAAGCCATGGGTAGGAAAATTGGGTCTAGATATGAATACTGAGGTCGGTAATGCTGCCGCGAGATCCATTGCGATTGATTTACTTTCCACTTTGCAAAACCACCTGGGCTCACTCGATAAAGTGAAGCGAATCGTTAAAGTCATGGGGCTTGTCAATTCCACTTCCGAATACACCGAACAACATTTGGTAGTTAATGGATGCTCTGAATTACTTTTTGAAGTATTCGGCGAAGCTGGTAAGCATGCGCGTAGCGCCTTTGGTGTGGCGCAAATCCCCTTAGGTGCTTGCGTTGAAATTGAATTGATTGCTGAGATTTAAGTAATCGTCATACGTGTAGCATTTAACTCAAGGTGAGCTTCTCTCGCTGCACGTCTTCAAGGGTATCGACGTCTTGTAAGTAGCTTTGAAGTGTTGTCGGCATAACCCTAACCAGCTCTGGATTTTGATCCATATAGGAGCGACACACCATCCCTGGGCTAGCAAGAATGGTTTTTACAGCCGCATTTGAAAATAAAACAGGGTTACCTCTCCTCTCATTAACTGATGGCAAGATAATCTCCTGACCTAGCTCTTTTTTTGAATACTCATCGAGCAAAGTTTGAACCTCTAGAACACCAACACCAGGTTGGTCTGAGAGAGCTACCAGCAGGACATCAAAGTGACTCCGCAATGATTCAAGGCCCAAACGTACTGATGAAGCCTGGCCATCCTTTGAAGATACATTGCGAACAATCGCAATAGGAAATGAAGTGACTTCCTGAATGGCATGAATCTCACTTTCAACCAGATCCGCATGAAATCCCGTCACCACAATGCATTCCACAGGATTGAAATACTGCACGGTAGAGCAAAAGCGTCTTACGAGAGAAAGACCATCTTTTTTAAGGAGCGCTTTTGGATGCGACCCCAATCGACTACCCTCACCCGCAGCTAACAAAAGAACCGCTAAACGCACTGCAGTTGAGGGAGGTTTTCCTTGAGTGTTCATTGGGGTGATAATAAATAGAAATTCAGAAAAATAATAAAACCGACTAAATATTAAAGACAAAGCATGAACAGCACCGATTTAAGCGTTCTAAAGTCTGCTGTTGACTGGCTCAGAGCCGGCCATCCAGTAGCGATTGCCACCGTTGTGCAAACTTGGGGCTCAGCACCAAGGCCAGTGGGCTCCTGGCTAGCCATACGCCAAGATGGGCAAGTTGCTGGGTCAGTTTCTGGCGGCTGCGTTGAAGATGACCTGATTCGCCGTGTACAGGCCGATATCCTGACACGCAATACTCCAGAAATGGTTGTTTATGGTGTGAGCCAACAAGAAGCCGCTCGCTTTGGCATTCCCTGTGGCGGCACCCTTAGACTGCTGATTGAACCAAAACCAGAACTAGAGGTGTTAGAGCGACTCCTGAGTAACATCTCCTCACATCAAATTACCCTACGTAGCGTTGATCTATTGTCAGGCAAATCTTTATTAGAGAATGGCGATCGAAACGATACTTTCACATGGAATGAGAAGGTGATGCGAACCACTTACGGACCGCGCTGGCGTATGGTGATTATTGGTGCGGGACAATTATCGCTTTATACGGCGGACTTTGCTTTGGCTTCGGACTTTGAGGTCATCGTGATTGACCCACGCGAAGAATATGCCGAAGGTATAGCAAGAAATGACGTCACCTTCATTAAGGGAATGCCAGACGATGTATTACTTGAATTAGACGTTGATCCCCATACGGCTGTGATTGCGCTAACGCACGACCCAAAACTCGATGACATGGCACTCATGGAAGCTTTGAAGTCATCCGCTTTTTATGTTGGCGCCCTCGGGAGCAAGATCAATACCCAGAAACGCAAAGAACGCCTCCTGGATTTTGATGTGAACCAAGAGCAAGTTAACAAATTACATGGTCCAGTTGGTCTTTATATTGGTGCATTAACACCGCCAGAAATTGCTATATCAATCATGGCCGAAGTCATAGCCGTTAAATACGGTATTACCTTCCCAAAGTAAGGGATAGGACAAATAAAAAACCCGGTAGCGCAAATGAACTGACCGGGTTTTTTGTCGACTTGAAAAAGTTGAAAATAAAGCTTAATTTGCTTTTAACTTCCCATCCTTCAGACGTGGCTCAACAAAATGGCCTTTACGAGCGCGATTACCAGCAAAAGACTTCAACGTTTTAGCGTCCAATGAGAGCTCGGTTGGCTTGCCTGCGCGACCTGCACCAAAGTACGAAGCGCCATCAGGACCCACCGCAATTGCCGAAGCCAACTTCTCTTTATCCTCCAAGCCCATCAAGATCACTCCCTTGCCACCTGTTGGAAGGCGCTTTAACTCGTCCAAAGGGAATACCAATAACTTAGAACTCTCTGATAAACAGGCAACTTGCTTCATGCCCACTTTTACTTTGGCAGCACCCAAAGGCGCATCACCGCCAGGAAACTTGCTGTCTATACCAACAAAGGATTTTCCTGCTTTATTGCGAGTTGTCATATCAGCGACATTGGCCAAGAATCCATTGCCAGACCTTGTAGAAATTAGAACGAGATCATCCGATTGACCAGCGTAATAGGCCACCATCTGCGACCCAGGCGCTAAATTGACAAAGCTTGTTAATGGTGAGCCATCACCGCGCGCACCAGGCAGATCACTCACAGGAACAGTATAGACACGACCATCACTACCGAAGCCTTGTATAACATCGACTGTGCGGCATTCAAAAGTCGAATACATAGCGTCTCCAGCTTTAAAGCCAAACTGACTAGCATCATGCTCATGACCTTGGCGAACACGAACCCAGCCTTTTTGGGAAACGATCACCGTAACTGGCTCATCAATGACTTTAGTTTCTGCAACAGCGCGTTTACCTTCCTGAATCAAAGTACGACGATCATCACCGTAATCCTTCATGTCGGATTCGATTTCTTTAATGATGCGCTTACGCAAAATAGTATCGCTCTGGAGTAACCCATCTAACTCGTCACGTTCAGACTTCAACTCTTTGAGTTCTTGCTCAATCTTGATGCCTTCAAGACGGGCCAACTGACGCAAACGAATATCTAATATGTCTTCAGCCTGGCGGTCAGTGAGTTTGAATTCTTTAATCAAATCCGCTTTAGGCTCATCGCTATTCCGAATGATCTTAATAACCTTATCAATATTCAGAAGAACGGTTAAACGCCCTTCCAAAATATGCATACGGTCTTTCACTTTTCCGAGACGATGTTGAGTACGTCTAGTTACCGTAGCAACACGGAATGCGATCCACTCAGAAATAATCTCTTTGATGCCTTTTTGACGTGGTCGACCATCATTGCCGATCATCACCAAATTCATTGGGGCATTTGATTCCAGCGAGGTATGCGCCAGTAACAAATTAACGAACTCATTGACGTCAATATTCTTACTCTTGGGCTCAAATACCAGACGTACAGCAGCGTCCTTACTAGATTCGTCGCGGACACCATCCAAGACATTCAAAATAGTAGACTTCAGATTGCTCTGTTCAGGGGTTAAAGATTTTTTACCAACCCGAACTTTTGGATTTGTAATTTCTTCAATCTCCTGAAGAACACGCTGCGATGAAGTTGCTGGTGGTAGTTCGTTCACCACAATCTGCCACTGGCCACGGGCCAACTCTTCAACAGACCATCGTGCACGTACCTTTAAGCTACCGCGACCACCTTCGTAAATTTGGGCAATTTCAGTTGGCGTAGAAATGATCTGGCCACCACCTGGAAAGTCTGGCCCAGGAATGATCTCGAGCAATTCAGCTGTAGAAAGTTTTGGGGATTTCATCAAAGCTATCGCTGCACAGGCTACTTCACGCAGGTTATGAGATGGAATCTCCGTTGCCATTCCCACAGCAATGCCCGAAGCGCCATTGAGCAAAACAAACGGTAAACGTGCCGGCAATAACTTAGGCTCTTGAAATGATCCATCGTAGTTCGGAGCAAAATCAACCGTACCCTCATCAATTTCACTCATCAGTAGGTTGGCAATTTTGGTTAAGCGTGCTTCGGTATAACGCATCGCCGCCGCACCATCACCATCGCGTGATCCAAAGTTTCCCTGGCCATCAATCAGAGGATATCTAAGGGAAAAACTTTGAGCCAAACGTACTAAAGCATCATAGGCAGATTGGTCACCATGTGGGTGGAATTTGCCGAGCACATCACCAACGACACGAGCACTCTTCACAGGCTTCGCATCTGAGCGCAAACCCATCTCGCTCATGGAGAACAAAATGCGGCGCTGAACAGGCTTTTGACCATCCGCTACATCAGGTAATGCACGACCTTTAACGACACTAATCGCGTAATCAAGATAAGCACGCTCGGCATAAACCGCCAGCGTCAAACTATCTTTGCCATCTTCATTTAATTCAACGTGTTTCGGGTCGTGTGGATCTATAGGTCCGCCAGCGGATGCCGAAGCAGCAACTACAGTGGTCGTCTCTGGCACTTCCGCAATTTCCATCTCTTGGGTTCCTGAAAATAAATCAGCCTGATCTAGATCGGACGTACCCGGTGTTTTTTTTGTAACCATTAGATATCTGCCTCAACTTCATTACCGCGCTCTTCCAACCAATCTCTGCGGGCTCCGGATTCTGATTTACCCATCAACATATCCATCGTTTTAATGGTTTCGTCTTGGGTCCATGTGCCTAAAGTGACTGGCAATAAACGGCGTGTATCTGGATTTAAAGTGGTGTCCCACAATTGCTCGGCGCTCATTTCACCCAAACCTTTAAAGCGGGAAATTTGCCAAGCGGTTTCTTTGACGCCATCCTTACGCAGCTTGTCCTCAATTGCGGTCAGCTCATTTGCGTCAAGCGCATAAATTTTTTGCGCAGGTTTCTTGCCGCGTGCTGGCGCATCCACCCTAAACAACGGTGGACGTGAAATATAAATATGCCCTGCATCAATCAATTTAGGGAAGTGTTTATAAAACAGGGTTAATAACAAAACTTGAATGTGAGCACCATCCACATCCGCATCGGACAAAATGCAAACCTTACCGTAACGAAGATTTGATAAGTCTGGAGAATCATGAGCGCCATGGGGATCAACACCAATGGCTACAGCAATATCATGCACTTCATTATTGGCAAATAAGCGATCGCGCTCAGCTTCCCAGGTATTTAAAACCTTACCGCGCAAAGGCAAGATGGCTTGGTATTCTTTATTACGGCCCATCTTGGCTGAACCACCAGCAGAATCACCCTCAACCAGGAAGATCTCGTTCATACCGATGTCTTCACTCTCGCAATCAGTCAACTTACCTGGTAGTACTGCTACACCAGAAGACTTCTTCTTCTCTACTTTTTGGCCAGCACGGGTCCTTGCCTGAGCCTGCTTAATCACAAGATCAGCTAATTTACGACCGTAATCTACATGCTCATTAAGCCAAAGCTCTAAAGCGGATTTTGTATATCCAGAAACGAGGCGAACCGCATCTCGTGAATTTAGACGCTCTTTAATCTGCCCCTGAAATTGAGGGTCCAATACTTTTGCCGACAAAATGAAGGAGGCGCGCGCAAATACGTCCTCGGGCATTAACTTCACCCCCTTGGGTTGCAAGGCATGCATCTCAATAAAACCTTTAACAGCATTAAAGAGGCCTTCGCGCAAACCACTTTCATGCGTCCCCCCAGCTGGGGTGGGTATCAAATTGACGTAACTTTCACGCACGGGTGCACCATCTTCAGTCCAAGCAACAACCCAAGCAGCGCCCTCACCTTCAGCAAAGGAATCTTCTTCACCAGTACCAGTGGCATATTGCTCGGCTTCAAATGGTGGAATGACTTCTGCACCATGCCCCGCTTGTGCAATGGCCTCATTTAAGTAGCCACGTAAACCTTGGGCGTACTGCCAAGTCTGGCTCTCACCAGACTTCTCTTGAATCAAGGTCACTTTGACGCCTGGTAACAATACCGCCTTAGATCTCAAGAGGCGAATTAACTCAGGCATCGGAATAGCAGCGCTATCAAAATACTTGCCATCAGGCCAGGCACGGACACGGGTGCCATGAGACTTATCGTCTTTGCCTGAAGGTTTAGATTTAAGCTTTTCGATGACCTTGCCGTCAGCAAAAGTCAGAGTGGAGACTTGAGCTTCGCGCCAAACAGTCACTTCTAAGCGCTTAGACAAGGCATTGGTGACTGAAACACCAACACCATGCAAACCGCCAGAGAATGCGTATGCACCACCTGAGCCTTTTTCAAACTTACCACCAGCATGAAGCTGGGTAAACACAATTTCTACAACTGGTAGCTTCTCAGTAGGGTGCATGCCCACTGGAATGCCGCGACCATCATCCTCGACACTGACGCTGCTATCAGCATGAAGGGTCACGGTGATGTGCTTGCCAAAGCCTCCAAGGGCCTCATCAGAGGCGTTATCCAGGACTTCCTGAATAACGTGAAGGGGATTATCGGTGCGGGTGTACATTCCAGGCCGCTGACGGACTGGTTCCAGTCCTTTTAGGACCTGAATTGACGATTCGCTGTATTCAGAGGTTTTACGGGTAGCCATGCGCGCAAATTGTAGTCATGTCTGAGGGAAAGTCGGAACTTTTCCCAAATTGCCCCTTCATTCATGCCAAAATTACGGAATGGGAGCCTTAAGTCATATACGTGTTTTAGATCTAAGCCGGGTGCTAGCGGGACCTTGGTGTGCGCAAAACCTCGCAGACCTTGGTGCAGACGTAATCAAGGTCGAGCGACCAAGAGCTGGGGACGATACTCGTCATTGGGGGCCCCCTTTTGCCAAGGATGCACAAGGTAACGATACCGAGGAAACAGCCTATTTCATCGCAATTAACCGTAATAAACAGTCTATTACAGTGGATATTAGCCAGCCAGAAGGCCAAGAAATCATCCGAAAACTGGCTAAGCAGTCTGATGTGGTGATTGAAAATTACAAAGTTGGCCAGCTCAAAAAGTACGGTTTGGACTATGACAGCCTCAAAGAAGTCAAATCTGACTTGATTTACTGCTCCATTACTGGATTTGGCCAAACCGGCCCCTATGCCCACCGCCCCGGGTATGACTTTATCGTCCAAGGAATGGGTGGTTTTATGAGCGTTACCGGCGAGGCAGACGGCTTTCCTGGGGCGAGCCCGCAAAAAGCAGGGGTAGCCATCGCTGATATTTTTACCGGAATGTATGCCAGTACTGCGATTTTGGCTGCAGTTGTGCACCGTGATCGCACTGGAGAGGGTCAGTACATTGACATGGCCTTGCTAGATACTCAGATTGCAGTCATGGCGAACGTATCGAGTGCTTATCTTTGCTCTGATGAGATTCCGCATCGCTGGGGCAATGCCTCGCCCACCATCGTTCCTTATCAAACGCTACCCACCTCGGATGGTTGGATGATTGTTGCCGCAGGAAATAATGGTCAATTTAGACATTTTGTGACTGCCGGTGGAGAAGCGCATCTAGCTGATAACCCGCTCTATTGCGAAAACCCTTTACGGGTACAGCATCGCAAGCAACTAGTACCACTGCTTGAAGAAATGACTCTTAAAAAAACTAAATCGGAATGGATAGCACTGCTGGAGGAAGCAGGGGTTCCCTGTGGCCCCATTAATAACTTCAAAGAAGTATTTGAAAACGAGCAAGTCCAAGCCCGTAAGATTCAACTTCAAGTACCCCACCCCAGCGCCGGACAGATGAAATTAGTCGCAAGCCCCATGCGACTTTCCAAAACGCCTGTAGAAGTACGATTGCCGCCACCCACCCTTGGCCAACATACTGAAGCCATCCTGCGCGACCGCCTAAAACTGAACTCCGATGCGATTGATCAATTGCGCCAAAAAGGAATTGTTTAGACTTCATGACGACTTCCAAATCTGCAGCATCGCTGTCACTGAAACAGGTTCTGATCTTTGGTGGCTTGATGGTCACCCTGTCAATGGGCATTCGTCATGGCTTTGGCTTATTTAACCTACCCATCACTTCTGCCAATGGTTGGGGAAGAGAAACCTTTGCCCTCACGATTGCCTTGCAAAATCTCATTTGGGGTGCTTTTCAGCCCGTCACTGGGGCGCTAGCGGATCGCTACGGCGCATTCAAGATTATGGTCGCTGGTGGCCTGTTGTATGCCCTAGGATTGGCAGGTATGGCGCTATCTAGCAATGTGCTGAACTTTACCTTTGCAGGCGGTCTACTGATTGGACTTGCGCAGACTGCAACGACCTATAGCGTTATTTATGGCATCTTAGGACGTAATGTTCCTGCTGATAAGCGCGTGTGGGCGATGGGTATTGCTGCAGCCGCAGGATCATTTGGCCAATTCCTGATGATTCCAACAGAGCAAGGATTACTGAGTAACTTTGGATCTCAAGACGCCCTCTTAATGTTGGCCTTAATGGCGAGTTTGATGATCCCTATTGCATTTATGTTGCGTGAGAAGAATTTTGTTCATTCACATAATCTTGGTGACCAAACAATCAAAGAGGCTTTAAAAGAAGCCATTAAGAATCCCAGCTTCAGATTGCTTACCCTAGGTTATTTTGTCTGCGGGTTTCAGGTTGTTTTTATCGCAGTACATCTCGCACCCTACCTAAAAGACCTCTCTAAGATTTACCCGGAGGTTGGTGCACCCGTGGTTGCCACAACCGCCCTAGCCCTTATTGGACTGTTTAATATTTTTGGCACCTATGCCGCGGGTATCTATGGTCAACGGTTTCCGAAGCGCTATCTGCTTTCTGGCATCTATTTAGGCAGGTCGATCGCAATTATTGGATTTTTACTATTGCCACTAAGCCCTACGACTACTTATATCTTCGCCGCAATCATGGGTTTCCTTTGGTTATCGACTATCCCCTTGACCAACGGCATTGTTGCCCAGATATTTGGTGTTAAATATCTCTCTATGCTTTCTGGCTTGGTGTTCTTTTCACACCAACTGGGTAGTTTTTGTGGAGCCTATTTTGGTGGCTACCTTTATGACAAGACGGGTTCTTACCTAATTGTTTGGGAGATTGCGATTGTGCTTGGCGTCTTTGCCTTTTTAGTGAATCTCCCCGTAAAAGAACGCGCAATTCATAGACCTGTTACCGCCTAAGTACAATCGCTCAACTCTCCAGAGAAAAAATGAAGATACTGGGCACGATAAAAAAAAGAAGTGCAATAAACACAGCTCTATACATGTTGGCTCTGGTGGTCTTAGTGGTTGTTTTTTCAGCTTACTTTGCACCGACTATGATGGTTGCCTTAACCAATCAGGTTTGGGCTCTTTGTGGCTGGTAATAAACCCTTACCTTATTTTTGGGATATTTTGTAGCAGTTATTGAGATATTTTTTATCTCGCCGTAGCACAATGGATAGTGCACATGCCTCCTAAGCGTGGGATACAGGTTCGATTCCTGTCGGCGGGACCAAAACTTATCCACAGCTTTTGTGGATAAATCGACAAAAGTTTTCGTAAGTCACCGATTTGTATAGACAGACCTGTCTTGCCTAAATATTAGGCACTACTTACCAGTAAAGAAATAATCGTTTACATTGTGTATAAGCCAATACTTGATATAGCTAAAGAATATAAAGACGGAGACAGAAATGAAAAAGATTCACCATGGATGTGCAAGCGCAGCAAGTTTCATTGCTGCCACTATTGTGTGTTGCGCATCAATCACACTCAGTGCATACGCACAAAGTACATTTCCGAATAAGCCAATTCGTTTAGTTGTTCCGTTTCCTGCTGGTGGTGCAACTGATAACATTGCGCGCCCCATTCAGAATGAATTACTTTCTACGGCGAAGTGGACCGTTGTCATTGATAACAAACCAGGTGCCGGTGGAAATATTGGCGCTGAAGCCGTAGCAAAATCTCCGCCTGACGGATATACCTGGCTGATGGCGTCAGTTGGCACGCACGGAATTAACCTTCCTTTGTATACCCAAGGTGGTGGCAAATTACCTTTTGATCCGATTAAAGATTTCACACCGATTACGCTTGCTGCTGAGCTGCCAAACGTCATTGTGCTCAACCCAGAA
>CAIOIX010000422.1 GCA_903858445.1 uncultured beta proteobacterium
AAGACACTCAAAACAATCCAAGATTTTATCCTATTTTGTAGCTAATGCGCAAATTGATTACAGAACTGCCTTAGACAAGCGCTTCAAAACCTCATCCTTACCGAGGACAACCAGCACAGAATCAATCGCTGGTGTCTGTGTTGTAGCAAATAAGGCATAGCGAACGGGCATAGCTAAAGCGGGCATCTTGAGTTGATGTTGGGCTAGTACTTGCTTAAAAATTGCAGCATAAACCTCCTTTGAAGGCTCGGCGTGCTTAATGGCATTAACCAGATCTAACAAAGCCGGCTTAATAGCACTTGGGATATTTTCAGCTAATTGCTCAGTACCATGTGATGGTGCGGGTAGATAAAAAAGTTTTGCGCCCTCCGCTATCTCAATTAAGGTGTTAGCGCGGTCTTTTAGTAATGCGACCACCTGGACAAAGTCGGGACCGTTCTCGGTATCAATCCCCAATTGGTGTGCAAAAGGTTTAGTCGCCTCGGCCAATTGAACTGGATCAGCATTTTGAATATATTGATGATTCAACCACAATAATTTTTCTGGATTGTGTTGTGCTGGAGATCGACCTAAGTTGGCTAAATCAAACCAGCCCACGAACTGTTCTTTGGTAAAAACCTCAGCATCACCATGCGACCAACCAAGACGCGCCAAATAATTAAGAATCGCCTCTGGTAGATAGCCCGCCTTTTGATAGTCGCGAACACTCATGGCCCCATTACGCTTACTCATTTTTTCACCAGCATCATTTAAGACGGTGGGTAAATGCGCATATATCGGTGGCAGGCCACCTAACGCCCTCATGATATTGATCTGACGAGGCGTATTGTTTACGTGATCATCGCCACGAATCACGTGCGTGATCTTCATATCAAGATCATCAACCACAACACAAAAATTATAAGTAGGCGTGCCATCGGGTCTTGCGATGACAAGGTCATCTAATTCATCATTACTAATTTCTATAGATCCTTTTACTGCGTCATCCCAGATAACAGAACCACCGATAGGATTTTTAAAGCGTATCACCGGCTCGATCCCTTCGGGTATTGCTGGTAAGGTCTTACCTTCCTCCGGTCGCCATAAGCCGTTATATCGTGGCTTTTCTTTATTGGCCATTTGCTCATCACGCAGTTTATTGAGCTCATCTTCGCTCATATAGCAAGGGTAAGCCAACCCAGCATCGAGCATTTGTTTAATAACTTCACGATAGCGATCGATGCGTTGCATTTGATAGATTGGACCCTCATCCAGATCGAGGCCTAACCATGCCATTCCCTCGATAATGACATCTACCGCCTCTTGAGACGAGCGCTCTAAATCGGTATCTTCAATCCTGAGAATAAAGTCGCCTTTATTGTGGCGCGCAAATGCCCACGGATATAAAGCACTACGAAGATTGCCCAAATGTATAAAGCCCGTTGGACTAGGGGCGAAACGTGTACGAATATGCATAATCAGGATTATCTCAGGTCAGTCTAAAGCGAGCCATATTTCTCAAAAACGTGGATACTTTCATCCTATGAATGAACTATTGGTATTTATGTGTGATGGAGCCCCTGTTCGAGGGGAAATTGTCTCGATTGGCAGCGCTTGGCAGGCTGTTCT
Organism: uncultured beta proteobacterium; assembly: GCA_903858445.1. Classification (GTDB taxonomy): domain Bacteria; phylum Pseudomonadota; class Gammaproteobacteria; order Burkholderiales; family Burkholderiaceae; genus Polynucleobacter. The sequence goes on from CAIOIX010000422.1 coordinate 1,609, forward strand.
GGAACGTCGTAATGACCCCCCTGCTATCCGCAGGATCCTTGGGGACTTTGTTGGCGCGGCGACTTTATTGAGCGCTAGCCTCAAGTTTGATGGCACCTTAATCATTCAAGCGCAAAGTAATGGGCCAATACAGCTTCTCGTCGTGGAATGCACATCCAATTTATCTATGCGGGCCACCGTTAAGCTTTCGGTTGATGCAGAACAGATTGCCTCTGATGCCACTTTAGGAGATCTATTAGACGCCAGCAATACCGGCCGACTTGTGATCACCCTAGACCCAGCTAACCGTGAGCCAGGGCAGCCACCATATCAAGGCATAGTTGCACTCCAAGATACCGCCGGCACCGTTATAAAGCCTGTCAATAGCGCTGCTGAAGCTATTGCCCTATATATGCAGAATTCCGAGCAACTGGATACCCGCATATGGCTTAGCTCCAACGAGACCCATATTGGCGGCTTATTGCTGCAACGACTCCCAGATTCTGGTGGTCATTCACATCTAGACCCTCAGGAGGCTGCTGAAGGTTGGAATCGCATCAAAACGCTGGGTGAGACCATCACTGATGAAGAATTGTTGACTCTCACTCCTGAAACTATTTTGCGCCGCCTTTTTCTAGAGGAGTCAAATCACAATGGGGTTCGCAGCTTCCCGGCTCGCAACATTCAATTTGCCTGCCGCTGCTCTCGAAACAGGGTTGCCGATGTATTGCGAATGCTTGGTGAGGAAGAAGTTGAAGACATCATTGCTGAACAAGGGCAAGTCGAAACTGCCTGTGACTTCTGTGGAAAGATATATCAGTTTGACCCAGTTGACTGTCGCCAGGTATTTAAAACAGATTTGCTAAGTGATGCAACGCGTCCACCAACCAGCGGCCACTAACTTTACTGTTTAATAGATGTAGCGGCTGGGGGCTTATCGTTTGGCAAAATTTGTACAAAAAACTCGCCGTCTTTAATCATGCCGTGCTCAACTCTGGCACGTTCTTCAATAGCACGAGTGCCGTCTTTTAAATCCTTTACGTCCCCAGATAGCTTGGCATTTCTTAGGCTTAAGGCGCCATTCTTAGCCTCTTGTAGTTCTAGCTGACGCTCCATTTCATAAACCTTAAGCCATCCACCCTTCCCAAGCCACAAGGGATACTGAATTGCCATGAGCAATAGCAGCATGGAGTAGATGACGATCCGCATAATCTATTGAAACGCAGCTGTTACTAAATTAGCGTTTGAGGTTATAGAAAACAGACTTACCAGGATAACTAGCAACATCACCCAAATCCTCTTCGATCCGTAAGAGTTGGTTGTATTTTGCGATCCGATCGGAGCGTGACAGGGAGCCAGTTTTAATTTGGCCAGCATTGGTGCCAACAGCAATATCAGCAATCGTACTCTCCTCAGTCTCACCAGAGCGATGCGAAATTACTGCAGTATAGTTGGCGCGCTTAGCCATCTCTATCGCTGCAAATGTTTCAGTCAGAGTACCAATTTGATTAATCTTAATCAGGATGGAGTTGGCAATGTTTTTCTCGATACCTTCCTTCAAAATACGGGTATTGGTTACAAAGAGATCATCCCCTACCAGCTGAATTTTCTTGCCTAATTTTCTAGTAATATCAGCCCAACCATCCCAGTCACTCTCGTGCATGCCATCCTCAATCGAAACGATTGGAAATTGATCTGCTAAGTTACCGAGATAATCCGAAAACTCACTTGAAGTAAGCTGCAAACCTTCGCCAGACAAGTGGTACTTACCATCTTTGTAAAATTCACTAGCCGCACAATCCAAGGCCAGGAGGACATCTTCACCAGCCTGGTAACCAGCGCCCTCGATTGCTTGCATGATAGTTTGCAAGCATTCATGATTACTCTTAAAGTTTGGTGCAAACCCACCCTCATCGCCAACCGTCGTTGGCATGCCTTGAGCACCGATAATTTTCTTCAGTTCATGAAAAATTTCTGCACCGCAACGCAAGGCCTCACGGAAGCTTTGAGCGCCAACCGGCATGATCATGAACTCCTGGATATCAAGGCTATTGTTAGCGTGCGCACCACCATTAACGATATTCATCATAGGGACGGGAAGCTGCATCGAACCAGAGCCGCCAAAATAGCGATACAAAGGCAGGCCAGCTTCTTCTGCTGCTGCCCTTGCCACCGCCATCGAGACAGCTAAAGTTGCGTTGGCCCCTAGACGTGCCTTGTTATGGGTTCCATCAAGCTCATTCAGAGTGTGATCTAAAAAAGCCTGCTCCATAGCATCGAGCCCCAAAATGGATTCTGCAATTTCAATATTAATGTTTTGTACGGCCTTTAAAACGCCCTTACCCAAATAACGCGCTTTATCACCATCTCGTAGCTCAATCGCTTCACGCGAGCCAGTCGAGGCGCCAGAAGGGACAGCAGCACGGCCCATCACACCCGACTCCAGCAAAACATCGCACTCCACTGTAGGGTTGCCGCGTGAATCTAAAATTTCTCTACCGATGATGTCAACAATGGCGCTCATCTAAAT
>CAIOIX010000423.1 GCA_903858445.1 uncultured beta proteobacterium
AATTTAATCATATTATTTTTTTACTATTAGCATATTATCAGCGTGATATGTTTTTTTCTCAACGTGCGATATGAAGTAACAAATAAATACTAACAATGCACATCCAAGAATAAACAACAACGACAATTCCGACAAGGATTGCCACAGCCACTTCTTTTTTATTGTACAAATAAGTTTTTATTAAAAGATTAATTGCGCTGAAGGCATATGAGGGTTAGCCATATGCCATATTCAGCATCAGAAGTTGCCATATTTCTATGATATCCTCTGATACTGAGCGAGAACAGATTCGTTCTCGCTGTGATATTATTCAGCACATTCAGCACATAATTGGAAAAGAACTTCTGCTTTTTTTTCTTCAATTTGTTTGAACAACGGAATGGTTTCAGGATTTTTCCCAACCATATTTCCAAACCGACAGATGCGTTCACACTTCGGACACTGTTTCACAAGAATATCCACCATCGCCTTTTTCATGATAATCTCCTTTTCATCGTTTGAACCATTCTTTCACTCCTATAACTGCACCAAAAATAACGCCACTTACAACAATCAACCAGACAATTCCGCTGATTATTTTTTTACCTATAATTCCCGCATTTTCAATCGCCTGAACCTGCTCTACTGTCGGCATCATCTTATCAACCTTTTTTTCTATAGCTTTCAATATGAATGCATTTTCACTATGGTCTTTTCTTTCAGCCTCACGATGCTCATCGAGGTCACTTTTTACATTGGCTACTTCATGTCTGACATCAAATATATCTTTTTTTATAGCATCCATTCCTGCAAAAGTTTCTTCACCGAGTATCTTTTGGTGTGCTATCCTATCCCTAATTTCATTAAAAGATTCTACATTTTCCTTGCAATGTTCTTCTATCATCATGTGATTATGTTTTTTTAAAAAATAGTCTTCCACGAGCTACTTATGTTCTGTTGTATCCCTGTGACAGTTTTCCAGCTACCTCCGATATTTATTGATACGTCTGTGACAGTTTTCCATGTAGAGCCGATATCAATCTGAATATTAGTTCCAGTAACAGCTGATACTAAAAACCAAAAGGGCGTACCAATCCTTGAAAAAGCGAGACTATTCGCAACTTGAGTTGATTTTGAAGCAACTCTCACCCATGGTCTGCCATCTTTTGACAGCGACATCCCTAGTGCAGTTGCTCTTGTTGGAGTCGCCATTATATTTCTTCTGTTACTTGATTATTTAAAATCCTTTGCATCTCTTGCTTTACTAATTCATCTGAAGTCACTTCATCAAATTTTAACATTGTAACGCTTCCGTCTTCACACTGTACCCAATAACGGAATTTACCAGCTGTGTCAATTTCTTGATTTATTATGTTCATATATTTTTATTATATATTAAGCTTGGGTTACCGTCACATCAGCAAAATATACGTTTGAATTTCCCGAGACATACCATGCAAGTCCTTCTATCTCAATCACTCCTGCACTGGTCGGTTGATTAAGTGTCAATGTCAATAATTCCCAGCTAGTATCACTTGCTTTAGTGTTTGAAAAGACATCATCAGGAAGTCCAGCGACTTGTCCACCACGATATCTCAATTTAGCAGCGATATTTGTCGCATGGTCTTTCTGACAATACACAGTAACCGTAACAATTGAATTTGCACTCACTGGAATTTCCATTAATACCATATCGAGTGGATATGACGCAGTTCTTGTTGAACCTGGAATATATTTCCATTTCCATCCAGCACCGCCAGACCTATCATTAGCCATTGAGTTGATAGTTCCGTCATCAGTAAAAACCCACTGATTAGTTAATGATTGGTCATGATTTTGTGAATATAGTCGAGGATTAGTTTGCGCTGTCCATGTGTTTGCAGCCTCAATAGCTTCTGCCATCAATCCATTATGAATAAAATTTCTTCCAGTTGTCGAACTAGTAGCCCCACTTCCATTTAATGCCGTTGAAATACTACGGATAATATTTCCTTGACT
>CAIOIX010000424.1 GCA_903858445.1 uncultured beta proteobacterium
AGAAAATTTCCCAATTCCTCAATAGCTTGATGCTTAAAGAGATCTTGATGGGTATGTCTATTACCGGTCGCTACCTCTTTAAACCAAAGATTACTATTCAATATCCTGAAGAGAAGACACCGCTGTCACCCCGTTTTCGAGGTTTGCATGCATTGCGCCGTTATGAAAGCGGGGAAGAGCGTTGTATTGGTTGCAAACTCTGTGAAGCCGTTTGCCCAGCCTATGCCATCACCATTGAGAGTGATGAGCGTGATGATGGCACTCGCCGTACTACTCGCTATGACATTGATTTAACCAAGTGCATTTTCTGCGGCTTCTGCGAAGAGGCTTGCCCAGTCGATGCGATTGTTGAGACCAATATTTTTGAATATTTTGGCGATAAGCGCGGTGATTTGTATTTCACAAAAGAAATGCTCTTGGCTGTCGGTGATCGCTACGAAAAAGATATTGCCGCCAACCGCGCAGCTGATGCGCCTTATCGTTAATCGAATCGAGCCAATCTCCTTATGACATTCGATACCTCCTCTCTCTTCCCAGTATTTTTCTATGCTTTTGCTGGTCTATTGGTAATTTCTGCGGTCCGCGTTGTTACGGCTCGCAACCCAATTCATGCTGCTTTATTCTTGGTCTTATCGTTCTTCTGTGCATCTGGCCTGTGGATGCTTCTGAAGGCTGAGTTCCTGAGTTTGGCTTTAATCCTCGTCTATGTTGGCGCTGTTATGGTGCTATTCTTATTTGTGGTCATGATGCTGGACTTGGATATTGAGCATTTGCGTAGAGACTTTAAAAAATTCTTGCCAGTTGCATTCTTAATGGGAGCAGTGATTGTTCTCGAGCTTTCGATTGTGTTGATTCGTAGCTTTATTGGCACAACGGCCCCCGTGCAGCCCATGCTGGAGGAGGCTGCCAATAGTAATACTCATGCCTTAGGGATGTTGATCTTTGTCGACTATGTATACGCTTTTGAGGTCGCTGGCGTCATCTTGCTGGTAGCCATTATTGCTGCTGTCGCATTGACTTTACGTAATCGTAAAGATGCTAAGTCTCAAGATATTTCTTACCAGGTCAATGTAGTCGCTGCCGACCGCATGCGGATGGTGAAGATGGATTCTGATATGGCTGCAAAACAAGATACTAGAGGGGAGAAGAAATGAACATTACCCTCGCTCACTATTTAGTGCTTGGCGCAATTTTGTTTGCGACAAGCGTAATTGGTATTTTCTTGAATCGTAAGAATGTCATCGTGCTCTTGATGTGCATCGAGTTGATGTTACTTTCGGTGAACATGAACTTCGTCGCCTTCTCTCATTACTTGGGTGATATGGCTGGTCAAGTATTCGTATTCTTTATTTTGACTGTGGCAGCTGCGGAAGCGGCGATCGGTTTGGCCATCTTGGTGGTGCTCTTCCGTAAGGTAGACACAATCAATGCTGAAGACCTTGACCACTTAAAAGGCTAGTCATGCAATTGACCTTAACTCTTCCCGTTCTCTGTGCTATTCCGCTAGCGCCATTACTTGGCTCTGCGATTGCTGGCCTTCTAGGTACCAAGCTCGGTGGTAACCGAATTGGTCATGGCGCATGCCAATTCGTCACAATCTTAGGCGTCATGATTGCCTTTGTTTTATCTTGCAACGTGCTCGTGCAGGTAATGGATGGCTTCTACTTCAACGGTACCGTGTATCGCTGGATGCAGTTGGGTGAACTTAATCTAGATATTGGTTTCTTAATTGATCCTCTCACGGCCACCATGATGTGCGTTGTGACCTTTGTCTCGCTGATGGTTCATATCTACACTATTGGCTATATGAAGGGTGAGGAAGGATACAACCGATTCTTCTCTTATATTTCTTTATTTACCTTTGCCATGTTGATGCTGGTAATGAGTAACAATCTTTTGCAGCTCTTCTTCGGATGGGAGGCAGTAGGTGTAGTTTCTTACCTGTTGATTGGTTTCTATTTCGAGCGTCAGTCTGCCGTATTTGCCAATATGAAAGCCTTTTTGGTAAACCGCGTAGGTGATTTTGGTTTCATCTTAGGTATTGGCTTGTTGCTTGCTAGTACTGGTTCAATGAACTACGATGCGATCTTTGCTCAGAATACCGCTCTAGCTGCCCAAGTATTGCCAGGCACTAGCTGGAACCTGCTAACGGTAGCCTGCATCTGCCTCTTTATTGGCGCGATGGGTAAATCAGCGCAGTTCCCATTACATGTTTGGTTGCCTGATTCAATGGAAGGCCCAACCCCAATTTCTGCTTTGATTCACGCGGCAACCATGGTGACTGCTGGTATCTTTATGGTAGCGCGCATGTCACCGCTGTTTGAGTTGTCTGACACTGCTTTGAGCTTCATCTTGGTGATTGGTTCTATTACGGCGCTCTTTATGGGCTTCTTGGGGATCGTTCAAAACGATATCAAGCGAGTGGTTGCCTATTCAACATTGTCTCAATTAGGTTATATGACGGTAGCACTGGGTGTTTCAGCCTATCCAGTCGCCATCTTCCATTTAATGACGCACGCATTTTTCAAGGCGCTCTTATTCCTTGCTGCTGGTAGCGTGATTCTGGGAATGCACCATGAGCAAGATATGCGCAAGATGGGTGGCCTGTGGAAATACATGCCAATTACCTGTTTGATGATGTTATTAGGTAATCTCGCATTGATCGGTACACCATTCTTCTCTGGCTTCTATTCTAAAGATTCGATTATTGAGGCGGTAGCAGCTAGTCATATTCCGGGATCTGGATTTGCTTACTTCGCAGTCATGGCTAGCGTCTTTGTAACGGCGCTGTACTCATTCCGTCTGTATTTTTATGTGTTCCACGGAAAAGCCCGTTGGGGTCATGCTGATGCCCATGCCCACGATCACCACCATGATGATGCAGAGCAGGGTGATGATCATGCGCACCATGGTTTAGCTCCCGGTCAAAAACCGCATGAATCTCCATTCGTTGTTACTTTGCCATTGATTCTCTTGGCGATTCCTTCTGTAATCATCGGTTTCTATACGATTGAACCGATGTTGTTTGGCCAGTTCTTTGGCGATTCTATTTTTGTTGATATCAGTAAGCACCCGGCAATGGTTGAATTGGCTGAAGAGTTCCATGGCCCAATCGCGATGGCAATCCATTCACTTACCTCACCAGTCTTGTTATTGGTGGCGCTTGGCGTGTTGACTGCTGCGATCGGTTATCTCTGGATGACGAAGTTACCAGGCAAGTTTGCAGAAGCGCTGGCGCCAATCAAGAAGCTCTTGGATAACAAATACTATCTTGATGATTTAAACCAAGCTGTTTTTGCTAAAGGCTTGCTCTGGATTGGTGGTGTCTTATGGCATCGCGGCGACCAGAAGATTATTGATGGTTTCTTGGTTAACGGCAGCGCCCATGCAGTAGGGCGTTTTGCTGGCGTAATTCGCCATTTGCAATCCGGTTATCTCTATCACTATGCTTTCGCTATGATTGCGGGCTTAGCGGTATTGTTGGCTTGGGTTTTGTACGCTTACCTGCCTTTTGTTCGCTAGGCCTTTTTAAGTACCCACTATGATTCTTTCATTCGCCATCTGGATTCCAATTTTCTTTGGACTCATCATTTTGTTTTATGGGTCAGAAAAGCCCACTGCTGGTGTACGCTGGTTAGCGCTAGTAGGTGCTGTGATCAGCTTTATTGCAACCTTGCCACTGGTGATTCAGTTTGACATTGCTAACCCAGGCATGCAGTTTGTCGAGAAGATCAGTTGGATTCCTCGTTATGACATCAACTATCACTTAGGTATTGATGGTATTTCTGTTTGGTTTATTGTCTTAACGGCATTTATCAATATTTTTGTAGTGATCGCTTCTTGGGAGTCGATTACCACGAAAGTTTCTCAATATATGGCCTCCTTCATGATCCTATCGGGTCTGATGATCGGCGTATTTTCTGCTTTAGATGCCTTACTCTTTTATGTATTTTTCGAAGCGACCTTAATTCCGATGTACATCATCATTGGTGTGTGGGGTGGGCATAACCGTATTTATGCTGCATTTAAGTTTTTCTTGTACACCTTGCTTGGCTCGTTGCTTACTTTGGTTGCCATGCTGTACCTCTACAACGTGACAAATACCTTTGATATTGCTGCTTGGCAAAACGCCCGCTTAGATATCGTTGAGCAAATTCTCCTGTTCTTTGCCTTCTTCATGGCCTTTGCTGTGAAGGTGCCAATGTGGCCTTTGCATACTTGGTTGCCTGACGTTCACGTTGAAGCCCCAACGGGTGGCTCAGTTGTCTTGGCGGCGATTATGTTGAAACTCGGCGCTTACGGTTTCTTGCGATTCTCCTTACCGATTGCACCAGATGCAAGTCAGTATCTTGGCCCGTTTGTAATCTTCCTGTCACTGGTTGCGGTGATCTATGTCGGCGCTGTTGCTCTTGTTCAAAAAGATATGAAGAAACTGGTGGCTTACTCATCAGTGGCGCACATGGGTTTTGTAACCTTAGGCTTCTTTATGTTTAGCCCTCTTGGTATTGAGGGCGGTATTGTGCAGATGATTTCTCACGGCTTTGTTGCTGGTGCAATGTTCCTCTGCATTGGTGTTTTATATGACCGTATGCATACTCGTCAAATTGCCGACTTTGGTGGCGTAGTGCATCGCATGCCCGCCTTTACAGCATTTGCCGTTTTGATGGCAATGGCTAACTGTGGTTTGCCAGCGACCTCCGGTTTTGTAGGTGAGTTCATGGTGATTCTCGCGGCAGTTGATTACGATTTCGTGATTGGTATCTTGGCTGCCACAGCATTGATTCTGGGCGCTGCTTATTCTTTATGGATGGTTAAGCGTGTGTTCTTCGGCGTTATTGGCAATCAACATGTTGAGGAGTTAAAAGACCTCAATGGTCGTGAATATTTCATGATGGCCGTGTTAACCATCTGTGTGATTGGTATGGGTGTTTATCCAAAACCCTTTACCGACATTATTCATCCAGCCGTTATTAATCTGCTGCAGCACGTTGCTGTTAGCAAACTCTGAGTAAAAGCAAATGCAAGCATTCGATCTATACGCCATCCTGCCAGAACTTGTTTTACTCATAGCGACCTGCCTATTATTAGTCGCTAGCGTTTACGTTCCCGAAAGACAGCCAACTACTCCCGGAGTAGTGCAGGATATCTTCCATACACCACGTGGGGTTGGTTTCGTATATTTCTTCTCGATCATCTTGCTTGTCTACATGATCACTGCATTTATGGGTCGTCTAGGTGATGTTTCCCTGGTGGCGATGAATGGCTTATTCCAATCGGATCCATTCTCCAATCTCTTGAAGGCTTGTTCTTGCGGCGCAGTATTGGTTAGCCTGATCTACTCTAAGCAATACCTCACTGACCGCGCGATGTTTCGCCCTGACTTTATTGTTCTGAGCTTGCTTGCCTTATTAGGTCAGTTGGTATTGATTTCTGGATCTAACCTCTTAACCCTCTACCTTGGACTTGAGTTGATGGCTTTGCCTACTTATGCATTAGTAGCAATGCGCCGTACAAGTGAGAAGAGTGTCGAAGCGGCGATTAAGTATTTTATTTTGGGCGCATTGGCTTCAGGTTTCTTGCTCTATGGTATGTCGATGCTCTACGGCGTAACTGGTTCTTTGGACCTTATTGAGATCTTTAAAACCGTTGCAGATCCTCGTATCAACCATTTAGTCATGGCTTTCGGTCTGGTCTTTATTGTGGCTGGCTTGGCATTCAAGATGGGTGTTGTGCCTTTTCATATGTGGGTGCCTGACGTCTATGAGGGTGCGCCAACCGCTGTTACCTTGATGATCGCAGCTGCACCTAAATTAGCAGCCTTTGCTTTGTTATTTCGCTTGCTGGTGAATACTCTCCTGCCACTTTTGGGCGATTGGCAGCCGATGCTGATTTTGCTGGCTGTACTCTCCTTAATATTGGGTAACGTTACCGCGATTGCGCAAACCAATATCAAGCGGATGTTGGCTTACTCTGCAATTGCGCAGATGGGCTTTGTGTTGTTAGGCATGCTCTCGGTATTTGACGATCATGCTTTTAGCGCTTCGATGTTCTATGTCATCACGTATGTCATGACAACACTAGGCAGCTTTGGTTTATTGATGATGCTTTCTCGCAAAGGTTATGACTGCGAAACATTGGATGGCCTTAAAGGCTTGAATAAGAAGCATCCTTGGTATGCGTTCATCGGCTTGGTGCTGATGTTTTCTTTGGCTGGTATTCCACCAACAGTTGGTTTTGCTGCAAAGTTGGGCGTACTTGAAGCGATGGTTGATGCTGAACATACTGGCTTGGCAATCCTTGCCGTGATTGCTTCACTGATTGGCGCTTTCTATTACTTGAGAGTGGTTAAGGTCATGTACTTTGATGATCCTGAACATGAGTTGACTATTACGGGGTCTACCTTTGCTCGTGGCCTATTAGGCTTAAATGCCATACTAGTACTGTTGATCGGCATTCTGCCATCAGGCTTGATGGGACTTTGTTTGGATGCGATGCGTCGCACTTTGCTAGGTTCTTAAAGTGGGATAGTTAAAGTTAGCGGCAACACGAAGCCTAAAGACTCCCAAGTGAATACTTCGGAGTCTTTATTGTTTCTGGGCTTTTGTACCACTGTCATTCATATTTTGTATGATGGGAAATAATGTGACCATTACAAACATTCCCCATTTGGACTTGAAACTTTATGACTGAAAAATTCCTACACGATCTTCCATTAGGTGATGCACATCTACGAGAAGATCGTATTTCTGGTGAGGATATCTATGGCGGCATCTTCTTAAATATGAAGCGGGATAAGGTTAGCCTGCCGGATGGTCAGGAGGCTGTTCGTGAGTATCTCACCCACCCAGGCGCCGTTGCCATCATCGCCATCTTGGCTGATGGCAGGATGCTTCTAGAGCGCCAATATCGCTATCCTATCGCTAAGGTATGCATGGAAATTCCCGCTGGGAAACTTGATCTTGGCGAAGATCCGCTTTTATGTGCAAAACGAGAGCTTGAAGAGGAGACGGGGTACACGGCAAAAAAATGGAGCTATGTGCGTCGCATTCATCCGGTGATTTCTTATTCGACGGAGTTTATTGACATCTATTTAGCCGAAGATCTTGAGCCAGGCAAAAGCAAGCTTGATGAAGAGGAGTTTTTAGACGTCTTTGCGGCACCCCTGGAAGAGATTATTGGGTGGGTAGAGCAGGGTGTTATTACCGATGTAAAAACGACTATTTCAGCGTATTGGCTGGACCGATATCGCCGTGGCCTAGTGATGCCATCCTTGCTTTCCTAGGGTCATCAGTAAACCCATTTAAAATAGAGCTATTGTTTTTGGTGTTTTTGCCCCGATATAGGTCTTATGAAAGTTTATAACCTCTCTTGCCCCTTGGATCATCGCTTTGAGGGATGGTTTGCCTCTGAGGAGGACTGTCTTGCCCAGCAGGATAAAGGTATGCTCGCCTGCCCGATTTGCGATAGCACGGAAATTAACCGGATGCCATCAGCACCTCATATTGCTAAGTCTGGCTCTGCCAAGACTTCAAATCAGCTTTCTGAATCGACAGAGCTCACGGTTTCCCATGTAAATACTGATTCTGGTAGCTTGAGTGGTGAGGTAGTTGCGCTTACTGGTAACGACCACACTCATCTGGAAGCCCAGGTTCAGGCTGCTTTCTTAAAGGGTATGCGCGAACTCATGGGAAGATCTGAGGATGTGGGTAGCTCATTCGCAGAAGAGGCTCGCAAGATTCACTATAAAGAATCTGCTGAGCGAAGCATTCGAGGTCAGACCACTCTTGATGAAGCGGAGGCTTTGCGAGATGAGGGTATAGAGGTTTTAGCTATGCCAATGCTACCCGCCTTCAAAAATACACTACAGTAATCCTTATTCACTAGAGCTCTTTCTTCTCTGTTGGAGGGGGAACATATTGCGATAGAATTCTACAATGTATATGTTTCTATAAACTTGATGTGTACTCGTAATAGCCATAGATTGACGTTTTAAGAGGCCTAGGCGGAGCTTTTGTAT
>CAIOIX010000425.1 GCA_903858445.1 uncultured beta proteobacterium
AATTTAGGCGTATTAAAAAACCCGCTACGGCGGGTTTTATTTTGGGTGTTTGCTTTGGGGGTCGAAAGCTGCCCCTCGCTAACATCACCCTAAGATGTCGGTTTACACGACAAATCACCCCAGTGTCGCGTTTCGAGACGCTCACGGTCAACCAGCGCCTTCCTTCCCCGGTCAATCAACGCCTAATAGACTACCTTTTGTTATCAACAGTAACCGCCTTTCACTAACCCCTAAAAGAAAAAGCCCCTAGATTTCTCTAGAGGCTTTTGTATTACTGGTAGGTCGGATTGGGCTCGGAAAGTTCAAGTAAAGGTTAGTAACCTCTTCTTTGGATATTTCTCATAAAAAGCATTCAATCGCCCATTCTTTGCAAGCAGGGCTTGATAATGGCCATGATTTGGTTCATTAATATGACAATGTACACATAATACTTTAAGGTTAAGTGCGCTGTTATTGCTTGCATCACCATCAAGGTGATGGGTGTCTAGATCTTTTGAATCAAATCTCTCAAAACAACCATGACATTCCTTTTTGGCCCTCAGTTCAGCTGATAGACTCTTAAAGCTCGCGGAGTAAGTATTGTGATTCGCTTGCAAAACTGATTTACGTGTTGTTATAAATTCATCGGCGCAGTTGAGGGGGAACTTTGCAAAAAATTGCTCAACAGTAAATTTAGTTCTGCTTGGAAACGGAATTTCTGGAAAGAGACTTCTAAAGCAGTATCCGCAGGGGTACAGGGCGCTATCAAAAGTTTCTTTCTTTTTCCCGCTTACAAGAAGCAGTCTAAATTTTCCATCTGGAACGATTGGTCGTACGTAGCGATCCGCCCTTCCAATAGAGGCCATCTTGCTGATTGTGGTGCATTCTGTGAAATGGTACTTGGGCAAAGTGGCGATATCTTTTGTATTTAACTTGCCCATATAGTTGGATGGGTTGCATATGTATATGAAGGTACGTTTACCATCAACAACCAAAGTGCCATCCTTAGCTACTTGGTATTCTCCATGCCTAATTTCGACTGCTGTACCTAAATTTAAGCGAGATGGATCTTCTGTAACAGGTTCCGCCATTTGAGTGGGAATTTTTGCGATACCCGATATGTAGCCAAACCGACGAATTAAATCGCCCAAGTGGTCTTCAATCATTTGGAATTTCCAAGAAGATTGATTTTAAATTCAACACGTTGATTTCGAACATCATCGGCAGATACAACAATTGGTTTCGAGCTTGAAAGTCCAATTGAATATAAGTTCGAAACTACCCATTCATAGTCTTGGCCTGAGTTTTGCAAGGTGTATGTGAGCGTAGATAGAGCTCTCTTTTGGGACAGCTCCATATTTAAAAGATAAGCAGTTCTGGGGTCTGTGCCTGCAGCCCAGAATGCGGAGGTATGCCCCTCGATTCTGAGCTCTTTGATGTAGGGCTTAAATTGTGGTTTAGTAATAATCGCAAAGTATCTCGGTAGGAATGAATCCATTACAGCCTTAAATTCAGGCTTTACTTCTGCTCTCCCGGTTGCAAACATTAGATCTGGATTTTTAAAACGCAAAGTTAAGTCATCGAGAATCTGTGCATCCCATTTAGGTAGGTCTTGTGCAAATTCGGCTTCCAATTCTCCAAGTAGTTGAATGCGAGTTTGTTTTGCAGAGTCCTCGTTAATACTAATTCGTGACACCTCGGTTAGTAATACGACCGTTAGCAGTAGAAATATCATGAAAAGTGACGTCATAAAGTCACTCATTGCTATGAAGGAGGAGTTTTTTGACATGTTTATCTAACTTCAGATTGAGATAATCTTTGTTTGATGTCTGAAATTTGCAATGCCATATTTTCAATAATGTCAGCTAATTGCTGGCCAAATTTACTCATGGTTGAATCAAGATTTGACTTAATTTGCTTATCAAGGGAAATTAAGTTATTTTTTAATTCCTCGGTTGCCTTTATTGTTGCTCCATTTGCTTTCTCTTGTCCGTCGGTCACAGTCTGGCTTAGTTTCGTAGCGCCATCCTGTAATTGAGTAATCATGCTTTCAATTTTTTGATTTACTGACGGTGGCAAGCCTTCATAAGCAAGTAAAGTTTTAGTAAGTGATTCTTGACCCTGAGCCAGTAATGCATATTGCTTTTCTAATTGGGTAATTAGGGAGGTAATTTGCTCGCTCCTTTGTGTAAAGTTAGTTGATGAGCCGGCCAGTTGATTAAGGCTGGAGCTTATCTCAACGAGATACTGGGTTGCTTTGCCGAGATCTTGAGTAATTTGGCTATTCTTTTCTTGTTGAATAGTTAATTCGTCTTTGTATTGACGTTGCCACACCACAAGCTCGCCAACTGCACTATTTAATTGCTTAAAGTTTTCGCCAAATTGCTCGGTTAAGTTTTTATTAAAGTCCTTAACTACTGCTTCAAGAGCTGTAACGATAGCCTTAGTCGAATCTTCCGCTAGCCTTTTAGCAAAGTCCTCTAATGTTTGGTTAAGTTTGTCGAATTGTTCAATTTGTCGATTTTGGTTGATTAATAAGGTATCTTGAATATGTCCTAGATTTACATCTGCATGGGTAAGAGTTTTTCTCAATCCATTGGCAATTCCCATCGCCAGCTTGCATCCAAGGCCAGTTAGACTCATGATGAATCCAAAGCGTATATCACCTAAGAAAGCTGTAATAGACTCAATTGGGTTGGATGGGTTGAAATTAAACAAAGCAACTGAAATGGAAAACAAACAACCAACAAGAGCGGCTGTAACCAACACTTCTTCAGCGCGATCTTTCCAGTTTTGGTTATTTGTCCGAAGGGCGAATATGAAAAACCCTATGATGGCTGCTATAAAAAGGTATTCGTATCGCATTTAAGCATCCTCATTGATTTTTCTGAAATGTACAAATTGATATATTTTTTATATTTAAATGTTACCAGTTGATTTTGAATTAATCATTTAATTCGGGGATATCACCTATAAAGACTCGTCTGATATTTAGAGCGTCCTGAAGGTCGACACTTAGTAGGGCTTTGGGCATCCCCTGGAAAACCACTAGATAGGTCCTAATGCTGCCTGAGGAGATATAAACTATAAGAATTAGATTAATTTAATCGTAAGGAAAAATATGGAAAAAATATTCTTTGAGCAAGGGTCGATAAAAGTAACCAACTCTAGATTTATTAATGGAACAACCACTTATCCAATATCTGGAATTACATCTATAGTTGCCTCGGCAAAAGAGCCAAGCTATTCAAGTGCAGTTTGGGTGGCTTTTGTAGGAGTACTTTTTTTGATTGGCGGTATAGTTCCTCCCGTTGCATGGGGCTCAATAGTATTTGCTGTCGTGCTCTTGGTCTTGGCATTCGGGATAGCTAGAACAAAGAAAGTTCAGTATTTAATTGTTTTTGGTACAGCTGGTGGGGATAAGGATGGCCTCGTTACTGAAGATAAGGCGGCTCGAGATACTGTATTGCAAGCATTAAACGATGCCGTAGCGCATAGAGATTGAGCATTCATTTTTCAACTAAGGAATATCTATGGATGGGATAAATGTTTTGAAAAATGAGCTTTTTCGTCCAGTAGCAACGCTTATTGTTCCTGGTTCAATCGCATTTTTTCCTTATGCGTTATTAATTGCAGCTTTAAATTCAAACGTTATGGAAGTTTGGGAAAAACATAATGGGGTTGTTGTTGCTCTTTTCTTGATGTTGTCGTTGGCTTCGGGAATGATCATTGAAAATATTGGCTCTCTTATAGAGGCATTTGTAGATAGTCTACGAGGTGAAGAGCAT